>NZ_JBHRWK010000001.1:0-26889 GCF_042647925.1 Amycolatopsis speibonae
ATGTCCGCAGGCATCTGGCACAACTGGCAAACCGGCGTGACCAGCAAACGCTCACTCATCGCCTACGACCACTAACACCAACTTCACGGAATCAATCATCTAGGCGGGTCCTGACTCCTCCGGCAAGGTCAAGTAGGCCAGCGCCATCCCGGTCGTTTCGGTCGCCCACGCGGTCCAGTTCAGGCCGTCCGGCCAATACCGGCCACTGGCGGCCCGGTGCACACAGGAACCGATGGTGGTCCGGGCCACCATGCGGATGGCCTGGTCCCGGTCCGGCCGTCGGATCTCCTCGAGCCAGGGCCGAGCAGCCTGCACGAAATCGTCCTGGATCGTGGCCAGCGCTCGGAGGCCACGATCGCGTCCCTCGGCGCGCTGGCTGTCGAGCAGCTCGGGGAAGATCCGGTCGTGGCGGGCGAAGGTCCGCGCCAGAGCCTGGGTGAACGCGACGACGATCCCGGTCAGCCCGGGCTCCGCCGCGCGAAGCGCTTCGCTGACGCCGGTCTCCAGTTGTCCGAGCACCTGGTCCTTCACTGCGTACAGCAGTTGGTTCTTGCCCGAGAATCGGCGATAGATCGCCCCCACGGACATTCCCGCCTGCTCGGCGACCGCCCCGACGGTGAACTCCTCGATGCCCTGACCTGCGAGTACATGCTCAGCGGCGGCCAGCACCTTCTGCAGGGACTCCCGGCTGCGGGCCTGTTGCGGCGGGCGGAAGCCCTGATCGGCGGATGGCTGGTTCACCGGCCGCACGTTACCGCACCCAGATGCGAATGATAACTTCCGTTCGCATTTGACGACAGCGAGGAGGCGGCACCGTGGTGAGCATCGAAGTACAGGGCGCCTACGTCGATTTCCCGATCTTCGACGCCAAGACCCGATCGCTCAAGAAACGGGTGCTCGGCAAGGTCGGCGGCAAGATCGGCACCGACGCGAAGGTCCCGATCATCGAAGCCCTGCGGGACATCTCCCTGTCCTTGAGCGAGGGCGATCGAGTCGGCCTGGTCGGCCACAACGGCGCCGGGAAGTCCACGCTCCTGCGGTTGCTGTCCGGCATCTACGAACCGACCAGGGGCAGCACGCGGGTCGTCGGCAGGATCGCGCCGGTGTTCGACCTCGGGGTCGGGCTGGACCCCGAGGTCTCGGGCCACGAGAACATCCTGATCCGGGGCCTGTTCCTCGGCATGTCCCGCAAGCAGATGACGAAACGGGTCGACGACATCGCGGAGTTCACCGAACTCGGCGACTACCTGCACCTGCCCTTGCGCACCTACTCCGCCGGCATGCGGGTGCGGCTCGCGCTCGGCGTGGTGACCACCATCGACCCCGAGATCCTCATCCTCGACGAGGGACTCGGCGCGATCGACGCCGCGTTCCTCGCCAAGGCACGCGAACGACTGGTCGACCTCGCCCGCCGCGCCGGCGTGCTGGTGTTCGCTTCGCACTCCGACGAACTACTGCGGGAGCTGTGCACCGCCGCGCTCTGGATGGACGAGGGCCGGATCCGCGCGCACGGCCCACTGGACGAGGTTCTCGCGCGGTACCACGGCGCGGAAAACGCTCAGAGGAAGATCTTGACCAGCTGATCCTGTCCGTCCGGATCCCGCAGCACGACCTGTTTGCCCGCACGGAGTTCCGCGTCCACGAACTCGTAGATCAGCAGGGCACGGTTGACCAGGTCGACCTTCTTGAGCCCGGTGCGCTCTTGCAGTTTGCCCAGCGCTTCGACCGCCTCGGCGATCAGCGCGACGTTGACGCGATCGACCACCGCGGGGCGGCCGGTCGCGGTCTCCTCGACCGATGGCATAGCGCTCCCTTCCCCGCGGCTTCGTGCCGCGCACATCATCGTGTCATACAAGGCACATGTTCACCACACTTTCAGCAGTGAATCTGTGTCAAGTAGTTGCGGCACGACTGTGATCGGCGCTACTGTTCTCAAACCAGCTTCGCGGTCGAGAACAAGACTCACGCAGACCCGTCCCCATGCGACGGGTATCACCACCGAAGGCGCGACCACGGCCTTCACGCGTGAGGCACCCGAATGGGAAAGGACCGGACAACCGCGAGCTGGGGGTCTCGTCCGGTCCCGGCAGCCGAAGAGTCGGCTGCCCCCAGTGGTCCCCAGCATGACGCGCCAACCCGGGCTCGCCTGACTGGGCAAAGAAAGGCACGACGCATGGGTGCCGAAATCGACGGCGTGGACGACACGACGTCAGAAGAGATGACGAGCTGGGAAGGGACACCGACCCGGCTCGCGCGCGTCAGGATCGAGACGTCGGAGTTGAAGGCGGAAGCGGCGGTGCCCGCGAGCCAGACACATCGACTGCTCACCACGGTCCTCGACACGCTGGTGGTGCTCGGAGCCGTTCTCGGCCCGCCGTTGACGTTGCAGGTGGTTCCGGCCGCCCTCCCGACGTGGGCGACGGCCGGGACGATCGCGGGTCAGCTCGCCATGCTGGCGCTCGTCGCGAGGTCCGTCCACCACCGGGAAGAAACCGGCCCGCTGCCGACGGACTGAGCCGGGGCGGGCTGAGCAGCGGCTGCGGGAGCGCCTGCCTCGAAAGGCGTTCCCTCAGCCGCTGCTCACACGGTCCGTCGTGCGTAGCCGTCCAATTCCGTCCGGGAGAACGAAAGCTCCCCCGCGTCCAAGGCCCCGCAATCCAGGCCACGCAAGAGGAAACTCGCCAAGGCCTGCGCCGTCGCGGGCTCGTCCAGCACACCTCGTCCGGTCTGGTCGGCGTAGTCCCGCAACCGGCCCAGCGCAGCCGGGAACCCCTCGCGGAAGAACGCGTACGTCGCGGCGAACCGGGTCGGCAGCTGGTGCGGATGCAGATCCCAGCCCTGGTAGAAGCCGCGCTCCAGTGATCGCCGCACCAGCCGCAGATGTTCGCGCCAGGCCGGGAGGATCGCGTCGCCGACGGGCAGTTTGTTCGTCGAGCCGTCCGAGAGGCGGACGCCGGTCCCCGCGGCCGAAACCTGCATGAGCTGCTTGGCGAAGTCGGCGGCCGGATGTTCCATGCTCTGGTACTCGGCGCTGATCCCGAGACCGGCGCTGTAGTCGTACGTCCCGTAGTGCAGTCCCGAACACCGGCCGCGCGCGGCTTCGACGATCCGCGGCACAGCCACCGTCCCGTCGATGTCCACAATGGACTGCGCGGTCTCGATCTGGACTTCGAACCGCAGCGTGCCCGCAGGCAGGCCGTACGCGGATTCGAGGCGCTCCAGGACATCCGCCGCCACTTCGACCTGCTCGACAGCGGTCACCTTCGGCAGCGTGACGACGAACCCGTCCGGCAGCGGCCCGCTTTCCAGCAGACCCGACAGGAAGAGGTCGAGGGTGCGGATGCCGCGGCGCCGGGTCGCCTGCTCGAAGCTCTTGAACCGGATGCCGACGAACGGCGTCCCGCCCGTGATGGCGAGGGTCCGCCCGGCGGCGAGCGCGGTGGCGTCCTCCTCTTCGTCGCCCGGCCTGCCGAGACCGTCCTCGAAGTCGATCCGCAGGTCCTCGATCGGCTCGGTCAGGAGTTTGGTCCTGACCCGATCGGCGATGTCCGCGTCCAGGCCCAGCTGCTCGGCGTGTTCGCCGAAGACCCGCAGGGCCTGCTTGCCCCAGTCCGCCACGAGCCGCGTCTTGTACCGCGACGCGGGTACGTACACGGTGTGCACGGGCTGGCGGCCGGGCGGCTCGCCGGGATATTTGGCCGCGACGCGCGCGTCCGCCTCGGCGAGGCGCGCGTCGGCAGCGGTGTAGACGTCCTCGGTGAGCCGCCCGTTCCCCATCTGTCTACTTGATCCGTTCGTAGGCGGGCAGGGTCAGGAAGTCCGGGAACTCGTCGGCGAGCGCGACCTGTTCGAACAGCTCGACGGCGGGCTCCAGCAGCTCCGGCTTGATCTCGGCGGCGAGTTCGCCGCGAACCTCGGCCAGCACGCCGCGCACCAGTTCGCCGGTCACCTTGTCGCCGGTGTCGAGCCGCGTGCCGTTGCGCACCCACTGCCACACCTGCGAACGCGAGATCTCCGCGGTGGCCGCGTCCTCCATCAGGTTGTGGATGGCCGCCGCGCCGTTCCCGCTCAGCCAGGAGGCGATGTAGCGGATGCCGACGTCGACGGCGGCACGCAGACCGGCCGCGGTGGCGCCACCCGGCGTCGAAGCCGCGTCGAGCAGCTGGTCGGCGGTGACGGACACCTCGTCGCGGGTCCTGTCGAGCTGGTTCGGCTTGTCGCCGAGGACCTTGTCGAACTCCTCGCGGCAGATGTCCACCATGCCCGGGTGCGCGACCCAGGAACCGTCGAAGCCGTCGCCCGCCTCGCGGCTCTTGTCGGCGCGGACCTTGTCGAGCGCCGCGGCGGTGACTTCCGGGTCCTTGCGGTTCGGGATGAACGCGGCCATGCCGCCGATCGCGAACGCGCCCCGCTTGTGGCAGGTGCACACCAGTAGTTCGGTGTACGCGCGCATGAACGGCGCGGTCATGGTGACCGAGTTGCGGTCCGGCAGCACGAACTTCTCGCCCGCGTCACGGAAGTACTTGATGACGCTGAACAGGTAGTCCCAGCGGCCGGCGTTCAGGCCCGAAGCGTGCTCGCGCAGTTCGTAGAGGATCTCGTCCATCTCGAAAGCGGCCGGGATGGTCTCGATCAGCACGGTGGCGCGGACGGTGCCGTGCTCGATGCCGAGCGTCTTCTCCGAGTGGGTGAAGACGTCGTTCCAGAGCCGGGCTTCGAGGTGGCTCTCCATCTTCGGCAGGTAGAAGTACGGGCCCTTGCCGCGGTTGAGCAGCTCCTTCGCGTTGTGGAAGAAGTAGAGGCCGAAGTCGACCAGCGCGCCGACGGCCTGGCGCCCGCCGAAGGACAGGCCGCGCTCGTCGAGGTGCCAGCCGCGCGGGCGGACCACGATGGTCGCGTGCTCGACGTCGTCCTTCAGCGCGTAGCTCTTGCCGCCGCTTTCCAGCGTGATGTTCTCGCGGACGGCGTCGTACAGGTTGACCTGGCCGGAGACGACGTTCGCCCAGTGCGGCGTGTTGGCGTCCTCCAGGTCGGCCAGCCAGACCTTGGCGCCGGAGTTCAGCGCGTTGATGGTCATCTTGCGGTCGGTCGGGCCGGTGATCTCGACACGGCGGTCGCGCAGCGCGGGCGGGGCCTCGGCCACCTTCCAGTCACCCTCACGGACCTGCGCGGTCTCGGGCAGGAAGTCGAGCCTGCCGGTGGTCCTGGCCTCCTCACGGCGCTTGCTCCTGGCCTGCAGCAGCTCGTCGCGGCGGGCGGCGAAAGCCTCGTGCAGACCCGCGAGGAAGGCGAGCGCCTCCGGCGTGAGGATTTCGTTCCCGCGCTCGACCGGATCGCCGAGCACCTGAGCTTCAGACATGAGTAACACCCCGAGTTCGGATAAACAGTGACATTCCTAAAGCAATACGTCCCTACGGTTTTACATGACGGACTATAGTTTCTGCATAGCGGAACATCAACGCCGACGTTAGGAGTACCACGGTGGCAGCGGAGAAGAACGGGCGCGACGGCGGCGTCCAGTCCCTTCAGCGGGCCTTCGAGCTCCTCGAGCATCTCGCGGACACCGGCGGGGAGGCCAGTCTTTCGGAGCTGGCGACCCTGTCCGGGCTGCCGATGCCGACCATCCACCGGCTGATCAGGACGCTGGTGGACCTGGGTTACGTCCGGCAGAACACCAACCGCCGGTACGCGCTGGGCGCCCGGCTCATCCGACTGGGCGAGAACGCAAGCATGCAGTTCGGCTCGTGGGCGCGGCCGCTGCTCGCGGAGCTGGTCGACGAGGTCGGCGAGACGGCGAACCTCGCCGTTCTCGAGCGGGACGAGGTCGTCTACGTCGCCCAGGTGCCGTCGAAGCACTCGATGCGGATGTTCACCGAGGTCGGACGACGTCTCCTGCCCCACGGCACCGGCGTGGGCAAGGCGATGCTCGCGCATCTGGCACCCGACGCCGTCACGGCACTGCTCGCCCGGACAGGCATGCCTTCGTACACCGAGCACACCTTCACCGACCAGGACGCGCTCCTGACCGAGCTGGCGAAGATCGCCGAGCAGGGTTACGCGCTCGACGAGGCCGAGCAGGAACTGGGCGTCCGCTGTGTGGCCGTCGCGGTCCCCGGCGCGCCGGTGCCGGCGGCCGTCTCGGTGTCCGGACCTTCGGGACGGCTCACGATGGAGGCCGTCGAACGGATCGCGCCTGTCGTCCAGCGAATCGCGACCTCGCTCGGTTCGACCCTTTCGCGTGACGGGGTCACCGTTTGAGCCTGGCCGCCAAGCCGTCGAGCATCCTGTCCAGCCCGTAGCGGAACTTCTCGTCGCGAAGCCGCTCCGGGTCGGCCTCGACGTCGTCCTGGACGAGCCGTTCGCGCTGGTGCGGGTGTTCCTGCGCCGCCGCCTCGACGGCGGGGCGCAGTTGATCCGCCCACTCGCGCTCGCTTCGTCCGCTCTTCGCGACCGTCGTGAGCCAAGCCGCTTCGGTCGTCCCCATGCCGATGACGTAAGAGATGACCGCGCTGATCGCCTGGTCGCCCTCGTCGCCGGGGAACCCCGCGGTCACGAAGACGGCCAGCAGCCGCTCGTTGAGCCGCATGACGTTCGGCCCGAGGTACGACAGGCCGACCGAACCGAGCAGTGAAGCGATCCAAGGGTGCCGCAGGATCATCGCGCGGACACTCTGGGCCCCGACGACGGCCGCTTCACGCCATCGCGCCGGATCGTCACTGTCCGGCACGGTGATCTCGCCGTAGACCTCGTCGACGACCAGCTCGATCAGCTCGTCACGGTTGGCCACGTGCCGGTAGAGCGAGGTCGCGCCCGCGTTCAGCGCGGTACCCAGCCTGCGCATGCTCAGCGCGTCGACACCTTCGACGTCCAGGATCCGGACGGCTTCGGCGACGATCTGCGCCTGGCTCAACGCGGGCTGATCCCGTTTGCGAGGGGGGCGGGTCCACACCGACTGGATCGGCTGCTGCTCGGTTGCCATGCCCCCACCCTAGCGCACGACGTACCCCATTGCGAACGCGATTAAGTTCTGCGTACAGTGTGCGCAACAACAGAACAACGTACGCAACCACCTCTGGGGGTAATCCGATGAACGAGACGCGTGACCCGCGCCGCTGGTGGATCCTGATCGTGCTGTGCTTGAGCACGCTCGTGCTGGTCGTGGACAACATGGTGCTGACGGTGGCCGTGCCGCCGCTGGCCGAAGACCTCGGGGCGAGCGCGCAGGACACGCAGTGGATCCTCGACTCCTACATCCTGGTGTTCGCCGGCCTGCTGCTCACGTCGGGAAGCCTCGGGGACCGCTTCGGCCGCCGGAAGGTGATGATCATCGGCCTCCTCCTGTTCGGGGTGGCCTCACTCGTCGCGGCGTTCGCCGGGAACCCCCTGGAGTTGATCCTGTCCCGCGCGGTGATGGGCGTCGGCGGCGCGCTGATCATGCCGAGCACCTTGTCGATCTTGATCACCGTCTTCGACGACACCGAGCGCCGCAAGGCGATGGCGGCGTGGAGCGCGGTCGCGATGCTCGGCCTGATCGGCGGCCCGGTACTGGGCGGCGTGCTGATCGCGTGGTTCTGGTGGGGCGCGGTGTTCCTGATCAACGTGCCGATCGTCGTCATCGCCGTACTCGCCGCGCTCACCCTGATGCCGGAGTCGAAGGGCCCGTGGCAGAAGCCCGACCCGCTCGGCGCGATCCTGTCGGCGACCGGGATGGTCGCGCTGGTCTGGACGATCATCGAACTGCCCAAGCACGGTATCGCCGAGGCCGGCACCTTCGTCCCGCTGGCGATCGCGGTGGTGAGCTTGACCGGCTTCGTGTTCTGGGAGCGGCACACGCCGTCGCCGATGGTCCCGCTCAAGCTGTTCCGCAAGCGCAACTTCAGCGGCGGCAGCCTGTCGCTCACGCTGGTGCAGATCGGCAACGGCGGCCTGCTGCTGCTCCTGACCCAGTACCTGCAGTACGTCCTCGGCTACACCCCGGCCCAGGCGGGTCTCGCGTTCATCCCGATGGCCATCGCGTCGCTGCTCTGCAACACACTCGGCGCCACGCTGGGCCGGAAGGCGGGCAACCGCGTGCTGGCCGCGGCCGGGATGACCGTGATGGCCGCCGGATTCGGCCTGCTCGCGACGCTGTCGGCGACTTCGGGCTTCCTGCTGCCCGCCGTGGCGCTGTTCCTGCTCGGCGCCGGTGGCGGACTGGCGATGCCGTCGGCGATCTCGGCACTGATGAGCGAGGTCCCGGAAGAGCAGGCCGGTGTCGGCTCCGCGCTCAACGACACCATCCAGCAGCTGGGCGCCGCGCTCGGCATCGCGATCCTCGGCAGCATCGTGTCGAGCCTGTTCACCTCGCAGATGCCCGAATCCGCCCCGGCGCAGGCACGGCTCTCGATCGGCGACGCCTTCGCCACCGGTGACGGCGGCCTCATCACCGCGGCCCGCGAGTCGTTCACCTCGGCGATGTCGACGACGTTCGTCGTGAGCGCGGTGGGGGTGCTGGCCGCCGCGGTGATCGCCTTCGCGGTGATGCGGGACAAGAAGGTCGCTCCGGTCGAGAACGTCCCTGTCACGGTCTGAGCGCGCGCTATGAAAGGTCCTTTCCTTGCAAAATTTGCAAGGAAAGGACCTTTCATAGCATTGGCTAGCTGCTGAGCAGGGCTTCCACGAAGGCGCCCGGCTCGAAAGGCGCCAGGTCGTCCGGCCCCTCACCGAGGCCGACCAGCTTCACCGGCACCCCGAGTTCACGCTGCACCTGGAAGACGATGCCGCCCTTCGCGGTGCCGTCCAGTTTGGTCAGGACGATGCCGGTGACGTCGACGACCTCCGAGAACACGCGGGCCTGCATCAGCCCGTTCTGCCCGGTGGTGGCGTCGAGCACCAGCAGCACCTCGTCGACCTTCGCCTGCTTCTCGACGACTCGCTTGACCTTGCCGAGCTCGTCCATCAGGCCGGTCTTGGTGTGCAGGCGGCCCGCGGTGTCGACCAGGACCGCGTCCACGCCCGCCTCGGTGCCGCGTTTGACGGCGTCGAAGGCGACCGCCGCCGGGTCCGCGCCTTCCTTGCCGCGCACGACTTCCGCGCCCACTCGCTCGGCCCAGGTCTGCAGCTGTTCCGCCGCGGCGGCGCGGAAGGTGTCGGCCGCGCCGAGCACGACGGTGCTCCCCTGCGCGACGAGCACCCGAGCGAGTTTGCCGGTGGTGGTCGTCTTGCCGGTGCCGTTGACCCCGGCGATCAGGACGACGGCGGGCTGCTTCACGCCGTCGACGGTGTGCGGCAGCGCGCGGACAGCCCGGACCGCGTCGGTCGAAAGGGCCGCGGTCAGCACCTCCTGCAGTACCGCGCGCGCCTCCTCGGACGTCCGCACGGCGCGGCGCTTCAGTTCCTCACGAAGGCGTTCGACGATCTCGGTGGTCGTCGCCGCGCCCAGGTCCGCCATGAGCAGCGTGTCTTCGACGTCCTGCCAGGAGTCCTCGTCCAGGTCGCCGGCGCCCAGGAGGCCGAGCAGGCTCTGCCCGAACACCGAACGGGACTTGCCCAGCCTGCCGCGCAGCCGCTCCAGGCGCCCGGCCGCCGGGGCGATCTCCTCGGCGGGAACGGGGGCGGGCGCGGGTTCAGGAGCCGTTTCCTCGGCCGGTTCAGGAAGTTCGACGTCACGCACCGTGCGCTGCGCGGAATCCCTCGGCACCGCCGCGTCGTCCCCGACGGCGGGCTGGCCTTCGGTCTCCGGGCGGTCTTCGACCGGATGCTCCGGCTCCTCGGTCTCTTCGGTCTTCTCGCCGCCAGGAGCGAGCGCGATCCCGCCGGTCGCGGTATAACTGCCGCCCTTCGGCTTCTCGCGCTCGACGGCGGCGGCAGCCTTGGACTCGTCCAGGCTGATCCGGCGGCGGCGCGCGATGAGCAGCCCGGTCACCAGAACGGCGACCAGGACCACGACGGCAACGACAACGATCCAGAACCAGGGGGTGCTCGACACGGCGCCATCCTCGCATCCGCGCACGACCCGACGTAGACGCCCCACGGGAAGGAAGCCGATCTTGTCAGGCACCCACTGGATAGGACTCATTTCGGACAAGAAGAAACAGTCTCGCTTGCGCGTTCTCCGGAACGAGCGCTAGACCACTTCGAATGACAGTTTTCTCCGGCTCTGGGGTCCGGATGATCGGGCTCATCTCCGGCACGTCGATCGACGGGATCGACGTGGCGGCCGCCGAACTGCGTGCCGACGGGGACACGGTGGTGCTGTCCCCGCTCGGCAAGCTCGAAGTCCCGTATCCCGAAACGCTCCGCGAAGCCTTGCTCGACGCCTTGCCGCCGAATCCGTGCAGCGCCGAACAGCTCACGAAACTCGACACTTCGGTGGGACAGGCCTTCGGCGAGGCGGCCGCGCGCGGCGTCGAGGAACTGGCCGGCGGCGAAGCGGACGTCGTCGCCTCGCTGGGTCAGACGGTGTTCCACTGGGTCGAGGACGGCACCGCGCGCGGCACGCTGCAACTCGGGAATCCGGCGTGGATCGCCGAGCGCACGGGATTGCCCGTGGTGGCCGACCTGCGCGTGCGCGACGTGGCCGCCGGCGGGCACGGCGCGCCGCTCGCCAGCACCCTGGACGCGTTGTGGCTACGGGACATGGCCGCCTCCGGCCCGGTCGCGGCGCTCAACATCGGCGGGATCGCGAACATCACCGTCGTCCCCGCGACAGGAAACGTCCTCGCCTACGACACGGGACCCGGCAACGCCCTGATGGACATCGCCGCGCACCGGGCCACCGGACAGCGTGCCGACATCGACGGCGCGCTCGCCCTGCGCGGCTCCGTCCGGCCCGACCTGCTGGCGAAACTCCTGCTCGACCCGTATTACGCGGCCGCGCCGCCGAAGTCGACCGGCAAGGAACTGTTCCACGGCGCGTACCTCGACGCGGCGCTCGACGGGCTCCCGCCGATCGGCCCGGAAGATCTTCTGGCGACCTTGACCGAACTGACCGCGGTGACGATCGCCGCGGAATGCCGTCGCCACGACATCGCCACGCTGATCGTCTCCGGCGGCGGCGCCGACAACCCGGCGCTGATGGCCGCGCTCGCCGGGAACCTGCCCGGCGCGGCGCTGAAGACCAGCGACGACCACGGGCTGCCCCGCGCGGGCAAAGAGGCATACCTGACCATTCTGCTCGGCTGGCTGACCTGGTCCGGCGTCCCGGGGAACCTCCCGTCGGCCACCGGGGCACGAGGCGACCGGCTGCTCGGCAGCATCACCCCGGGCGCGGGCCCCCTGCGGCTGCCCGCCCCGCATTCCTCAACCGTGACCCGGCTACGGGTAGCGGCGACGACCGGCGAGCGATAGGAGATACGGATGCGCGCACTTGACCTCGCGATCATCGGGCTTTTTCTGGTCGGGATGCCCCTGTTGGGCGTCTGGATCGGCGGCAAACAGAAATCCGGCTCCGACTACTTCGTCGGTGAAGGCAAGATCTCCTGGTGGGTGGCCTGCCTTTCGGTGGTCTCCGCGGAGACGTCCACCCTCACCGTGCTTTCCGTGCCGACGGTGGCCTACATCGCCACCCCCGGCGACGGCGGGATGACGTACCTGGCACTGGCGATCGGCTACATCGCCGGCCGGATCGTGGTGTCGATGGTGCTGCTGCCGCGCTATGTGGCGGGCAACCTGGTCACCGCGTACGCCTTCCTGGGCAAACGGTTCGGCAGCGGGCTGCAGGGCACCGCGTCGGTGACCTTCCTGCTCACCCGGACACTGGCCGACGGCATCCGGCTGTTCGCCACCGCGATCCCGATCAAGGTCGTGATGGCGGCCTACGGCCTGAACGTCTCGTACTGGACCATCGTGGTCGGACTCGGCATCGCGATGGTGCTCTACAGCTTCTTCGGCGGGGTCCGCGCGGTCGTGTGGGTCGACGCGATCCAGATGCTCTGGTACATCCTCGGCGCGGTCGTGGTGATCTGGGTGATCGCCGGCAGGCTGCCGGACGGCTGGTTCGGCAAGGCCGTCGACGCCAACAAGTTCCAGATCCTCGACTTCTCCTCGAACATGCTCACCGGGCAGTTCGCGTTCTTCACCGCGGTGATCGGTGGCGCGGTGCTCTCGATGGCGTCGCACGGCTCGGACCAGCTGATCGTGCAGCGCCTGCAGTCCACCAACGATCTGCGCGCCGCGCGGAAGGCCTTGGTCGCCAGCGGTTTCGTGGTGTTCATCCAGTTCGCGCTGTTCCTGTTCATCGGTGTGCTGCTGTGGGCGCTGTACAACGGCCTGGCCCCGACCAAGCCGAAGCCGGAAGGCCTCGGGCTGGCCAACAAGGACGAGCTGTTCGCCAACTTCATCGTGAACGACCTGCCGAGCGGGCTTTCCGGCTTCGTGATCGCCGGGATCCTCGCCGCCGCACTGAGTTCGTCGCTCGGCGCGCTGGCGTCGTCCACGGTGACCGACGTCTACGAACGGGTGATCGGCCGGGAACTGCCGGAAGCCGACAGGCTGAAGCACGGCCGGATCTGGACGATCGTCTGGGCGGGCGCACTGATCCTGTGCGCGGGTTTCTTCGCCTCCTCCAACAAGACCTCGGCCGACCCGATCGTGGTGCAGGCGCTCGGCATCACCGGCTACACCTACGGCGCACTGCTCGGCGCGTTCCTCCTGGGGCTGCTGATCAAGCGGGCCAGGCAGGCGGACGCGATCGTGGCGTTCGTGGCGACGGTGATCGTGATGGCGTTCATCATCCTCGGCGTCAAGTTCAACAAACCGGACGGCAGCCTGATCGGTATCGACTTCGGCAAGGCGTCGGGGAACACCGTGGCGCTGGCCTGGCCGTGGTACACGCTGTGCGGCGTGGTGATCACGCTCGTGGTGGGCGGCTTGCTGTCGCTGCGGCACAGCAGCCCGGACCCGCTCACCGAAGACGTCAAGGAATCCTCATCAGTGTGACCTGAGTCACTCTTTTGAACGTTCTCTTCCTCTCCTCCGTGTCAGCTTCGGTACCTGCCTGAAGACGGCGGGTGAGGAGAGGGAGAGAACGATGAAACGAGCAACCGTGTCCATCGCGGTCGGCGCGCTGCTGCTGGGAAGCGGCGCCACCGCCTATGCCGCGACCGACACCGCCGTGCCGGAGTCCGTCAAGGTTCCGGCGGGCAACGAGCGCGTCGCCACCTACCGAGGCGAAGGCGTACAGATCTACGGCTGCACCAACGGGGCGTGGACGCTGATCCAGCCCGCGGCGACACTGAGCCACCGCGGGCGGACCATCGCACTGCACAGCAAGGGGCCGGTGTGGACGTCCACTGTGGACGGCAGCACGGTCGGGGCGGCGGCGGTGCCCGGCGCGTCCAACCCGCGGCCGAACGCGGTGCCGGAACTGCTGCTGAAGGCGAATCTGAACAGCGGTGACGGGATCTTCGGCAAGATCACCTACGTCCAGCGGCTCGACACGCACGGCGGGCTCGCCCCGGCGGGCACCTGCACGGCAGGCGCGCAGACGGCTGTCCGGTACTCCGCCGACTACGCGTTCTGGGTCGCGAAGTAAGCGCTAGACGGAAACCGGGTCCCCTTCGCCTCGGGTCTTACGGTCCGCCGGGGGTGACGGAGGCCAGAAAGCGTCGCGAAAGCCACTTTCGGGACGTCGAGTGTCCCGAAAGTGGCTTTCGCGACGTCGGCGGAGACAAGCGGGTGGTCGGTGCGGGTGGTCGTGAGTGGCAAGTGGGGTTAGAACGACACTTGCCACTCACGACCCCCTCGGCCCAATGCGGACTGGTGGAAGGCGGCGTTGCGAAAGCCACTTTCGCAACATCCCAGGCCGATATGCACGCGAGTGCGCATGGCACCTTTGCCTTACCCCGCAAATAAATGCTACGCGGGAACCGGGTCCTCTTCGGAGGTCCGGAGCCGTTGCGAGATCACCTTGGTGATGCCGTCGCCCTGCATCGAAACGCCGTACAGGGCGTCGGCGATCTCCATGGTCGGCTTCTGGTGGGTGATGATGATCAGCTGCGAAGAGTCCCGCAGCTGCTCCAGCAGCCCGATCAGCCGTCGCATGTTGGTGTCGTCGAGCGCCGCCTCGACCTCGTCCATGACGTAGAAGGGCGAAGGCCGGGCGCGGAAGATGGCCACCAGCATGCCGACGGCGACGAGCGACTTCTCGCCACCGGAAAGCAGCGAGAGCCGCTTGACCTTCTTGCCCGGCGGGCGCGCTTCGACGTCGACACCGGTGGAGAGCAGGTCGTTGGGCTGCGTGAGCACCATGCGTCCCTCGCCGCCCGGGAACAGCACGCCGAACACGGTCTCGAACTCGCGCGCGACGTCCTCGTACGCGGACTCGAACACCTCGAGGATCTTTTCGTCGACCTGCTTGATGACGGCTTCGAGGTCCTTGCGGGTGTCCTTGAGGTCTTCCAGCTGGGTCGAGAGGAACTTGTACCGCTCCTCCAGCGCCGCGAACTCCTCCAGCGCCAGCGGGTTGACCTTGCCCAGCAGGCTCAGGTCCTTCTCCGCGCGCTTCGCCCGGCGAGCCTGGGTGTCGCGGTCGAACGGCATGGGCGGCGGCTGGGTGACGTCCTCGCCGCGTTCCTTGGCCGCCTCGTACTCGGCCATCTCGCCCGCGCTCGGCGGCACGGGGTTGTCCGGGCCGTACTCGGAGACGAGGTCTTCGAGCCCGATGCCGAAGTCCTCGGCGATCTTGGTTTCGAGCTGCTCCAGCCGAAGCCGCTGCTCGGCGCGCAGCACCTCGTCGCGGTGGACGGCGTCGGTGAGCTTCTCCAGTTCACCGGTCAGCTCGCGGACCTTGCTGCGGACCTGGGTCAGCGCGGTCTCCCGCGACTGCCGCTGCGCCTGCGCCTCGTCCCGTTCGTGGGCGGCGCGCTGCACGGAGACCTCGATGCGCTCCAGCGCGATCTCGCCGCCGTTGACCACCGCGTTGGCGATCTCGGCGCCGCGTTTCCGCGCCGCCCTGGACTTTTCGGCGCGTTCACGGGCCTGCTGCTCGGCGTGCGCGGCACGGCGAAGCGATTCGGCCCGGCCCTGGATGCTCCGCGCCCGCTCCTCGGCGGTGCGCAGCGCGAGCCGGGACTCCATCTCCTCCTGGCGGACCGTGCCGAGGTCTTCGGCGGCCTGGTCACGCTCGGCGGTGTCCGGATCCTCGTCGATCTCCTGGTCGGCGACGGCGGCGAGCCGCTCTTCGAGTTCCGCCAGCTGCTGAAGCGCCTGTTCGCGGCTCTGCTCGACCTTGGTGCGCTGACTGCTCAGCCGGTCCATCTCGGCCTGCGCGCCACGCGCGGCCTGCTGCAACCGGTTCAGCCGCTCGGACGAACGCGCCTTGCGGACCTTCGCGTCCCCGAGCGCGTCCTTGGCCCTGCCGACCTCTTCGCGCCGGGCCTGCTGTCCGGTGCGGGCGCCTTCGAGTTCCGCGGCGGTGCGTTCGAGGGTGCGCTCGGCGGCGTTCAGCCGATCACCCGCCTCGTCGACCGCGGCCTGCACCTCGATGACACTCTCACTGCGGGCGGAACCGCCGACGGCCCAGCGGGCGCCGAAGACATCGCCCTCGGGCGTGACCGTGCTGACCTCGGGATACACCTCGACGAGACGGCGCGCGGACTCCAGACCGTCCACAATGGCCACCCGGTCGAGCGCGTGCTCGACGGCGAACCGCAGCGCGGGCGGCGCCGAAACCACTTCGCGTGCCCAACGCGCGCCCTGGGGCAGCGACGGCCAGGCACTGGTGTCCACAGTGGACCCCAGCCCGCCGAGCAGAATGCCCGCGCGGCCGGAGTCGTTGTCCTTCAAGAACTTCAGCGCGGCGAGCGCGTCGGCGCCGCCGTTGACCGCGACCGCGTCGGCGACCGGGCCGAGCGCCGCGGCCAGCGCGACCTCGTGGCCGGCCTCGACGGTGAGCAGCGCGGCCACCGAGCCGAGCAGACCCGGCAGTTCGTGCTGCGCGCCGAGCAGCGCGCCGGCGCCGTCCTTGCGGCGCAAGCCCATCGACAGCGCCTCGACGCGGGCCTTCTCCGACGCGATCTCGCGTTCGGTGGCCCGCTCGGCCTTGACCAGTTCCTCGACCCGCGCCTTGGCGGCGTTGTTGGCCTCCACCGCGCGGTCGTGGTGAGCCTGCAGGTCGAAGTCGTCGGACTCCTCGACGCCGCCTTCGGCCTTGGCTTCTTCGAGTTCCTCGACGGCGATCTCGGCACGCTCGGCGGCCTCTTCGAGCGAGACGGTGAGCCTGTCGATCTCGTCGGAGGTGGCGCCGTTCTTACTGCGCAGCGCCTCGACCTGCCCGGCGAGCTTCGCCAGCCCCTCCCGCCGGTCGGCGATGGCGCGGACGGCGGCCATATGCGCGCGCTCGGCGGCCTGGACGAGATGTTCGAGCTGCTCACGCTTCTGGACGGTCTCCGAAAGCACCATGCGCGCCTCGGCGACGGCCTCGTTGAGCTCCTGCTCCTGCTCGGCGACGTGCTCGGCCTCGGCGAGCAGCTCTTCGGGGTCGCGGCCGGTGCTCGCCTGCTGCACGTCGGACGAGAGGTGCCGCTGACGTTCCAGCGCGAGCCGCACGGTGCCGCGCAACCGCTCCGTCAGCGCGGAAAGCTTGTACCAAGTCTCCTGGGCCGCGGCGAGACGCGGCGCGTCTTCGGCGAGCGAGGCTTCGAGCTCGGCCTCCTCGGCGGCGACGATCTCCAGCGCCTGCTCGACTTCGCCGCGACGCAGGCGGGCGACGCGCTCGTCGGCCTCTTCCTTGGCGATGCCTTCGCGCTGGGAGACCAGGTCGTGGGCGAACAGCCGAAGCCGGGCGTCGCGCAGTTCGGACTGCACCCACTGCGCCTTGCGGGCGATCTCGGCCTGCTTGCCCAGCGGTTTGAGCTGGCGGCGGAGCTCGGTGGTGAGGTCGCCGAGGCGGTCGAGGTTGCCCTGCATGTTCGCGAGCTTGCGCAGGGTCTGTTCCTTGCGCTTGCGGTGCTTGAGGACACCGGCGGCCTCTTCGATGAAGGCGCGGCGCTCCTCGGGCTTGGATTCGAGGATCGCCGAAAGCTGGCCCTGCCCGACGATGACGTGCATCTCGCGGCCGATACCGGAGTCCGACAGCAGTTCCTGCACGTCCATCAGGCGGCAGCGGTCGCCGTTGATCTCGTATTCGCTCGCGCCGTCACGGAACATGCGGCGGGTGATCGAGACCTCGGAGTACTCGATGGGCAGCGCGCCGTCGGCGTTGTCGATGGTGAGGGTGACCTCGGCGCGCCCGAGCGGGGCGCGGCCGGTGGTCCCGGCGAAGATGACGTCCTCCATCTTGCCGCCGCGCAGGTCCTTCGCGCCCTGAGTGCCCATGACCCAGCGAAGCGCGTCGAGGACGTTCGACTTGCCGGAGCCGTTCGGCCCGACCACGCAGGTGATGCCCGGCTCGAAACGCAGCGTCGTCGCCGAGGCGAAGGACTTGAAGCCCTTGAGCGTCAGGCTCTTCAGGTGCACGTCGTGCTGACCCCTCTGGCTGCGGGAACCGGTCGTTCAATCGGCCCAGGCTACCTCTGTGCTCAGCGTGACAGTGGGACGCGGTGCGTCAGCGCTCCACGAAGCCGCGGATCCCGCCTTTCGCAGGCGACCAGCGCTCGACGACTCGATCCACACTACCGGGTGATTCTCCTGATCGGAGAGCTGCCAAAAGCCGCTCACAGTGGTCACGGACACCCTCCGCTACCACCTGGACACGGCCGTCGGCCAGATTGCCCGCGCTGCCGACCAACCCCAGCTCAAGCGCCCGACTGCGGGTCCACCAGCGGAAACCGACCCCCTGGACCCGGCCGTGCACCCACGCCGTCAACCTGATGTGCGTTTCTTCCTCACTCAC
This sequence comes from Amycolatopsis speibonae, assembly GCF_042647925.1. NCBI lineage: Bacteria > Bacillati > Actinomycetota > Actinomycetes > Pseudonocardiales > Pseudonocardiaceae > Amycolatopsis > Amycolatopsis speibonae. The sequence goes on from NZ_JBHRWK010000001.1 coordinate 17,813, forward strand.
GACCCCCATCGTGCACCATGCGGATGAACGCGGAGGGTGAACACAACGTTCGCAGCAGTTCGCAGACAGTGAAGGTGCGGTGATAACCTCCGCGCCGGGTCCCCACTTTGGGCTACCTCACCCGGGTAGCCGGAAGCGACGCGGTGTTCTTCATTCTCACACCGCCGCCGCTTCAACTCCCCGAAGTCCCCCATCCGAGGAGCCAGCACATGCCCCGTCCCGACGGGTCTGATCCGAGCGCACGCGTGTCCGTGGCACCCCCGCGCGGTGCCACCGGCAAGCTCAACCGTGCCGGCTACGCCGTACTCGGCGTCAGCGGCCTCGTGGTGGCGACGGCCTTCGCCGCGATCGCCGAACTGGCGGGCCCCGGTGTGTCGGCCACCGCGGGCGGCACCGGCGTCCCCGGCGGGCAGAACACCTCCCCCGCCGGCGTCCAGCTGGTCCCGGGCAACGCCGTCCCCGGCGGCCCGATGACCGTCAGCGGCTCACCGATCCCCGGCGCGTCCTCCAGCTCGACCGCGCCGCCGACCACGGTGACGTCGGTCGGCCCGGACGGCAAGGAGACGACGAGCGTCGTCGCCCCGCCGCCGGTGGTACCCCCGCCGGGTGGCGGCGAGCCGCCGCACACGGTGATTCCGACGCCGACCACTCCGAAGCCCACGCCTACACCGACGAAGACGCCGACGCCCACTCCGACGACCACGCCCACGACGCCGACGTCGGATCCCCCGTCGAGCCCGCCGGGTGGCGGCTCCAGCTCCAGCGGCGCCCCGGACTCGTCGCCGGGCCGGTCCAGCACCTCCGGCACCGACACCTCCACGAGCAGCGCCCGATAAGACTTCGCAATTAGTCACCTAAATGCGGGCACTCAGCGGCTCACATCTCGAACCGGTACCCCATCCCCGGTTCCGTCAGCAGGTGCCGCGGCCGCGAGGGTTCCGGTTCCAGCTTCCGCCGCAGCTGCGCCAGGTACACCCGCAGGTAGTGCGACTCGGTCTCGTAGGTCGGCCCCCACACCTCGTGCAGCAGCTGTTTCTGCGCCACGAGCCGTCCCCGGTTGCGCACCAGCAGTTCCAGCACGCCCCATTCGGTCTTGGTGAGGTGCACTTCCTTGCCGTCCCGGCGCACCTTCTTCGCCGCGAGGTCGATGCGGAACGAGCCCGTGTCCACCACCGCGTCCACACCGTCCACACTGGACGACGCCGAACGGCGGACGGCGGCACGAAGGCGCGCGAGCAGTTCGTCCATGCCGAAGGGTTTGGTGACGTAGTCGTCGGCGCCGGCGTCGAGGGCCTGCACCTTGTCGGCCGAGTCGCCGCGCGCGGACAGCACGATGATCGGCACCGTCGTCCAGCCGCGCAGGCCGGCGATCACTTCGGTGCCGTCGAGGTCAGGCAGGCCGAGGTCGAGCACGACGACGTCGGGTTTGGTCTCGGCGACGGCCTTCAGCGCGGCCGTCCCATCGTGCGCGGTGATCACCTTGTAGCCGCGGGCGGACAGGTTGATCCGCAGGGCTCGCACGATCTGCGGTTCGTCGTCGACGACCAGCACGGTCGCCGACGCGGTGTCTGCGCTCATCGCACTCGCTCCTCCTCTTCGTTTTCCAGGCCCTCGTCGTCGAAAGCGAGGAGGCTCTTTTCCGGATCCTGACCAACATATGCGGGCAGCGAGATGACGACGGTGAGCCCGCCGCCGGGCGTGTCCTCCGCCCGGATCCGCCCGCCCATCGCCTCGGTGAACCCCTTGGCGACCGAAAGCCCCAGTCCCACGCCGGGCACGCTGTCCCGGTCTCCCCCGAGCCGCTGGAACGGCGCGAAGGCTGAGTCCGCGGTGCCCTTCTTCAGCCCGCGCCCGTGGTCGATGATGCGCAGTTCGACGTGCTCCGAATGCGTGCTGGCCCGCGCCGAGATCGGCTCGCCGGACGCCCCGTGCCGCAGCGCGTTGTCGACCACGTTCGCCACGACCCGTTCCAGCAGGCCGGGGTCGGCGCACACCGACGGCAACCGCGAGTCGATCGCGACCACGACCGAGTCCGAGTTGTCCACATTGGACAGCGCGTGCGCGACGACCTCGTCGTAGCCGACCGGGCGCAGGAGCGGGCGGACGGCGCCGGTCGCCAGCCGCGACGAGTCGAGCAGGTTGTCGATGAGCCCGGCGAGCCGGTCCGCCGATTCCTCGATCGCTTCGAGCAGCTCGTCGGTGTCCTCTTCGGACAGTGAGATGTCGGTGGCGCGCAGGCTGCCGATGGACGCCTTGATGGACGTCAGCGGCGTCCGGAGGTCGTGTCCCACGGCCGACAGCAAAGCCGTCCGGAGTTCGGTCGCCTCGGCCTTGCGCTCGGCGCGGACGGCCGCCTTCGCCGTCCGCTGCTGCCGCAGGGCCAGCAGGGCCTGCCCGGCGACGGCTTCCAGGACTCCCCGGTCCGACGCGGGCAGCGCTCGGCCGCGCAGCGTCAGGTGGACGTCGGCGGTGACGGCGATGTCGGCGTCTGCCTGGTCCGGGTCGGCACAGGGATCCGAGCCGGCGTTCGCCACCCGCTTCCACTTGCCGTCCCGCTTTTCCAGCAGGGTCACCGAAGTCATCCCGAAGTTCTCGCGGACCTTCTCCAGCAGCCGCTCGATCGGGTTGGTGTGCGAGAGCACGGTCCGCGCGTAGGAGGCGAGCAGCGCCGCCTCGGTCCGCGCCCGTGCGGCCTGCGTCGCGCGCCGGGCGGCGGTGTCGACGACCGCCGCGACGAGGATCGCCACCAGCACCATCGCGACCAGCGTGATCACGTTGCGCGGCTCGTGGACGGTGAGGTTGTACAGCGGCGGGGTGAAGAAGAAGTTCAGCAGCCCGGCCGAGACCACCGCCGCGAGCAACGCGGGGCCGAGCCCGCCGACAAGCGCGACCAGCACCGTCGCGAGGACGTAGTCGATCACGTCGGTGGAGAAGTCGAGCTGGTCCCTCAGCAGGGCCCCGAGCAACGTCGCCAAAGCAGGCAGCACCAGCGAGAGCGCCCAACCGGTCAGGCGCCGTGACGGCGTCAAAGGGCTCCGGGCGAACCGGGCGCGCAGCCGTCCGCCCGCCTGGGCGTGCGTGACCATGTGGACGTCGATCGGGCCGGACCGCTGGACCACGGCCGCGCCGATGCCCTCGTCGAACAGCCGTGCCACCCGTGACCGCCGCGAAGTCCCGACGACCAGCTGGGTCGCGTTCACCCCGCGCGCGAAATCGAGCAGCGCCATCGGGACGTCGTCGCCGACGACGGTGTGGAAGGTCGCGCCGACCTCCTCGGCCAGCTTCCGGTACTTGCCGACCGCCGTCGGCCCCATCCCGGCGAGCCCGTCCCCGCGCAGGATGTGCAGCACCTGCAGTTCGGCGCCCGCGCGGTTCGCGATGCGGCTCGCGCGGCGGATCAGCGTCTCGCTCTCCGGGCCGCCGGTGACGGACACGACCACCCGTTCGCGTGCTTCCCACGTGTCGGTGATCTTCTGCTCGGCCCGGTACCGCTGCAGCGCCACGTCGACCTGGTCGGCGACCCACAGCAGCGCGAGCTCCCGCAGCGCGGTGAGGTTGCCGGGCCGGAAGTAGTTGCCCAGCGCCGCGTCGATCCGCTCGGCCGGGTAGACGTTGCCGTGCGCCAGGCGCCGCCGCAGCGCCTCGGGCGTGATGTCCACCAGCTCCAGCTGCTCGGCCCGCCGCACGACCTCGTCGGGCACCGTCTCCTGCTGGGTGACACCGGTGATCCGCTCGACGACGTCGTTGAGGCTCTGCAGATGCTGCACGTTGACCGTGGAGAGGACGTCGATCCCGGCGGCGAGCAGTTCGTCGATGTCCTGCCAGCGCTTCTCGTTGCGCGAACCCGGAACGTTGGTGTGCGCGAGTTCGTCGACGACGGCGACCTCGGGCGCGCGGGCGAGCAGCGCGTCGAGGTCCATCTCGTCGAACTCGTGGTCGCGGTGCTCGGACCGGCGGCGCGGCACGGTCTCGAGCCCCTCGACGAGCTCCGCGGTCTTCTTGCGCCCGTGCGTCTCGACCAGGCCGATGACCACGTCGGTGCCCCGGTCGAGGCGGCGCCGCGCCTCGCCGAGCATCGCGTAGGTCTTGCCGACGCCCGGGGCCGCGCCGAGGTAGATCCTCAGCTCACCCCGGCGCGGCTTGGTCGTGTTCTCGTCCACGTCTGTCAGTGTGCTCCTCCGGCCGCGTCGCGCACGGCCAAGTTGACCTTCAGCACAGTGACACCCGGCGCACCGATCCCGGTGCCGCTCGTGTTGTCGGCCACGAGCTGCCGGACCTTGTCCTCGGACAGGCCGGTGTTCCGCGCCACCCGCGGGATCTGCAGGTCCGCGTAGGCCACGCTGATCGCCGGATCCATCCCCGAGGCCGACGCCGTGACCGCGTCGGCGGGCACCTGCGACTCCTGGACGCCTTCGCGGGCGGCGACGATCTTCTTGCGTTCGCCGATCGCGGCGACCAGGTCCTCGTTGTACGGGCCCTTGTTCGACGGACCGGACGACGACGGGTCACCGGGGCCGAGGACGTCCTTGGAACCCGCGGACGGACGGTTGTGGAACCACGGGTCCTTGGCCGGGTCGGCCGCGACCGGGTCGACGCCGATCAGGGACGAGCCGACGGCTTGGCCGTCCTGGCTGATGATCGAGCCTTCGGCGTTGCCTTGGAGACCGGGGATCCGGGAGACCGCCCACACGCCGAGCGGGTAGACGACGCCGAGGAGCACGGTCATCACGAGCAGGACGCGCAGCCCGGCGAGGGTCTGCTTCAACAGTGCGTTCATGGGATTACCCGATTCCAGGGATGAGACGGACGAGCAGGTCGATCAGCCAGATCCCGAGGAACGGGCTGACGATGCCGCCGAGGCCGTAGACCAGCAGGTTCCGGCGCAGCAACGCCGATGCGGACGACGGCTTGTAGCGAACGCCCCGCAGGGCGAGCGGGATCAGCCCGACGATGATCAGCGCGTTGAAGATGACCGCCGACAGGATCGCCGACTTCGGCGTCGCCAGCTGCATGACGTTGAGCGCGCCGAGCTGGGCGAAGATGCCGGTGAACATCGCGGGCAGGATGGCGAAGTACTTCGCGAGGTCGTTGGCGACGCTGAAGGTGGTCAGCGCGCCGCGGGTGATCAGCAGCTGCTTGCCGATCTCCACGATCTCGATCAGCTTCGTCGGGTCGGAGTCGAGGTCCACCATGTTCCCCGCCTCCTTGGCGGCGGAGGTCCCGGTGTTCATCGCGACGCCGACGTCGGACTGCGCCAGCGCGGGGGCGTCGTTGGTACCGTCGCCGGTCATCGCGACCAGCCGCCCGCCCTCCTGCTCCTTCTTGATCAGCGCCATCTTGTCTTCGGGTTTGGCCTCGGCGAGGTAGTCGTCGACACCCGCGTCCTGGGCGATGGCCTTGGCCGTGAGCGGGTTGTCCCCGGTGATCATGACGGTCTTGATGCCCATCGACCGGAGCTGGACGAACCGCTCCTTCATCCCCGGTTTGACCACATCGGACAGCCGGATCACGCCGCGCACGAAGGCTTTCGCGCCGTCGTACTCCGCGACCACCAGCGGGGTCCCGCCCTGCTGGCTGATCTCGTCGACGACGCGTTCGGTCTCGTCCGGCATTTCGCCGCCGCGTTCGCGGACCCACGCCCGCACCGACGCGGTGGCACCCTTGCGGACCTGGCGCTCGCCGATGTCGATGCCGCTCATCCGGGTCTGCGCGGTGAACTCGACGAAGTCCGCGAGCTTCTCGTCGTCGGACGCCGTCTCCGCGAGCCCGTGTTCCCTCGCGACGAGTTCGACGATGCTGCGGCCTTCCGGGGTGCCGTCGGCGAGGCTGGACAGCCGGGCCGCCTTGGCGATGTCGTCCGAAGTGGACGATCCGACCGGGATCAGCTCGGTGGCCTTGCGGTTGCCGAAGGTGATCGTGCCGGTCTTGTCCAGCAGCAGCGTCGAGACATCGCCCGCGGCTTCCACCGCGCGACCACTCGTCGCGAGGACGTTGCGCTGCACCAGCCTGTCCATCCCGGCGATGCCGATCGCGGAGAGCAACGCGCCGATCGTCGTCGGGATCAGGCAGACCAGCAACGCGGTCAGCACGATCACGGACTGCTGGCTGCCGGAGTAGCCCGCCATCGGCTGCAGCGCCACCACGGCGAGCAGGAAGATGATCGTGAGCGTCGAGAGCAGGATCGTCAGCGCGATCTCGTTCGGCGTCTTCTGCCGGGAAGCGCCTTCCACCAAGGCGATCATGCGGTCCACAAAGGACTCGCCGGGTTTGGTGGTGATCTTCACGACGACGCGGTCCGAGAGCACCGTGGTGCCGCCGGTGACCGCGCACCGGTCGCCGCCCGACTCACGGATGACAGGAGCCGATTCGCCGGTGATGGCCGATTCGTCGACGGTCGCGATGCCTTCGACGACATCGCCGTCACCCGGGATGACCTGCCCCGCCTCGACGACCACGAGGTCGCCGACGCGCAGGTCCGCGCCCGGCACGTTCTCCTCGTCGCCGTCCTCGGTGAGGCGGCGCGCGACGGTCTCCTTCTTGCTGCGCCGCAGGGTTTCCGCCTGCGCCTTGCCCCGGCCTTCCGCGACGGCCTCGGCGAGGTTCGCGAACAGGACGGTGAACCACAGCCAGATCGTGATGAGGATGGTGAACACGCTCGGGTCGGTGATCGCGAAGACGGTGGTCAGCGCCGAGCCGATCCACACCACGAACATGACCGGGTTTGCCAGCTGGTGCTTGGGGTTCAGCTTGCGCAGCGCCTCCGGCAGCGAGGTCAGCAGCTGACGAGGACTGAAGATCCCCGCGCCGACCCGGCCCGCGTTCTCCGCGTGGTGCTGGGATACCTCTTCGGGGGGACGTTCTTGAGTGACGGTCATGCTCATGCCAGTGCTTCCGCTATAGGCCCGAGCGCGAGCGCCGGGATGAAGGTGAGGGCCGCGACGAGCACGATCGTGCCCGCGAGCATCGTGCCGAAGAGCGGTCCGGTGGTGGGCAGCGTGCCGGCGGTCTCCGGGACCTTCCGCTGCGAGGCAAGGGATCCGGCCAGGCACAGCACGGCGAGGATCGGGATGAACCGGCCGAGCAGCATGGCCACCGACAGCGAGGACTGGAACCAGTCGTTCGTCACGGTGAGCCCGCCGAACGCGCTGCCGTTGTTGTTGCCCGCCGACGCGTAGGCGTACAGCACCTCGGAAAGGCCGTGCGCGCCCGAGTTCGTCATGGCGGCCGGGGTGTCGGCCAGCATCAGCGCGATCCCGGAGCCGAGCAGGACCACGGTCGGCATCGCCAGCATGGCGACGGCCGCGCAGGTGACCTCGCGTTTGCCGAGCTTCTTCCCCAGGTACTCCGGCGTCCGGCCGACCATCAGCCCGGCGAGGAACATCGCGATCACGGCCATCACGAGGATGCCGTAGAGACCGGTGCCCACCCCGCCCGGCGAGATCTCGCCCAGCAGCATGTTGAGCAGGACCCCGCCGCCGCCGAGCCCGCTGTAGCTGTCGTGCGCGCCGTTGACCGCGCCGGTCGACGTGCCGGTGGTCGCGGTGGCGAACAGCGAACTCAGGCCGATGCCGAACCGCTGTTCCTTGCCCTCCAGGTTCGCCCCGGCGGCCAAGGACGCGGGACCGCTCGCGTGGGCTTCGGACAACCAGGTCACCGTGAGCATCGCGGTGAACAACGTGGCCATCACCGAGAGCAGGACGTAACCCTGTTTGGTGTTCCCGACGAGCTTGCCGAACGTGCGGGTGAGCGAGACCGGGATGACCAGGATCAGGAAGATCTCGATCAGGTTGGTCCAGGCGTTGGGGTTCTCGAACGGGTGCGCGGAGTTGGCGTTGAAGATGCCGCCGCCGTTGGTGCCGAGTTCCTTGATGGCTTCCTGGCTCGCGGCGGGCGCGAGCGCGATCTTGCTCGTGCTGCCGTCGGGGTTGAGGACGTCGACGCCGCTCTTGAGGCTCTGGACGACGCCGAGCGCGATCAGCACGATCGCGGCCACGAACGCGATCGGCAGCATGATCCGGATCGTGCCGCGGGTGAGGTCCACCCAGAAGTTGCCGAGGCGGTCGGTCTTAGCGCGCACGAAGCCGCGGACGACCGCGACGGCGACCGAAAGACCCACGGCGGCCGACAGGAAGTTCTGCACCGTCAGCCCGGCCATCTGCACGAAGTGGCCCATGGTCGCTTCGGGGCTATAGGACTGCCAGTTCGTGTTGGTCACGAAGCTGACGGCGGTGTTGAAGGCGACCGCCGGCGAGACCGGTTCCTTCCCGAGGCTCCACGGCAGGATCGCCTGGAGCCGCTGAAGCAGGTACAAGAACACGACGGAGACGAACGAGAAGCCGATCACGGCGGACGCGTAGGTCTTCCAGTGCTGTTCGGAACCGGGGTTCACCCGGAACAGGCGGTACAGGCCACGTTCGGCCTTGGTGTGTTTCTCCGAAGAGAACACGCGCGCCATGTAGTCGCCGAGTGGTTTGTAGACCGCGGCGAGCGCGACGAGGAGGAGGCCGGCCTGCAAGAGGCCGGCCGCGGTGTCTGACATCAGAATTTCTCCGGCCTGACCAGTGCGATGAACAAATAGACGATCAGCCCCAGCGCCAGCAGACCGCCGACGACATTGGCCACGGTTCCCGTGCCGGTCACAGCTTCTCCAGACCGCGAAGGGTCAGGGCGAGAACCACGAACACGCCGATCAGGAGCACGGCGTAGAGCAAGTCGGCCACTAGGCACCTCTCAGGACAGGTCACCCCATCGGTGACCAGGACTCCGCAACAGTGCGCCTGGTCAGACCGTTTCCGGTGATCGACTGACGGCCTCTTGATGCCCCGAACGGGTGCCTTTACGGCTTCTTGATGCCCGGTGACGTGTCCCACAGACGGTGACGCACCGAGGACGGAGCGTGCAATTCGGGCAGACAAGCACGGCGAAGCGTGTTACACCGGTGTTACGGATAGTTGTATACGCTAACTAATCACCGGGAGGTAGCGATGTGCGGAATCGCAGGGTGGGTCTCCTTCGGCACGGACCTGACACAACGCCGTGAAGTCATCGACGCGATGACCGCGACCATGGCGTGCCGC
>NZ_JBHRWK010000002.1:0-162043 GCF_042647925.1 Amycolatopsis speibonae
TTTCGGCGAGGATCGCGTTCTGCTCGGCATCCAACTGACGCTTGAGGACTTCCAACTCTTGCTTGCGGGCATGCAACATCGCCGTATCGACACGCCACCACTCGGTGGGTGTCGTCGGGGATGTGCTGTCGATGGCCACGAGATCAACATTACCCGCAGTCGAACAAATGTTCTATCACACGTTTATGTAACACCCACAAGTATGACGCCGTTAGGTAGTGGCAATTAGTAGACGAAATGCGAGGTTCAAACGGAAAGACCGCGGTGACACCCGCAAAGGGCGTCACCGCGGTCTTTCCGTTTGAACCTCAAGCGGCAGGAACTTCAGACAGCAGGAACTTCAAGCGGCCGCGCGGTGGATGACGATGTCGTCGAGCCGAGTGCGCGCGTAAACCTTGACCCCGCCCGCAGCACCGTCAGCAACCCCGCCCGCAGCGAAGGAGTTGCGCACCGAACCCTTCTTGCTCTCGGCGTCCACCGAGGCGCTGTCTCCGCCGATGCCGACCTCGATGCCTCCGGACGCGTTCACCAGTTCGGCCGCACCGTGCGACAGTCGTCCGACGCGGATCGGGCAGTTGGCCGCCTTCGCGATGACGTCGCCGTCGGCGCGGTCGATGTCGAAGCTCCCGCTCGAACCGGCGAGGTCGACGCCGGACCGGGCGTGCCCGATCCAGATCTTCCCGGTCGCGCCCACGTACTTGACCGAGCCTTCGGCCTCGCCGATCCGCATGCCCGCCGTGCCGCCTTCGACGGTCACGGTCCCGGCGACATGCCCGATCGTGACCTCGCCCGCCGCCAGGTTGCCCCGCACCGCCGCGACCCGGTCGACCTTGATCCGGCCGGACGACACCTCCAGCTCGCAGTCGCCGAACTGGCCTTCGGCGAGCACATCCGACCAGGCCGTGTTCAGGACCAGCTTGGAACCGGTGGGCACCTCGATCGTGATCGCGACCGAACCGTTCTTGCCGCCCGCCTTCTTCGTCTCGATCGAGAGCTCTCCGCCGGCGAAATCGACCTTCGTGTTCTCGGCGACCTTCACGTCCGACTTGCTCGTGCTGTCGATCGGCTCGACCAGGACCACCGTGTCCGAACGGTCGCTCGCGGCGACGCGGACCCAGGCACCCGCGGTGGTCAGGGTGGTGGTGATCGGCGAAGTCGTGGTGAAAACAGACATGGTGGGAACTCCCTCGGCGGTGGTGATCTCGTGTTGTTGAAGCAACCATCGCCGACCGTCCTGACACCGGGCTGCCACGGCGCTGACACGCCGCGGGACCCCGAGTCAGGCAGACGTGCGCCGCTGTCACGGCAGCACGACGTCCTCGGGGGTCTTGTCCGCGCGCAGTCCCCGCCAAGTCGTGTGCCGCAACCGGCCGTCCGGGGTCCAGTTGCGGTGCACGACCTCCCCGACGAGATCCGGCGTCACCCACCGCACCCGCCGCGCCCGATCACGCGGGACCTCCGAAGCGAAGGGCGGTGTCTTCCGTTCCAGCGGGGTGAGCCGGGCGTGCAGGTCGTCGAGGACCTTGTCGCTGAACCCGGTCCCGACATCGCCGACGTACCGTAGGTCACCGGCCTCGTCGTGCGCGCCGAGCAGCAGCGCGCCGAGTGTCCCCGAGCGCCGTCCCTCGCCGGGCCGCCAGCCGCCGATCACGACTTCCTGGGTGTGCCACAGCGCCCGTTTGATCCACTGCCGTGTCCGTTTGCCGGGGTGGTACCGGCTGTCGAGCTTCTTCGCGATCAGCCCTTCGAGACCGTGCTGCCGGACCACTTCGAGCAGCTGATCGGGCGAGATGTCGTCGTCGGTGTAACCCGGCGGGATGACGATGCGGCCGCCGGCCTCCAGGGAGGTCAGCAGCTCACGACGGGCGGAGTAAGGCTCGTCCAGCAGGAGGTCGCCGTCGAGAAGCAGCACGTCGAAGGCGAAGAAGTGCACCGGGCTGCGCTCCAGCAGCGACGCGTCGGGCGTGCGCAGGTGCCGGGTCTGCAGCAGCGGGAAGCTCGGCCGCCCCTGGTCGTCGAGGACGACGATCTCGCCGTCGAGGACGGCTTCGCGGCCGCTGAGCGCTTCGGCGGTCACGTCCGGGTACGTCGCCGTGATGTCGAGGCCGCGCCGGCTGGTCAGGCGCGTCTCGCCGTCGCGCGCGACTCGCAGGCAGCAGCGGTAGCCGTCCCATTTGTATTCGTACCCCCACCCGCCGGTGGGTAGGTCACCGTCGGTCGCCAGCATCGGGGCGATCGCGTCCGGCACGGTGCTCATGGCTCACGGTACCCCGGAAACCCCGCCGGTGATCTATCGTCGAAGGGTGCCTGAAGAGCGGATAACGGTCGAGGTCGAGGGACGGCGGCTGGGGCTGTCCAATCTGGACAAGGTGCTCTACCCGGCGCACGGTTTCACCAAACGCGAGGTCCTCGACTACTACCGCCGGGTCGCCCCTGCCATGCTCCCTCATCTGCGCGACCGCGCCGCCACGTTCCGCCGGTTCCCGGACGGCGTCGACGGCGAACCGTTCTACGAGAAGAACGTTTCCCGGCACGCGCCCGACTGGGTGCGCACCGCGCGGCTCACGAACCGGGGCCGCCGGGGCGGGGAGGAGACGCTCGACTACCCGGTGGTCGGCGATCTCCCCACGCTGATGTGGGCGGCCAATCTCGCCGCGCTGGAACTGCACGTTCCACAATGGACAGTTGGACCGCGTGGCGCGCGGAAGTCGCCCGATCTGCTGGTGTTCGACCTCGACCCCGGCCCGCCCGCGGACGTCGTCGAGTGCTGCCGGGTCGCCGAGACGCTCGGCGACCTGCTCACCGGAGACGGCCTGACGGTATACGCGAAGACCAGTGGCAACAAGGGAATGCAGCTGTACTGCCCGGTGCGCACCCGATCAGACGAACGCACCTCCGAGTACGCCAAGGCGGTCGCGGAGGAACTCGCGCGCCGGTCACCGGAAACCGTGGTCGCCCGGATGACGAAGGCGATCCGCCGCGGCCGCGTGTTCATCGACTGGAGCCAGAACAACACCGCCAAGACCACCATCGCGCCCTACTCCCTGCGCGGCCGCGCCGTCCCGACCGTGTCCACCCCGGTGACCTGGGAGGAGGTCGAGGCCTGCCGTAAGGCCGCCGACCTGCTGTTCACCGCCGGGCAGGTGATCGAGCGCGTCGAGGAGATGGGCGATCTGTTCGGCGACATCGCCGAGCACCGCGCCGCCGTTCCCACTCGGTGAGGCGCGAATTTGTCCGAAACAGGACAGTCGCCCCGAAAGACCACTGTGGACTCCCACCCGTTCCGCATACGATCGGCGGATCGGGCGCGCGGGGGTGCGCGCCCACCGTACTGGCGCCGCGGGGCCGGTGAGGATGTGGCTGTTGACCGGGTATCACACGCTGGCCGAGACCGAGAACGCCGTGCGGGCCAAACTGGGCGGGATCCCGCTGCTCTGGGAGCGGATGGAGGCGGTGGCCAACCTCCACCGCGCCGCCACGGCGGTACGGCTGCACTTCGAGAACTCGGTCCTGCGCACCGCCGGCCTCACCTGGACCGCGTTCGTGGTGCTCTGGGTGGTGTGGATCTTCGGTGAGAAGGAGACCAGGCACGTCGCCGCGGAGTCCGGGATCACCAAGGGGACGCTGACCGGGGTGATGAAGACCTTGGAGGCCCACGGCCTGGTCACCCGGCGCAAACACCCCGTCGACGGGCGGCTCGTGCTGCTCGCGCTGACCCCGGAGGGGGAGCGGCTGATGCGGGAGCTCTTCCCGGAGTTCAACCAGGAAGAAGCGTTCGTCACCGACAGGCTCAGCCCGGCGGAGTGCACCGATCTGGCCGTTTCGCTGCGGGAGATCGTCAAGCAACTGGAGGAGAAGGGCGAGGAGCGGCGCCAGGCGGCTATAGCCCGGGAGAGCTGACCCCTACCGAAGACGGTTGCGCGAGACCTCCGGCGACTCCTACGTTTTTTGGAGCCGAACGATCGAAGGGCGCGCTTGATGGACTTCCGGTACTGGCTCGGTCAGGCGTTGACGTCGAACGAGGCGTGGGCGGAGACGTTCACCCCCGTGCGGCCGCATCCGTCGTTGGAGATCCCCGACGGCCGGTTCGAGACCGCGTTCGAGGAGCTCACCGAGCGGCTGAAGGACAATTACCCGTTCTTCCACCCGTCCTACGCGGGCCAGATGCTCAAACCGCCGCATCCGGCCGCGGTGGTCGGCTATCTGACCGCGATGCTGGTCAACCCCAACAACCACGCGCTCGACGGCGGGCCCGCGACGGCCGAGATGGAACGCGAGGTGGTCCGGCAGCTGGCCACGATGTTCGGCTACACGGAGCATCTGGGGCATCTGACCACCAGTGGCACGGTGGCGAACCTCGAGGCGCTGTTCGTCGCGCGGGAAACGCATCCGGGCAAGGGGATCGCGTACAGCGCCGAGGCGCACTACACGCATGGCCGGATGTGCGGGGTGCTCGGCGTCGAGGGGCATACGGTGCCTGTCGACGCCCGCGGCGCGATGGACCTCGACGCGCTCGAAGAGCTGCTGCGCACCGGGAAGATCGGCACCGTGGTGCTCACCGCGGGTACGACCGCGCTCGGCACGGTCGAACCGGTCCACGAGGCCATGGCGCTGCGTGAACGCTACGGCGTCCGGGTGCACGTCGACGCCGCCTACGGTGGTTTCTTCCGGCTTCTGTCCGGTTTGGACGGTCCGGAAGGGCTGCCCGAGGCGCCGTGGCTCGCCATCGCCGAGGCCGATTCGATCGTCATCGACCCGCACAAGCACGGCCTCCAGCCCTACGGCTGCGGCGCGGTGCTGTTCAAGGATCCCGGGGCGGGCCGGTTCTACCTGCACGATTCGCCGTACACCTACTTCACCTCGGAAGATCTGCACCTCGGCGAGATCAGTCTCGAATGCTCCCGGGCGGGCGCGGCCGCCGCCGCGTTGTGGCTCACCTTCCAGGTGCTGCCGCCCACTCCCGACGGGCTGGGCCGGGTGCTCGCGGCCGGGCGGCGCGCGGCGTTGCGGTGGGCGAAGTTGCTGGAGGACTCCGAGCGGTTCGACCTGTACCAGTCACCGGAACTCGACATCGTCACCTACTTCCCCCGCACGGAACCGCTTTCGCTGTCGAAGATCGACGAGACGAGCGCGCGGATCATGCGCGTCGGCATGGCCGCGGCGAAGGATCCGGTGTTCCTCAGCACGCTCCGGGTGAGCGGGCCACAGTTCGGCCTGCGTCACACCGGTGTCGACGCGGATGCGGACGGCGCGAGGATCCTGCGTAGCGTGCTGATGAAGCCCGAAAGCGAGGACCACGTCGACCGGCTCCACGAACGGCTGGAAGAGTTGTCCCGCGGTTGAGCACCGCGTACCGCCGCAGACGAATGGATCCACCATGCCCGCACCAGGTCCCGCCGAACCCGTGACCGCGACCGAGACCCGGTCGCTCGGCACCGGTTTCCGGCGGCGGCACGTCACCATGCTGGCCATCAGCGGCGCGATCGGCGCCGGGCTGTTCGTCGGCACCGGCGCGGGGATCAAGACCGGCGGCCCCGGCATCCTGCTGTCCTATGTGGTCGCGGGCCTGCTCATGGTGCTGGTCATGCGCATGCTGGGCGAGATGGCGGCGGCCGAGCCGAGCAGCGGATCGTTCTCGGTGTACGCGGAGAAGGCGCTCGGGCGCTGGGCCGGGTTCACCGTCGGCTGGCTGTACTGGTCGCTGCTGGTGGTCGTGGTGGCCGCCGAGGCGACCGCGGCGGCGGGGATCGCGAGCGGGCTGCTGCCCACGATTCCACAGTGGACCTGGGTGCTGCTGTTCATGGCGGTGCTGACCGTGGTGAATCTGTTCGCCGTGCGCTCGTTCGGGGAGTTCGAGTTCTGGTTCGGCGCGATCAAGGTGACCGCCGTGGTCGGGTTCCTCGTGCTCGGCACGCTGGCCGTGTTCGGGATCCTGCCGGGGACGACGCCGGTCGGGCTGGACAATCTCACCGGGCACGGCGGGTTCCTGCCCAACGGTCTCCAAGGAGTGCTGACCGGTCTGCTCGCGGTCGCGTTCTCCTTCGGTGGCATGGAGCTGGTCACCATCGCCGCGGCGGAGTCCGAAGACCCGGCGGGTTCGATCCGCCGCACCACGCGCACGGTCATCGTGCGGCTGCTGCTGTTCTACATCGGCTCCGTGGCGCTGATGGTGCTGTTGCTGCCGTGGGAGTCCGCTTCGGCCAACACCAGCCCGTTCGTCACCATCCTGGAGCAGATCGGGGTGCCGTCGGCGGCGCTGCTGATGAGCTTCGTCGTGCTGACCTCGCTGCTCTCGGCGCTGAACGCGAACCTCTACGGCGCTTCGCGGATGGTGTACTCCTTGGCCGAGCGCGGTGAAGCGCCGCGCGCGATGCTGAAACTGTCCGGAACGGGTGTCCCCCGGACGGCGGTGCTGTCGTCGGTCGCCTTCGGTTTCGTGGCCGTGCTGCTGAACTTCCTCGCCCCCGAACACGTGCTGCCGTTCCTGCTCAACGCCATCGGGGCGAACATCCTGCTGGTCTGGATCTTCGTCGCGCTCTCCCAGTTGCGGCTGAGGAAAAGGGCGGAAGCCGACGGCACGGCCGCCGATCTGCCGGTGCGGATGTGGGGCTTCCCTTGGCTCAGCTGGGTCGCCCTGATCGCGATGGCGGGCGTCCTCGTTCTCATGTGGACGGACGCCGACGCGCGGGCGCAGCTGTTCACCAGTGGCGCGGTGGCCGTGCTGATCGTGGTGATCGGCCTGCTCAGGCGACGTCCGCGACGCTGAACAGTTCGCGCTCCACGCGGCTCAGCGCCAGCCGGACAGCGCCGAGCGCCACCGCGTCGTCGCCGAGTGTCGACGTCTCGACGCGCACCGGGAACAGGCACAGCCGGGCGAGTTCGGCGCGCAGCGGCGTCGTCAGCAGGTCCCCGGCCTGCGCGAGCCCGCCGCCGATGACGACCAGTCGCGGGTCGACGGCGAGCACGGTCGCGGCGACGCCGACGCACAGATCCGTCACGAAGGCGGCCACGATCGCCTCGGCCTCCGGATCGCCGCCGCGCAGGGCCTCGAAGACCCGTCTGGTGGCTTTGACGGATCCGGAGCCGTCGCCGAACGCGAGGAACCTGTCGAGCGCCGTGTACCAGCCGACCTGCCGCAGGGCGCCGATCTCGCCCGCCGCGCCGTGGTGGCCGGCGTGCAGCTTCCCGCCGAGCAGCAAGCCCAGCGAAACGGTCCGCCCGGCCTGCACGTAGACGACGTCGTCGACACCGTGCGCGATCCCGCGCCAGTGTTCGGCCAGCGTCGCGAGCTTGGTGTCGTTCCCCGCGAGCACCGGGCAGCCGCCGCCGAACTCCGCGGGCAGGTCGAGGCCGGTCCAGCCGGGAAGGCGATCGTTGCGGACGACCTTGCCACCGGACACCACACCGGTGGTGCCGATGCCGAGCACCCGCACGTTCGCGTGGCCTTCGACAGCGGTGCCGAGTACCCGGCGCGCGGTGCCGAGCCGGTCGGCCGCGTCCATTTCCGGGGTGAGCCCGGCCTTCGCCCGTCCGACGACCTCGCCCCGCAGGTCGGCGACCAGGCACAACGTCTGATGCGGGCTGATTTCAAGCCCGGCGACGTGTCCGGACTCGGGGCGGAAGCGGTAGCGCTTCGCGGGCCTGCCCACCGGGCGCGGCGCGCCGGGGGAGAGCGGGACCTCCTCGACCAGACCCTGTCCGCCCAGGTCGGCGGCGATCTCCTCGACTGTCGGCCGGGAGACCTCGCTCGCTTTGACCAGTTCCGAGAGGGTGAGTTCTTCTGCCGCGTACAGCGCTCGCAGGACGGCGGCGGCGTTCAGTCGCCGCAACAGTGACGGATCCCCTCCGGACAGTCTGGCCATGCGACTCCCTAGGCGGTGACGCGTTTGTCGTACTGGTCGCGGGCGACGGCGATCTCGCTCTGGTGCTCCTCGGTCCAGCTGACCAGTGACTGGATGGTCTGGTGCAGCGTGATGCCCAGCGGGGTCAGCGCGTAGTCCACACGGGGCGGCACGACCGGATAGACGGTCCGGGTCACGAGCCCGTCGCGTTCGAGGTGACGCAGCGTGGTGGTGAGCATGCGCTGGCTGATGCCGTCGATCTTGTACTTCAGCTCGGTGAACCGGAGGGTGTTCCGGTCGAGGAGCGCGATCACCAGCAGCGACCACTTGTCCGCCACCCGGTCCAGGATCTGGCGGACCTCGCAGTCCTCCCGGGTGTCCCACTGGAAGGCCTCGTAGTCCTCCTCGGTGAGTTCACAACGACTGGGTGAGTTCAAAGTGCCTTCTTCCATGGTCACCGATAGTGTCGGAAGATCTCCTTGGTTACAAGAGGGAACCGACCGGCAGACGAGTAACCGTCGGTCCCTTGTCCACTGAGGGAGAACTGATCTTGACTACAACACGTGCCGCGGACCGGATGAGCGGACGTGCCTGGGGTGTGCTCCTGGTGCTGTGCGGCGCCATCTTCCTGGAGGGCATCGACGTCGCGATGTTGAACGTCGCGTTGCCGTCCATCCGGGCCGAGCTCGGCCTTTCGACCGCGACGCTGAGCGGCGTGGTGAGTGCCTACGTCCTCGGTTACGGCGGGTTCATGCTGCTGGGCGGGCGCGCCGCGGACATGTACGGCCGCCGCCGCATGTTCGTCACCTGGCTGGTGGTGTTCCTCGTCTTCTCCGGGCTGGGCGGGTTCGCCACCGAGGGCTGGATGCTGCTGCTCGCCCGGTTCGTCACCGGCGTCGCCGCGGCCTTCATGACCCCGGCCGGTCTGTCGATCATCACCACGAGCTTCGAGGAGGGCCCGAAACGCAACAAAGCCCTGTTGTTCTACGCCGGCACCGGGGCGGGCGGATTTTCGCTCGGCCTGGTCATCGGCGGGCTGCTGACCAGGGTCGACTGGCGCTGGGTGTTCTTCACGCCGGTGTTCCTGTCCGCCGTCATCCTGCTCGCCGCGCTCTGGCTCATCAAGGAACCCGCGAATCAGGAACGTGTCCGGCGGCGCGCGGACTTCGCCGGAGCGGTCACCGTGACCGCGGCGATGCTGCTGATCGCCTACGCGGTGGTCCGGCTGGAACACCCCGGGCAGGGCTGGGGCTGGACTGTCGCGTCCTTCGCCGGGGGAGTGGCGGCCCTGGCGGCCTTCGTGGCCATCGAACGCCGGTCGTCCGCGCCGCTGGTCCGGCTGGGCATCCTGCGGTCGGGTCCGCTGGTGCGGGCGAACGTCAGCGCATTGCTCTTCGCGGGTTCGTTCTTCGGGTTCCAGTTCCTCGTCACGCTGTACCTGCAGGAGCTCCGGGGCTGGTCGACGGTGGAGACGAGCCTGGCGTTGCTGGCCGTCGGGATCGACGCGATCCTCGCGCCGACGCTGACCCCGCGGCTCGTGGCGAAGTTCGGCAACACGCGGCTGATCTTCGGCGGCTTCGTGCTCGCCGCCGTGGCGTACGCGCTCTTCCTGCCGCTGGACCTGGACTGGACATACGCGGCGATGTTCCCGTCGATGATCATCCTGGGCCTCGGGTTCGCCCTCGCCTACGGCCCGCTGACGATCGTCGCCACCGACGGGATCGCCGAAGACGAGCAGGGGCTGGCGGGTGGCCTGCTGTACACGGCCTTCCAGTTCGGTGCGGCGCTCGGGCTGTCCGCGGTGACCGCCGTCAACGTCGCCGCGCTCGGTGACGGTTCGCCGCGGGCCGCGCTGGGCGGCTTCCGGGCGGCGCTGGTCGTGCCGCTGGTGATGGCCGTCCTCGCCGCGATCGTCATCGCGTCCGGCCGTCAGCGCGTTTCGGTGAAGGAAGCCAGATTCGCCAAGGAGGAGGCGATTCCGGCCTCGTGATCCGCCTGGCCGATGCCGGTCGGCACGTCCGTCGCGGTGACGGTCACTTCGGTGCCGTCACCCGCGGTGGCGAGCTGCCAGGTCATCGTCATGGTGCCCGCGAACGACGGGTCTTCGGACTCGAAGACGGCCGTTTGCACCACGCGTTCCGGCGGCACCAGGTCGGCGAACCCGACTTCGACGACGTCCGTCGCGTCCGACGATTTGCCGGGCGCGGCGGACGCGTCGAGGTAGGTGAGGGTCATCCGGAAGCCGCCACCGGGCCGCGGATCCCAGTGTTCGACGCGGCCGCGCATGCCTTCGGGCGGCAACCAGGCTTCGAGGGATTCCCGGTCGAGGAGGGCTTTGTAGACGGCCGCGGGCGGTGCGGCGATCACCCTGCTGCCGCTGTCGATCCTGTCCATCGTCCCGAGTCTAGGGCGGATAGGCTGAGCACCGCGGGATCACGGACGTCGGTGGTCCGGGAGGGGTGATCCACATCGAGTACGTCGTCGCCTGGTCCGCCTTCCTCGGCGGCTGGCTCCTCGTCGCCGGGCCCATGTACCAGGGCGCGCTGGAACTGCGCGAGGAGAGCGAGCGGTTCGAAGACCTGCGTTCGGTCCAGACTCGCCGTCCTACCGGCGGCACCCCCACGTCGCGCTGGTGGTGGCTGGTGCCGCCGGTGGCCGTCATCAAGGAACGGCGCCGCCGGAAGAAGGTTCAGCGCGAGTTCCTGCAGACGCTCACGGCAGGTCAGCGGCGCACCATGGCCACTTTCGCCAACAAGGCCAAAGGCTGGTTCATCGTGTGCGCGGGTGCCTTTTTCATCGCCCTCAAGGAAACCTGGCACCTGACCCATCTGTACCACTGGCCTTTGTGGACCTATTTCGCGATGGTGCTCGTCCCGCTGGTGCTGAGCTTCGTCCACACCTCACGCGGTGTCCGGCTCACCGTCCTCATCATGGGGTCGGAGGAGTGATGGTGTCGCGGGTGATCGACTCCACCTTCTCCTGCGCCTTCTTGGCGTCGGTGACCCAGAGCTTGTAGAAGTCGAACGGGCAGTCCGCGACACCCTTGTCGCCCTCGTCCGCGTCCTGCACGCCGGTGTAACCGCGGTGCAGCAGCTTGAAGATGTGGTTCTGCGACTGGTCGTAGGTCCGCGCGTCGCGGATCGCCGACACCGAAAGCTGCGCGTACTGGATCCCGTATTCCTCTTCGCCGGTCTCGCCGAGCGTGCGGCCGTCGAAGCCGATGATCGCGGAGTGGCCGAAGTACGAGTAGACGCCGTCGAAACCGGCGGCGTTCGCCACGGCCACGTAACAGTTGTTGGCCCACGCCATCGCCTTGGCCATCAGCACCTGCTGTTCCTTGGCCGGGTACATGTAACCCTGGCAGCGCACGATCAGTTCGGCGCCCTTCATCGCGCAGTCACGCCAGATCTCCGGGTAGTTCCCGTCGTCGCAGATGATCAGCGAGATCTTCATGCCCTTGGGGCCGTCGCTGACGTAGGTCTCCTCGCCGGGGTACCAGCCTTCGATCGGGCACCACGGCAGGATCTTGCGGTACTTCTGGACGATCTCGCCCTGATCGTTGATGAGCACGAGGGTGTTGTACGGCGGCTTGTTCGGGTGGTCTTCGTGGCGCTCGCCGGTGATGGAGAAAACGCCCCAGGTCTGCGCTTCCCGGCACGCGGCGGCGAAGATCTCGGTTTCCTCGCCGGGGATGCTCGCCGCGGTCTCGTACATTTCCTTGGGGTCGTACATGATGCCCTGCGTCGAGTACTCCGGGAAGATCACCAGGTCCATGCCGGGCAGCCCGGACTTCATGCCCACCACCATTTCGGCGATCTTGCGGGCGTTGTCGAGGACTTCGGCCTTGGTGTGCAGCCGCGGCATCTTGTAGTTGACCACCGCGACGCCGACCGTGTCCGGGCTGGCGGAAATGTCACCGTGTCGCATGAAGACTCCTTTTCTCGGAACGGTTTTTCAGGACGTCGAGGGAACCGGCGGCGGCGACCAGCGCCACCGCGATCGCGGCCGCCGGCAACGCCGTCCCGGCGTCACTGCGGTAGGCGCCGGTCAGGCCGAGGAAGGCGGGCACCGTGCAGGTCGGCTGGCTGAGCAACAGGACGGTCCAGCCGGTGAACCGCGTCAGCCGCTCCTTGCCGAGACCGAGCACGAGGAAGAACAACGTCCACAACAGCGCCCAGGACAGCCAGATGACGCCGAACACCGGGTCGTTGTCGTGCCAGAACGCGATTCCCGCGTACACCACGGCGGCGCCCGCCACGAAGAGCGAGAACCAGCCGAGGCCTTCGGGTGCCAGGCCGGCGAGGTTCGCGATGCCGACGTACAGGTAGGTGAAACCGAACAGGTACAGGCCGGATGCGGCGAGGATCGCGTCCTGGTTCCCGTCCGCCTGCAGGATCAGCACGGTCGGGGTGACGCACTGGAGTGCGCCGACGAACAGGTTCAGCACCGCCGCCGAGCGCGGCGGTATCCGGCCGAGCAACATCAGGCCGTTGATCATCAAGGCGGCGCCGACGTAGAGAAGGCCCACGTTGCCCATGCTCACCTCCGCGTAACGTGCATCACGTGGAATAATTTCAAATGAAAGTATGTGGTGCGCCGGAGCGAGTCAAGAGGAGGAGTTCAGAGCCGGGTGAGGACTTCGAAGTCGTAGCCGTCGGCGACCGCGAGATGGACGTGCTGGTCGGCCTGCTGCCCGCGGAACTCGATCGTGCCGCGCGGGCCGTGGTAGGCGACGCCGTCGATCGCCGCGTTGAGCGCGCGCAGCTCCGGCGTCCCCGCGCGGCGGACGAGTTCCGCCAGCGTGTGCAGTCCCTCGTAACAGGATTCGGCCGCGTTGTTCAAGGCCGGGGCGCCGGGACCGTTGCGGTCGACGTAGCGGCCGAGCAGGTCCATCGCGTCGGCGGTGACCATGGACCGGAAGTAGGCGGCGGAGACGTAGAGGTTGCCGGTGGCGTTCGCGCCGCTCGCGAGGAGCATGTTCTCCTCCATCAGCGGACTGAAGCGGATCAGCCGGTCGCTGAGTCCTCGCGCGGCGAAGGCCCGGTTGAAGCGCACCGCGTCCTGTCCGACCAGCAACATGAGCACACCGTCGCTGGTGGACTGTTCGACCGAACGGACCACTGTGGACATATCGCCCTCGCCGAGTCCGACGAACGCCTCGCCGGTGATGCGCAGGCCGAGTTCCTTCGCGTACTGCCGGATCGCCCGCGCCGACCGGTGCGGCCAGACGTAGTCGTCGCCGACGACGAACCAGCGCCGGGCGCCGAGCTGGTCACGCAGCCAGCGCAATGCCGGTTCGATCTGGCATCGCGGCGTCTCGCCCGTGCAGAAGATGCCCGAACGGCGCTCGCCGCCTTCGTAGAGCGAGGTGTACACGTACGGCAGCCTGTCGGCCACGACCGGCGCGAGCGCGTGCCGGACCGACGAGATGTGCCAGCCGCTCACCGCGTCGACCCGCCCGCTGTCCACGAGGCGCCGCAGGTCTTCGGCCACCTGCCCGGGACTGCCGCCGCCGTCGACCACCTCGGCCTCGACCTGCCTGCCGAGGATGCCGCCGGATTCGTTGAGCTCGTGGACGGCCAGCTCGGTGATCGCCTCGCAGGACGGGCCGAACAGCCCGGCGGGCCCCTGCAACGGGACCACCATGGCGACCCGCCAGGTGTCGTCGCGGGGCCGCGTGGCGAGGCGTAGGGGCATGGCGCTCCGTGCGGTGGCCCGGTAAGGTCAAAGTGCTTCCACCTGGAAGTATTGCGAGGGTGTCCGGTTTTGGCAAGGGGACGGGATATGGGGACACGCGGCGTCGCGACCGCCGGAATGTCGATCACCGGCTCGCTCACCCGCGCCGCGAGGTCCGTCGCCGCCAGGGTCGAGCAGGTGCTCGCCAAGGAAGGTCTCACCCTGGACCAGTGGCTGGTGCTGGACGCGCTGAGCGGCAAGGGCGGCCTCGCCATGGCCGACCTCGCCGACCGGACGCTGGCCACCGCCCCGACCCTGACCAGGGTGGTCGACAAACTGGTGACCACCGCGCAGGCGTACCGCGAGGTCGACGCCGCGGACAGGCGCCGGGTGCTCGTCCACCTCAGTGCCCGCGGCCGCGCGACGTACCGGCGCGTGGCCGCGAAGGTGTCCGAGGTCGAAGCCGGTCTCGACGTGCCGGAGGAACTGCTCGTGGCGTTGCGGGGTCTCGGCGACTGAAGGTCAGGCGTGCGGCGGGTACGGCATCGGCCGGGCCGGCGTTTTCGCCTTGACCAGCGCGACGATGCCGAGGACTCCGGCGACGACGAGCGCGAGGAACACGAACAGCGCGGCCACCACGAACACCACCCGGAAACCGGTGGCGTCCGAGAGCAGTCCGCCGAGCACCGGTGCGAGCACCAAGGCGAGGACACCGAGGCCCGCCATGACCCCGGTCGCGGCGCCGCGACCGGCCTGGAGCCGCCGGATCAGCGCGACGGTCACCCCGAGGACGGCGCCCGCGCCGAGTCCGTTGAGCACCCGGCCGACCAGGAACAGGCCGCTGTTCGGGACGAAGGCGACCAGCAACACGCCGAAAAGCATCAAGACGATCGCGGGCACGGTCACCGGCGTCGGGAAGCGCGCGCCGAGAAGCAGTCCTGCCGGGAAGGCGATCGCGGCCGCGACGAGGTACGCGACGAGACCGGTCAGCAGCAGGGACTGGCTGGACATGGCCAGATCGAGCTGAAGGGCCGAGCCGCCGTCGAAGCGGTAGATCACGCTGACCAGGAAAAGACCGATGAGCGCGGCGAAGCCGGGCCCGATGACGAGCCACCATGGCGGCCCGGCGGTCGGATGCGGGTCGCTCTGGGGCGGCGTCGGCACATACATGCGCACAACCTATAGCGGCCGCAGCCGCCGATGGACCACTTCTTCGATACCGCATGGGACGTGACAACGCGACGCCACGTGCTTCGGACGGGAATGCTCGGTGGAGCCTTTTCGTGCGGCCAAGTCGCCTGGTGAACTTCCACCCATGGGGCGAGTTTTCCGAGTGGCGGCAAGGCCTGCCGTGAGTGTCGGGATGATCACGAGGAGTAGGCGGATGGGACACCGTCCCGGTACCTCGACCGCGGGTACCAGGACGGCATCTCGCCCGGAGTGGCCCGTTTATGGACCATCTGGCCCCTCGTGGTCCCAATGCCTGGTCAAGAGGGGCTCTTGACCAGGCGCGACGTGCCCCCGGCAGGACTTGAACCTGCGACCTAGAGATTAGAAGGCTCTTGCTCTATCCAGCTGAGCTACGAGGGCCGACGTCGGCGACGTTGGGTGTCGCCCAGCATCGGCAGCTTAGCCGTCGCCAACCTGTCGATCGTTCGACACCGCCAGATCGTTTCAGGTCGAGCCCACCGTTTTTTGGAACGCCCGTGAGCGCGTCACGACGCGGGGTGACGCGCCCACGGGCCGGGGCCGCTTCGGGGGAGCGGCCCCTGGGTTCGTGCAGGTCGCGAGTCGACTCTTCCGCGAGCGACCGGCACGAACCGCCGGGGTGGTCAGTCCCAGATCTTGAGGGCGCGGATCACGAACGGTCCCTGGGGTACGTAGGTGCCGCCACCCGGATAGGTGATGAAATCTCCTTCGGTCGTGCACTCTTCGCTCTGGTAAATCGTCACATCCCTGCTCAGCCGGTTGACGAACGAATGCCCGTCGAAGCCTTCGGGTAGCGGAATGCATTCCTCGGGATTGGAGGTGCGCAGGTCGAATTTGTGCACGGTGCCACCGAAGGATTCTTCGCCCCAGACGCAGAACTCGCCCTTCTGGCAGGCGGGCGCGGGCGGCCCGGTGGTGGCGCTCGCGACTCCGGTACTGGTCAGCAGGCCGAACATGGCCAGCAGGAGGACGTGCGGGAGGCGTGCGCGCAGGTTCGTCAGACGTCGTTGCATGGCTGGGTTCTCCCCCGTGAATCGGCGGCCCGGTGGCCGTCGGTGAATGTGTGATTCCACGATGACCCGAGAGGAAGGCTTTGTCTGCCCGCATTTCTACTTCTGTGGATAAGTAGAAATGCGCCGCTCGATCGGGGCGAGTTGTCCACATATCGCCGGGACCGCCTTGCGCGTGCCGAAATCGGCTGCTAAACGCGCGCGGTGGAGTCCCGGACGACGAGTTCGGCGGGCACCTCGGCGGGGGCCGGCGCCTTCTCCCCACGCAACAGGCCCAGCACCAGATCGCCGGCCGCCCGTCCCTTGGCGGCGAGGTCCTGCCGGACGGTCGTCAGCGGTGGTTCGGACCATCGGGCGGGCGGGACGTCGTCGAAGCCCACGACGGAAAGATCACCCGGGACCGACAGGCCGAGGTGCCTCGCCGCCGAAATCGCCGCCAGCGCCAGCAGATCCGACATGCACAGCAGCGCCGTCGGCCGTGGGTGCCGGTCCAGCAGGCCGAAAGCGCTGGGAAGCGCTCCTTCGACGGAAAGCCCGGACGCCTCCCAGATCGGCACGTCCGTCACCGGGACACCCGCTTCGGCCAGCGTCTCCAGATAGCCGGCCATCCGTTCGCGGTTGTCGTGGAACCGGCTGTTCCCGGCCTCCGCCGCGCTCAGTTCGCCGCCGCGCGGCGCCGAGAGGCACTGTGCCGAGAAGATCCCGATCCGCCGATGCCCGAGTTCCAGTAGATGCCGGGCCGCGGCGGCCGCGCCGGCCCGGTCCGCCACCCCGATCCTGGCCGACCCGCGGATATGCGGCTGGTCGATCACCACCAGCGGCAGGCCCCGATCCCGGACCGCGTTCAACGCCGGCGCGCCGTCGGCCAGCGAATACGCCACGGCGATGTCGGCTTGCGCGGTCAGGATCCGCTCCGCGCGCGGGCCGCCGCTCTCGCCGTCGCCGGGGAGCAGCAGCAGGGCGTGGCCTTCGGGGTCGACGACCGTCGAGAGCGCGTCGAGGGTGACCGACAGCGCGGGATCCGAGAACGCCGTCGAAAGATTCGTGTCGAGCAGGACGGCGATCGCGCCGGTGCGGCTCGTGGCCAGGCTGCGCGCCGTCGGGTTCGGCCCCGCGTACCCGATCTTCTTGGCCGCGCGAAGCACCTCTTCCCGCAGCTGGGCGGACAGCTGATCGGGCCGGTTGTAGGCGTTGGAGACGGTCGCCCGTGACACCCCGACGGCGTCGGCGACATCGTCCAACGTCGGCCTTCGCCGTCGCGTGCTGGTCACCGCCGCAGTCTAGGCCGTGGCAGGGACGGTGGACTTTCTGAAGCGCTTCAGTCATTCTGGGGGAACAGGAATCGGAAGGAGACTGGGGTTTATGCGTGACCGTACGGCCGTTTTCGTCGTGTTCGCGCTCAACGGGGCCGCGCTCGGCTCCTGGGCGCCGCGGACTCCGGCGCTGTCGGAAAGGGTGAACGCCTCGCCGGGTGTCTTCGGCCTGGCCCTGCTGGGCGCCAGCGTCGGCATGCTGATCGCGGCGTCGGTTTCGGGGCGGCTGATCGAGCGGCACGGTGCCCGCGCGGTGGTCGCGGGCAGCACGGTCATCGCCTGCGCCGCACTGCCGATGATCGGCTTCTCGACGTCGGTCGCCCTGCTGGCCGGGGCGTTGTTCGTCCTCGGTGCGAGCGTCGGGGCGCTGGACGTCGCGATGAACGTCGCGGGTGTCGAAGTGGAGCGCCGTTCCGGGCGGGCCATCATGCCGATCCTGCACGCCGGGTTCAGCTTCGGTGCGCTGGCGGGCTCCGTCGCCGCGGGATTCGCCGCGTCGCACCAGTGGTCGCCGGGACGGCATCTCACCGTCGCCGCGCTGGCGGCGCTCGTCGTGCTCGCCTTCGTCGTCGTGGCCGTTCCCGGCGCGCGGCCCGCGCACACCGAGCCCGTCGAGAAGCCGCGGGTGCCGCCGATCAAACGTCCCGTCCTCTGGCTGCTGGCCGCCATCGCGCTGTTCTCGGCGATCGCGGAAGGCGCGAGTTCGGACTGGTCCGCCCTGCTGATGACGTCCGTGCACGGGGTCGGTGACGGCGCCGCGGCCTTCGCCTACTCCGGGTTCGCCCTGGCCATGGCGCTCGCCAGGCTCGCGGGCGCCTGGCTTCAGAACCGCTTCGGTGCCACCCGCGCGCTGGCGGTGGGCGCCGGGATCGCCGCGGCCGGGCTCGTGCTCGCCGCGCTGGCCCCGCTGCCGGTGTTCGGGTTCGTCGGCTTCGCGCTGGCGGGTGCCGGACTGGCCGCGGCCTTCCCGATCGCGTTGAGCCTCGCGGGTGCCTCGGGCAAACGTGCCGACGGCACCGGCGGCGAGCGGGAGCTGGCCTTCGTCACCGCGATCGCCTACACCGGCTTCCTCGCCGGGCCGCCGCTGATCGGCGGGATCGCGCAGGTGACGTCGCTTTCGGTGTCGTTCCTGTTCGTCGGCCTGACCGCCGCGCTGATCGTGCCGTCCGCCGTGGCCGCGGCGCGGGCGGGGAAACGGGAGGAGGTCTCAGAAGCCGTCGCCCGTTGACATCCTCGCCGGGACGCGGGCAAGCTGATTGCTCGGTAAACTGAAATGAATGCGACATGGTCGCTGTTTCAGGACGGCTGATCCGGGGGAGGAGCGGCGTGAGGGTGCTGATACTCGGGGGCGGCGTGGGGGTCCGGGCCGGTCGTCATCAGGTTCCCGGGATCCCGGCGCGGCTGGTGCAGACCACCTTGCCCCGGCTCGTCCTGGTCCCGGTGGTGTTCCGGCTGGTGATGCTGGCGCAGGCGGTGTGGACGGCCGGGCTCACCGGATCCTCGGTGCTGTGGACGTTCGCGGTGCTGCACCTGGTGCCGAACCTCGCCGAAGCCGTCTGGATCTTCCGGTGGTCTCCGACAGGTACGCGGCTGGTGCCGGCGGCCGACGCCGGATGCGCAGTCCTCTTCGTCCTGGGGGCCACGCTGATCTCGCCGGACCTCGCGATCATGTCGATCACCTGGACCCATCTGATGGGCACGGTGATGATCTGGACCCTGCTGCGCGGCGCGCCGGCGGGGGCGCTCGTCGTCGGCGGCGCGATGGTGCTGAACACCGTGCTGGATCCGGCTTCCTCACTCGGTCTCTTCCTCACCCTCGCGACGGCGCTGGTGGCGTCGCTCGCGCTGGTCGGCCTGGTCGGCGCGTCGATGCGGTTCGCGCTCGGGTTCGGGGAGCAGCAGGGCCGCGCGGCGGAACGCGAACGGCACCGCCGCGACGTCCACGACACCGTCCTGCAGGTGATGGAGTCGTTCGCGATCCCCGCGCCCGCCGACGTACTCGACCCGGCCGCCAGCCTCGACCGGGTCCGCCGCACCGCTCGCGCCCAGGCGATGCGCATCCGGATCAGCCTCGAGCACGAACCGGCCGAACCGGTCGGGCTCCACCAGCGTCTCCGGCTCCTCGCCGCCGAGATGGCCGCGGAAGGCCTGCGGGTCGAGGTCGTCGTCCAGGACTCCGGTGGCCCGGACCTCTCGGAAGAGTCGGCCATGGCCCTGCACGACTCGGCCAGGGAGGCCTTGCGCAACACGCTGAAGCACTCCGGGGCCGGACGGGCCGTCGTCAGCGTCGAGGAAATCGGCGGCGGGGTTTCCTTGACGGTGCGCGATCACGGCGCCGGGTTCGACGTCAGTGACAGGCGGCGCGGCTTCGGTCTCGAGAACTCGATCATCGCGCGGATGGCGGAAGCCGGCGGTTTCGCGCGGATCGAATCCAGCCCGGGGCTGGGGACGAGGGTGGTGCTCCTCGCACCTTCAAATCTGGGTCTCCCCGTCGGGTGAGTCACGCCATTGGCGGAACGGGCGGTCCAGCGTCCACTTGTCGCCCACCCGCTCGACGACGCGGTATTCGCAGGTCGTCGGGTTGGACAGGGACTCGAACAGCTCGATGCTCCAGCCGAAGAGCCGACGGCACAGCAACCGGATGGTCAGGCCGTGCGAGACGACCAGCACGGTATCGGGGTGATCTTCGCCGCAGGCCCCCAGCTCGCTGAGGAACGCCGCGACGCGGTCGTCGACGTCCGCCCCGGATTCGCCGAACGGGAGCCGGTAGAAGAAGTGCCCGAACTCGTGGCGGCGTTGCTTCTGGACCTCCTGCTCCTGCGGATCCTGGAGGTTGCCCCAGTCCTGTTCCCGCAGCCTCGGCTCCTGCGTGATCCGCTCGCAGGTGTCGCGGATGTCCAGTAGCCGCAACGTTTCCCGCGTCCGCAGATACGGGCTGACGTAGACCGCCGGTCGCTGCCCGTCGAGGACCTCCTCGATCTCCGGGCCCGTCAGCCTCGCCTGCTCGCGGCCGTCATCGGTGAGCGGGAGGGCGTGGTCGGGGATCCGGGTGTAGGCGAGCTCGTCGACGTTGCCGAGCGACTCGGCGTGCCTCAGCAGGATGATCCGCACGCCCCCATCTTGCCCGTTTCGGGTCCGGCATACCCTCGTGACGTGCCTTCAGACCCCGAGACGAAACCGGCCCCACCCGCGCGGAAGGCCGGTGTCCTGCCGCTGGTGTCGATCGGGGCGCTCCTGGCCGCGGTGGTGGCCGTCGGCCTGGTCGCGCTGACCGGTGGCGCCGGTTACGTCATCGCCGGCCTGCCGGATCCGGGGCTGGTGACGCGCTACGGCATCACCGTCGTCCGGGTGCTGGCCGAGGCGGCTTCGGTGCTGTGCGTGGGTTCGCTGCTGCTCGCCGCGTTCCTCGTCCCGCCGCAGAAGTCCGGCACACTCGCGGCGGACGGGTACTCGGCCATCCGCGTCGCGGGCGTCGCCGCGTGGGTCTGGTTCTTCGCGGCCGCCGCGTCGATCTTCTTCTCGGCGGCGGACGGCGCGGGGCGCCCGTTCACCGAGGTGCTCTCGCCGCAGGTGCTCATCGACCTCGTGGACGCCATCGAGCAGCCCAAGGCCTGGCTGTTCACCGCGCTGATCGCGCTGCTGGTCGCGCTCGGCTGCCGTCTCGCGCTGACCTGGGGCTGGACGACGGTCGTCTTCTTCCTGTCCGTCGGCGGCCTGATCCCGGTCGCCGTCACCGGGCATTCCGCGAGCGGTGGCTCGCACGACATGGCGACCAACAGCCTGCTGTACCACCTGGTCGCCGCCGCGTTGTGGGTCGGCGGCCTGGTGGCGCTGCTCGCGCTCGGCTGGCGCCGCGGCGAGAACCTCAAGCTCGCCGCGACGCGGTTCTCCAAGCTGGCGCTGGTCTGCTGGATCGTGATGGCGGTCTCCGGCATCGTCAACGCGCTGGTGCGGATCAGGATCGCCGACCTGTTCACCACCGACTACGGCCTGCTCGTGGTCGCGAAGATCGTCGCGTTGCTGCTGCTCGGCGTCTTCGGGCATCAGCAACGGCAGAAGGGTGTCGCCGGGCTGGTGAACGGCGCCGGCGGTGGGCAGTTGCTGCGGCTCGCCGCGGTCGAAGTGCTGATCATGTTCATCACGATCGGCATCGCCACCGGACTCGCGAAGACCCCGCCGCCGCAGGAATCGTTCACCCAGCCGTCGACCACGGAACTGCTGATCGGCTACGACCTCTACGGTCCGCCGACCGTCTTCCGGCTGCTCACGGACTGGCGGTTCGACCTCGTCTACGGCACCCTCGCGATCGTTCTCGCCGGGCTGTACCTCGCCGGCGTGCGACGGCTGCGGCGCCGCGGCGACACTTGGGCCACCGGCCGGATCGTCGCGTGGCTCGCGGGCTGTTTCGTGCTGCTGCTCGCGACGTCGTCCGGCATCGGGCGGTACGCGCCCGCGATGTTCAGCGTGCACATGGGCAACCACATGCTGCTGTCCATGGTGGCGCCGGTGCTGTTCGTGCTCGGCGGACCCGTGACGCTCGCGCTGCGCGCACTGCCCGCGGCGGGCAAGGACGCCCCGCCCGGACCGCGTGAATGGGTGCTCGCCTTCGTGCACTCGCCGCTTTCGCGGTTCCTGACGCATCCGGTCGTCGCCCTGCTGCTGTTCGTCGGGTCCTTCTACGGCCTGTACTTCTCGGGCCTGTTCGACGCCGCGCTGAACTACCACTGGGCGCATCTGGCGATGAACGCGCACTTCCTGCTCGCCGGTTACGTCTTCTACTGGCCGGTGATCGGCGTCGACCCTGCGCCTCGTCGGATCCCGCCGCTGGGACGGCTCGGGATGATGTTCGCCGCCATGCCGTTCCACGCGTTCTTCGGGATCGCGCTGATGAGCATGCAGACCGTGCTAGGGCAGGACTTCTACCGCGGGCTGAAACTTCCGTGGGTCACCGACCTGCTGACCGACCAGCGGCTCGGCGGCGGGATCGCGTGGGCGTCCGGTGAACTGCCGGTCCTGCTGGTGCTCGTCGCGCTGCTGGTGCAGTGGGCGCGTCAGGACGAGCGGGAGGCCCGGCGCAAGGATCGCCGCGAGGACGCCTCGGGCGACGCGGATCTCAACGCCTACAACGCGATGCTGAAGAACCTCGCCGATCAGGGCCGGGGACCGGGGCAGGGTTCGTAGAGCGTCTTCTCGGGCTGGTCGTGAGTGGCGATTCGGGTTCTGGTGGGCCGAGAGGCAAAGGTGTCTTGTTGGTCGGGGTGAAGGGGGCTTTCGTCGCGTCGCTTGCGGGGAAGGTTCCCTTCGTGTCATGTCCGGAAGGGTTCCGGTGCCCTGAGCCGCGACGCGGAATGTCCTGAAGGGCCCCTTAAGACGTTGAATGTCTTGAAGGGGGCCTTCAGGACATGACGTCGGGTCACCGAACCCCAGGGTGCCCCCGACGTGGCATTGGGGACACTGACCGTCCCCAATGCCACATTCGGCGCACACCTCGACGCCCGCCACGTTTGCCTTACCGCTCTAACCGTCCTTGCCACTCACGACGGGCCGAGTTGTCCACAGGAAGTCCACCGCGCCCGCAGTTGTCCACAGATCCCGATCGAGGCCGTTTCCGCCCCTTGATCCGAGGCAGGCTGTGCTCAAGGGAAACACCGGGGACGGCCCGGATCGAGGAGAAAGGCGAGTGTGATGGCGATGGGCGAAACGTGGGTGACCATGATCGGCAACCTGACGAGCGAACCGATCCACCATCCGGAACGGGTGCACGGGCACGACATCGTGTCGTTCGGCTTGCGGAGTGTCGAACGCCGGTACGACAAGGAAAGAGGGGAGTGGTGCGAAGGGCGGCAGCTCGCGGTCAAGGTCACCTGCTGGCGGAAGCTCGCGATGGCGGCTTTCGCGTGCCTGAGCAAGGGCGATCCGGTGATCGTGGCCGGGCGGCTGCGCGGCGCCGAGACCGCGGAGGAGATCCCGGCACCTCTCGGTCTACCTGAGCTTGAGGCCTTCTCCATCGGCCCCAACCTCGCGCGTTGTTCCGCCGAGATCATGCGGGCCGGGCGTGATCGGCCCCGGGCGATCCCGATGGCGGCGCCGCCCGCGGGGAATCCCATGGTCACCGCGCTGGAGGAGGCACCAGTGGCCTGAAGGTGCCGATGCTCGCTCAGTGATGTGAGGATGACTGTCGGTAGTTCGGTGGTGACCGCCGTCAAGTCCCCGATCGGCTCGCTCTACGATCGCTTGTATGGCCGAGTTCATCTACACCATGAAGAAGGTGCGCAAGACCGTCGGGGACAAGGTCATCCTCGACGACGTCAGCACCGCGTTCTACCCCGGCGCCAAGATCGGCGTGGTGGGGCCGAACGGCGCGGGTAAGTCCACCGTTCTGAAGATCATGGCGGGGATCGAGCAGGCCAGCAACGGCGAAGCCTTCCTCCAGCCTGGCGCCAGTGTCGGCATCCTCATGCAGGAGCCGGTGCTCAACGAAGAGAAGACCGTCCGCGAAAACGTCGAAGAAGGCCTTGGCGAGATCAAGGTCAAGCTCAACCGCTTCAACGAGGTCGCCGAGCTGATGGCGACCGACTACAGCGACGAGCTGATGGAGGAGATGGGCAAGCTCCAGGAGGACCTCGACCACGCCGACGCGTGGGAGATCGACTCCGCGGTGGAGCAGGCGATGGACGCCCTTCGCTGCCCGCCGCCGGAAGAGGCCGTCACCCACCTCTCCGGTGGTGAGCGCCGCCGGGTCGCGCTGTGCAAGCTGCTCCTGTCCGCGCCCGACCTGCTGCTCCTCGACGAGCCCACCAACCATCTGGACGCCGAAAGCGTGCTGTGGCTGGAACAGTTCCTCGCGAACTACGCCGGCGCCGTCCTCGCGGTCACCCACGACCGGTACTTCCTGGACAACGTCGCGCAGTGGATCATGGAGCTCGACCGCGGCCGCGTCGTCGGCTACGAGGGCAACTACTCGACGTACCTGGAGAAGAAGCGCGAGCGCCTCGAGGTCCAGGGCAAGAAGGACGCCAAGCTCGCCAAGCGACTGAAGACCGAGCTCGAATGGGTCCGGTCCAACGCCAAAGCGCGCCAGACCAAGTCGCGGTCCCGGCTCGACCGCTACGAAGAGATGGCAGCGGAGGCCGACAAGCACCGCAAGCTCGACTTCGAAGAGATCCAGATCCCGCCGGGGCCCCGGCTGGGCAGCGTGGTCGTCGAGGTCGAGAAGCTGCGCAAGGGCTTCGACGACCGTGTGCTGATCGACGGGCTGTCGTTCGACCTGCCGCGCAACGGCATCGTCGGCGTGATCGGGCCGAACGGTGTCGGCAAGACGACCCTGTTCAAGACGATCGTCGGGCTCGAGGAGCCGGACGACGGCCGGGTCAAGATCGGCGAGACGGTCAAACTGTCCTATGTGGACCAGAACCGCGGCGGGATCGACCCGAAGAAGACGGTATGGGAGGTGGTTTCGGACAAGCTGGACTACATCCACGTCGGGCAGACCGAAATGCCCTCGCGTGCCTACGTCAGCGCGTTCGGGTTCAAGGGTCCGGACCAGCAGAAGCCGGCGGGTGTGCTCTCCGGTGGTGAGCGCAACCGGCTGAACCTGGCGCTGACCCTCAAGCAGGGCGGGAACCTGATCCTGCTCGACGAGCCGACGAACGACCTGGACGTCGAGACCCTGGGGTCGCTGGAGAACGCTCTCGAGCAGTTCCCCGGCTGCGCCGTGGTCATCTCGCACGACCGGTGGTTCCTCGACCGGGTCGCGACGCACATCCTTGCCTGGGAAGGCACCGACGAGAACCCCTCGCAATGGTTCTGGTTCGAAGGTAACTTCGAGGGCTACGAGAGCAACAAGGTCGAACGTCTCGGTGCCGAGGCGGCTCGTCCGCACCGCGTCACCCATCGCAAGCTGACCCGCGACTGAGGGCCGGGGGTTCCCCGTGGAAGCCAGCAAGCGCCAACGGCCGGGCTCGCCCACCACCATGGTGGGTGGGCGGACGGCTACCACCGGGGGAACCTTGTCCGCTGTCGGCAGGCTGATCGAGCGCGCGGACGCCCTGCATTTGAGGGCGCCCGAACTCGCCTTGGTCCTCGGGGAGCGCGCGGCCGCGCTCGCCGAGGCCGCCGGTGCCGACGAGCAATGGATCCGCGCGGAGAGCCTGGTCGTGAGCGCTCGGGTGCGGCTCGGCGGCCGTCCACGGACGGTCGGCCGGGCGGTGGCCGCCCTGCGCGCCGCCGAACACGCGGGCTACGGAGACATCGCCGCTCGGCTGAGGATCGACCTGGCGGTCTGCGCGCGCAGCGTCGGCATCCCGTTGACCGGGTTGGCCGCGTTGCGTCCGTTGCTGGCGGATCCGGCGGTCTCGCCGGCGCACCGGGCCGAGGCGTTGTGCCACCTCGTCGGCTGCTTGGCGCAGTTCGGCCGCAAGGCGGAACTGGACCGCGTGCTCGCCGAGGCGGACAAGCTCGTACTCGGCGACGGCTCGATGGCGGCGGACTCCCAGCTGCTGATCCGCGCGATGCTGCGGGTCGGGGTGTCGGCGCACCGTCGCCGTCACGGAGATCTGACGTCGGCCGCCGACGCCGCGCGGACCGGGCTGGGCATGCTAGAGAGGCTCGGAAACCCGGACGACGACGGAGGTCTCGTCCGGATCAGGCTGATCCTGCAACTCGTCTGCACGTTGCTGGACCGCGGCGACACGGAGATGGCGCTGGAGGTCGCGCAGCCGATCCTCGCGGCGCCCGTCCGGGCCGCCGGGGTCGCGCCCGCCGCGTGGCTGCGGCTGGCGGTGGCCACCCGTGTCTTGCTGCCCGCGGGATCCGGGGAAGCCGCGGGCATGCTCGTCCGCGAATCGGTCGCCGGCACCGAAGACCACAAGCTGCACGCCGTCACGGCACGGCTGTGGCTGGAACTCGCGCAGATCGAGGAACGGCTCGGCCGGGCCGAGGAGGCCATCGGCTGCCTGCACCGTTCGCGGGCCGCCGAGCATCTGCACGCCCGCGCGCGCAGGCAGGCGTGCAACGTCCTGGTCGGTGAGTTCGGCGCGGCCGAAAACGCCGCTGTCGACCTCGACGACGTCCTGCGGGCCGTCGCCGCGCAGCCTGCCGCCGCACCTGCTCCGGCGCCCGCACCCGTTCCGACGCGAGCCTCGGCACCGGAAGCGGCCGAGGTGACCGCGGTGATGGCGGCGATCGACGCGGCGACCCCGAAACGGGCCGCGGCCGAGCCGCCGGTTCGTCGCGAGCCGCCACGGCAAGCGCGGCAGAGCAGGCAGGCGGAACCCGCGACGGTGCGGCAAACGCCGGTCGAACCCTCTCGTCCGGCCGAGTCCCCGCGTTCTGCCGAATCTCAGCGTTCCGCGGAATCTCAGCGTCCCGTCGAGTCTTCGCGTCCCACCGAGCATCAGCGTCCGGCGGAGCCTCCCGTGGCACCGGTCGCGGAGAAGCGCGAAGCGCCGGTCCTGAAGCCGCCGTCCCGTCCGGAGCCGGTTCGCGAAGCCTCGGCGTCCGACAGCGATTGGCGCCGCCGGGTACCGAAGAAGCCTCAGCCACCCAAGCCGGCGATCAGGTTCGAGCCCGCCGCGCCGAAGCTGATGCCGCCGCCGAAACCGGAGCCCGTGTCGCGCCCTGAGCCCGCACAGCACCCTGAACCCGCACAGCGTCCGGAACCGGCTTCGCCTCCGGAACCGGGGCGCAGGCGACGCAGCCGTCCCGAGGCGCCTGCGGCCCGCGAGACCGTCGCCCCGGCTCCAGCCCCGGCGGCCCCGGCCCCGGCCGCGCGACGGCAGCCCGAGGTACCCGTCCGGTACGAGGAGCCGGTGCCCGTACCGGTCCCGGAACCCGCGGTCCCGGAACTGCTTCTGGCTCCCGAGCCCGCCGCCGAACCCCGGCCGAGGATGGCTGCCGAGGCCGAGCCGCCGCGTCCGCCGGGCACCGCCGCCCCGCTGTGGGAGAGCGACGAGTGGGCGGCCGAAGAGCGTGTCCGCCGGTCCGCCGCGCCCGTTTCGCGCAAGACCAGGCACGACGCCGAACACGGTTCCGTGGCGGCGAAATCTGTGCTGGACCGGCTCGGGATCTCGAGCACCGGCGGGCACGGTGGTGGCCGTCGCCGCGCGGACGGCCCCACGGATCCCGTGGCTCCTGAACCCGCCGCAGAGCAACGTGCCGACAACGGCCGCGCTCGCAGGGAGCAGCCTCCGGTCGAGTACGCCGAACCCGCCGTCCCGCTCGCGCCGCCGCCTCGGGAAGACCCGCCGCCGTCGCACGGCATCGGAACCCGGGACAGCGCCAAGGAAAGTCCCCGGCCGAACGCCAAGGAAGAGGTCACGGATCCGTGGCTGCCGCGGTTGCGGATGCCGCCGGCGCTCGACCCGCTGACCGACACCGGTTCCTGGCGGCCGGTCACGCCGTTCCCGGAGAGCTACGCCCGCGCCATCGCGGAGGACGAGCCGCCGCCGGACGCCGGTCTCGCCGACTTGCTCGCCCGCGCGCTCGCCGAACACCAGGCGGGGACCGCGAGCGCCGCCGCGCTCGTGAAGCAGCTCGGCTCCCAGGACTCGGGAAAGCGTCCGGTCAACGGCCACGACCGGCACCGCGCCAACGGGAGCGACTGACCGCGCGAGAGCAAAGGTCCCTTGCTTCACCTCGGTGGGAGCGAAAATCGACTTGAACGATTCAGTCGGCCGGGTGAGCCTGTCGGCTGCGCCGTCGCGTGGCAATGGGTGCTGGTCACCCCCGGTGCGGCGGGATGCGGGAAGGCCCGGACAGACCGCCGATGTGACCGGCGAGTAGCTGAACCGATCACGGCGATTCCGCTATCTGAGCAGGGAAATCTTCGATGGCCGGGAATGACCAGGCCTTGTCGAGCCGACGGCCTGGAGCTGTAGGTTGGGTCTGGGCCGGTACAGAGTCGTGCCGGTCGCGGTGTCAATCTCGCTACAGTGGAGAGTTGCCTCAAATGAGCTCGACGGGAGTCTCGTCCCTGCCCGGAAAAGATGTCGGCACCGAGGAAGGCGCCCGGCGCCGGTCGGTGAACCCGGAGCAGATCCGGGACGACCTGATCGACGCCGCCGCGGCGTACGCCCCGGAGATCGGCGACCTGATCCGCCTGTACTACCGGCACATCCCGGCCGAAGAGATTCTCGGTGACGACCCGGTCGACCTCGTCGGCGCCGTCCGTTCGCATCTGCAGCTGGCGAAGGACCGGATGCCCGGCCGTCCCGCGGTGCGGTTGCTGAACCCGACGGGCCCCGCGGACGGCTGGACGCGTGAGGCGACCGTCGTGCAGGTCGTCACGGACGACATGCCGTACCTGGTGGATTCCGTCGCGGCCGAGTTCGCGCGTGACGGGGTGCAGGTGCAGCGCATCGTGCACCCGATCGTCGTGGTGAGCCGTGATCTGACCGGTGAGCTGCTGGAGGTCCACCCGGACGCCGACCCGGCCGATCCGCCGGCGAACTCGGCGGCCGAGTCGTGGATGTACATCGAGATCGACCTGGTGACGGATCCGAACCGTGCCCGGGAGCTGGACAACCGGCTCTCGTCGGTGCTGGGCGACGTGCGCGAGGTCGTCGAGGACACCGACAAGATGGCGGAGACGGCGCGCCGTCTCGCCGACGAGCTGGACGAGGCACCGCCGCGGCTGTCCGCGAGCGAGATCGCCGAAGGTGCCCGGCTGCTGCGCTGGCTCGCCGACGGTCACTTCACCTTCCTCGGCTACCGCCGCTATGAGCTGATCGACAACCCGCACCCGGACAGCGACGAGCCCGCCCTGCGCGCGGTGCTCGCCACCGGGCTGGGCGTGCTGCGCCAGGACAGCCTGGCCGCGCGCAGCCTCACCGCCGGTCCCGACACGGCGGCGTCCGCGCTCGCGCCGACGCTGCTGGTGCTGACCCAGGCGAGCGCGCCGTCCACCGTGCACCGCACGGTCTACCCGTACTACGTCGGCGTGAAAACGTTCGACGACAACGGGAAAGTCACCGGCGAACACCGCTTCCTCGGCATGTTCACCACCACCGCCCTGCACGAGAACGTGCTGGACATCCCGGTGGTCTGCAATCGGGTCCGCGAGGTCATCCACCGCGCGGGCTTCCCGATGGAGTCCTTCTCCGGTCAGCGGATGCTCGAAGTGCTGCAGAACTGGCCGCGCGCGGACCTGTTCTCGGCCGACACGGACTCGCTGTACTCGACGACGACAGGCGCGATCACGCTTTCGGATCGCAGACGGCTGCGGTTGTTCCTGCGCCGTGACCCGTACGGCCGTTTCTACTCCTGCCTCGTGTACCTCCCGCGCGACCGCTACACGACCCGTTCGCGGCTCGCGATGCAGGAGGTCCTGCTCGAAGAACTCGAAGGCGCACAACTGGAGTACAGCGCGCGCATCGGGGAAACCGTGCTCGCGCAGGTGCACTTCATCGTGCACACCGATCCTTCGCAGCGGTCCGAACCGGACACCTTGCGCATCCAGGAACGGCTCAACGAAGCCGTTCGCAGCTGGGACGACAGGATGGTCGAGGCGATCCTCGCCGAGCGCCGCGAGCGCGCCGGGGACAGCGGTGTCGCGATCGGCCTGCTGGGCGAGGAGTCCGCGGGCGAACAGGGACAGCGGTTCGCCGCGGTGTTCCCCGAGGGCTACAAGGAGGACTTCACCGCGCTCGAAGCGCTCGCGGACCTCCGTGCCCTGGAGTCGCTGACCGACGAGGGTGACCTGTCGCTGTCGTTCTACCTCCCGGCCGACGCCGAGGCGGGGGAGCGGCGGTTCAAGCTGTACCTGCGCGGTGAGGGCGTCACCCTCTCCCAGGTGCTCCCGGTCCTGCAGCGGATGGGCGTCGAGGTCGTCGACGAACGCCCGTACGAACTGCGCCGCGAGGACGGCGGCCGGTCCTGGATCTACGACTTCGGCCTGCTGATCGACCCGCAGGTCCTCGACCACGCGGACCACGACCTCCGCACCCGCTTCCAGGACGCCTTCCACGCCGCCTGGCGCGGCGACTGCGAGGTCGACGGCTTCAACGGACTCGTCCTGCGCGCCGGGCTCACCTGGCGCCAGGCGGCCATCCTGCGGGCCTACTCGCGATACCTGCGCCAGACGAAGATCCCGTTCTCCCAGGAATACATCGAGAACACCGTCCTCGCGCACACCGACATCGCCACCGCGCTGGTGCGGCTGTTCGAGACCCGCTTCGACCTCGCGCTCGGCGACGAGGTCCGCGCGTCGCAGGCCGACCAGCTCACCGCCGAGATCGGCAAACTGGTCGACGAGGTGACCAGCCTCGACGAGGACCGGATCCTGCGACGCCTGATGGCGGTCATCCTCGCCACGCTGCGCACGAACTACCACGTCACCGACGAGGACGGGAACTCCCGGCAGTACCTGGCGCTCAAACTCGACCCGAGCGCGGTGCCCGAACTGCCCGAGCCGCGGCCGAAGTACGAGATCTTCGTGTACTCGCCCCGGATCGAGGGTGTGCACCTGCGCTTCGGCGACGTCGCGCGCGGTGGCCTGCGCTGGTCCGACCGCCGGGAGGACTTCCGCACGGAGATCCTCGGTCTGGTCAAGGCGCAGGCGGTCAAGAACGCGGTCATCGTGCCTGTCGGCGCGAAGGGCGGCTTCGTCGTGAAGCGCCCGCCGACGGCCACCGGTGACCCGAGCCTGGACCGCGACGCCCAGCTGAAC
This sequence comes from Amycolatopsis speibonae, assembly GCF_042647925.1. NCBI lineage: Bacteria > Bacillati > Actinomycetota > Actinomycetes > Pseudonocardiales > Pseudonocardiaceae > Amycolatopsis > Amycolatopsis speibonae. The sequence goes on from NZ_JBHRWK010000002.1 coordinate 30,716, forward strand.
GAGGGCATCGCCTGCTACCGGATGTTCATCTCCGGTCTGCTGGACGTGACCGACAACCGCGTCGAGGGCAAGACGGTCCCGGCGCCGCGCGTGGTCCGCCACGACGGCGACGACAGCTACCTCGTGGTCGCGGCCGACAAGGGCACCGCGAAGTTCTCCGACATCGCGAACGAGGTCTCGGCGAACTACCGGTTCTGGCTCGGCGACGCCTTCGCCTCGGGTGGCTCGGTCGGCTACGACCACAAGGCCATGGGCATCACCGCGAAGGGTGCTTGGGAGAGCGTCAAGCGCAACTTCCGCGAGCTGGGCAAGGACACCCAGACCGAGGACTTCACCGTCGTCGGCATCGGCGACATGATGGGCGACGTCTTCGGCAACGGCATGCTGCTCTCGGAGCACATCCGCCTGGTGGCCGCCTTCAATCACATGCACATCTTCCTCGACCCGGCCCCGGATTCGGCGACCTCGTTCGCCGAGCGGCGGCGGCTGTTCGACCTGCCGCGTTCGTCGTGGGAGGACTACGACCGCTCGCTGATCAGCGAGGGCGGCGGGATCTACTCCCGGTCGGCGAAGACGATCCCGGTCAGCCCGCAGGTGCGCGAGGCGCTCGGGCTCGCCGAGGACGTCACCGCGCTGGCGCCGAACGACCTCATGCAGGCGGTCCTGCTGTCCCCGGTCGAGCTGCTGTGGAACGGCGGCATCGGCACCTACGTCAAGGCCGAGAACGAGAGCCACGCGGACGCGGGCGACAAGGCCAACGACGCCTTGCGCGTCAACGGCAACCAGCTCCGCGTCAAGGTCGTCGGCGAGGGCGGGAACCTGGGGCTGACCCAGCTCGGCCGGATCGAGTTCGCCCGCGCGGGCGGCAAGATCAACACCGACGCCCTCGACAACTCCGCCGGTGTCGACTGCTCCGACCACGAGGTCAACATCAAGATCCTGCTGGACCACCTGGTCTCGACCGGATCGCTGGGCGCCGAGCAGCGCAACGAGCTGCTGGGGCAGATGACCGACGAGGTCGGCGAGCTGGTGCTGGCCGACAACTACCGGCAGAACGCCGTGCTCGGCGTCAGCCGGGCGCACGCCGGGCCGATGGTCTCGGTGCACCAGCGGCTCGTCGCGGCGCTGGTCGCGAGGGGCGCCTTCGACCGCAAGCTCGAAGCACTGCCGAGTTCGGCGGAGTTCCGGGCGCTGGAGAAGGCGGGCGAAGGCCTGACGTCGCCGGAGCTGGCGACACTGCTCGCGCACGTCAAGCTCGACCTCAAGGACGAGCTGCTGGCCAGCGAACTGCCGGACTCGGAGGTGTTCTCGCGCCGTCTGCCCGAGTACTTCCCGAAGCCGCTTCGGGAACGCTTCGGCGACGCGATCTTCCAGCACCCGCTGAAGCGCGAGATCATCACGACGATGGTGGCCAACGAGGTCGTCGACGGCGCCGGGATCTCCTACGTCTTCCGCCTGATGGAGGAGATGAACGCGACCGCGACCGACGCCGTCCGCGCGTACGCCGTGGTCACCCACGTGTACGACCTGCCGTCGCTGTGGGCCCAGATCGACGCGCTGGACAACGTCGTGCCGACCGAGGTCGCGGACGAGATGATGCTGGAGACCCGCAGGCTGCTCGACCGGGCCGCCCGCTGGTTCCTCACCAACCGGCCGCAGCCCCTCGCGCCGCTCGCCGAGATCAACCGGTTCGGCCACGTCGTCGGGGAGCTGGCGCCGCGGGCGCACGAGCTGCTTCGCGGTGTCGAGTGCGCTTCGGTGGACGCGAACACCGAGCGGCTGATCGGGAAGGGCGTGCCGACGGAACTGGCGGAGCGCATCGCGCTCCTGCTGCACACCTTCGGCCTGCTCGACGTCACCGACGTCGCGGAGCTGGCCGAGCAGCAGGCGGGGATCGACGCGGTGCACACCCCGCCGGAGACCGCGGGCCTGTACTACGCGCTGTCGGACCACCTCGGCATCGACAAGATGCTGACGTCGATCAGCGGTCTCGAACGCGGCAACCGCTGGCACGCGCTCGCGCGGCTGGCGCTGCGGGACGACGTCTACGGTTCGCTGCGGACGATCACGCTGGACGCGTTGCGGCACAGCGATTCGGGCACCGACCCGGACGAGAAGATCGCGCACTGGGAGAAGACGAACGCCTCCAGGCTGCAGCGGGCCCGCGTCGCACTGGACGAGATCAGCCAGTTCGGCAAACTCGACCTGGCGACGCTGTCGGTGGCGGCGAGGCAGATCCGGAGCACGGTGAGGTAGTGAGCTACATTTCCCTGATCCGGCCGCGCTGGTCGGATATGGACGTCTACGGGCACGTCAACCACGCGAACCTGGTGACCTTGCTCGAAGAGGCACGGATCCCCCTGCTGTTCGGGGACGCCGTCCGGGCCGGGCTCACCGAACTGCCCAAGGGCATCGTGGTGGTGAAGCTGGCCGTCCATTACCGTTCGCCGATCGTGGTGTCCGATCAGGACATCCGGGTGGAGATCTCGTTGAAGGACTTGAAGCACGCCAGCTTCACCCTCGGCTACAAGGTGCACAACGGGCCCGCCGAGGCCGACAAGGTCGCGGTCACCGCCGAGACGGTGCTCGCGCCGTTCGACACCGGCTCGGAGCGGCCCCGGCGGCTGACCGAGGACGAACGCGCCTTCCTGGAGAAGGGGTTCGCGGATGCCTGAGCTCGTCATCCCGGACGCGGGCGACCGCGAAACGCTCGGCGCGTTCGTGGCCAGGGCGGTCCGGCTCGACCAGAACACGCTGGTGCGGTTGCGGCAGCGCGGCGACGGCGTCGTCGAGGCGTGGAGCACGACCCCGTTCGAGGTCCTCGCCACCAGGGCGGTCGCCGGCGACATCACGCCGTCGGACATCACCGTGTCCGGGAACGAGCTGCTCGCCGCGCTGACCGTCGCCGGCGGCGAGCGGATGGATCCGGGCCCGGCCCGTGACCTGATGTGGCATTCCGAGCTGCCCGCGCCCGGCCGCTGGCAGCTGGTGGACGAACTGCCGGCGACGGTGCTCTCGGAGCTGGCCGATCGCGGGGTCACCCTCGCTCGCGACAACGCCGGCCCGCACGGCAACCCGCCCGCGTCACTGATGGACCAGGCGGTGCTCACCGTTTCCGGCAACGAGCTGGAGATCAAGGTCCAGATGCGGTGCCTGTTCGCGTTGTCGGGGATGGGTTTCCTCGACTCGTCGATCGCCGACGACATCGTCCGGGTCACCGCGACGGACTCGTGGATGCGCATCGACGCGAGGTACGGCGCCGTCATCAAACGCCGTCACGCGCTCCTGCCACTGCTGTTCTGACGGGTTTCTTACCGCCTCGCGCCGCGGGTGGCTTCCGGCCGCCCGCGGTGTCAGGCTGTCTCCATGAACGACAAGGGCGGTGAGGACCCGACCGCGGACTTCCTCGCCGAGGTCAGGCCGGAGGAGACCCCGTGGCGCACCGAGCGCCCGCCGGGTGAGGAGGCGCCGGAACGCGCCGAACGCCCGGAGAAATGGGGTCGCGCCAAGGCCGCAGGACGGGCTGCCGCGGCAGCGGCGCCGTACGTCCAGGCCGCCGCGTTGGCGACCTGGATCGTCTCGGGCACCGCCGACGACTCAGGTGACTCCGGCTTCGGCGACATGGGCTCCTCCGGCGACGCCTAGAGCTTCCCGCGCATCGTCTTCATGCGCTCGATCTCGGCGGTCTGGCCGGTGATGACCTCCTGAGCCATCTCCTGCGCCTTGATCTCGACGCCCTTGCCGAGCTGGGTCTCGGCCATGGTCAGCGCGCCCGTGTGATGCGCGATCATCAGGTCGAGGAACATCTTTTCGAACGCCACACCGCTCGCCGCGCGCAGATCCGCCAGCTGGGCCTCGGTCGCCATGCCCGGCATGAGCGCGTGATCGTGCCCGGCGCCGTGACCCGCGTGTCCCTCGCCCGGCACCGGCTTGCCGCGATCGGCCAGCCACGTCTTCATCATCGTGACCTCGCCGTCCTGCGCCACCGAGATCCGGCCGGCGATCGCCCGGATCTGCTCGTTCGCCGTCTTGCCCGGCACCAGATCGGTCATCACCTTCGCCTGCTGGTGATGGGGGATCATCATCGTCATGTAGTCGACGTCGGCCTCGCCTGCCTGATCGCGGTTCACCGGGCCGGGGGACCCGGTGCTCGCCTGCTCACCGGGCTTGCCGGGAACGATCACCGGCGCGCTCTGGGCGGGGGCGGCGGGCTCCGCGTCGCCGGTGCAGCCCGAGACGGCGAAAGCGGCCACGACCAGCGCCGATGTCAAACATTTTCTCATCCCGGGAGAACCTCCGTTGGTTGGTACCTGCTGAGCCTAAATAAGTAATAAGGTTCGCGTAAAGCTGGGTGGAAGGAGAGCCATATCGTGCTGCAGCCTGGGCTGAAACGCCGCTTGACCAGGGTCTTCGTAGCGGCGGCCGCGGTCGCCGCCCTCGGAGCCTCCAGCGCGTTCGCCGCGCCCGCCGTCATCGCGGAGCCGTCGGCGACCACGATCCCGGGTGTGGACGAGATCGTCCACAGCCCCAATCTCCGGTCGATCGCGAACGTCCCGCAGCAGGGACCGTTCACCAAGGACTCGACCGGGACCGACATCGCGTTCACCAAGGGGCACGCGATCATCGGCACGTACGACGGCTTCAACGTCTTCGACGTCCGCAACCCGTACCGCCCGAAGATCGTCAGCCAGGTCCTCTGCCCCGGCGGGCAGAACGACGTGTCGATCTCCGGTGACCTGCTCTTCCTCTCGACCGACTCCTCGCGCAGCGACAACTCGTGCAACAGCGTCGCGAAGCCCGCGTCGGAGAAGTCGGCCTGGGAAGGCATCAAGATCTTCGACATCTCGAACCTCGCGGCGCCGAAGTACGTCGCGGCGGTCGAGACCGACTGCGGTTCGCACACCAACACGCTGGTGCCGGACAAGCGCGGCCAGGACGTCTACATCTACGTCTCGTCGTACGCGCCCGCGGCCAACCTGCCCGACTGCCAGCCGCCGCACGACAAGATCTCCATCGTCAAGGTCCCGGTGAAGGACCCGGCGAAGGCGTCCCTCGTCGCGACGCCGGTGCTGTTCGCGGACGGCGGCAACGCCGGTGGCGACAACCCCGACGGCACCCGCCGGTCCGCGACCACCGGTTGCCACGACCTGACGGCGCTGCCGGAGAAGGATCTGATGGCCGGAGCCTGCATGGGTGACGGTGTCCTGATCGACATCTCCGACCGGCTCAAGCCGCGGGTCATCAACCGGGTCCAGGACAACGTGAACTTCGCGTTCTGGCACAGCGCCACCTTCAACAACGACGCCACCAAGGTCGTCTTCACCGACGAACTCGGCGGCGGCGGGATGGCGACCTGCCTGGAGAAGTTCGGCTCCACCCGCGGTGCCAACGGCATCTACGAGATCACCGGCCGCGGCGACAACCGCAAGCTGGAGTTCCGCAGCTACTACAAGATCCCGCGTCTGCAGTCCGAGACCGAGAACTGCGTGGCGCACAACGGTTCGCTGATCCCGGTGCCGGGCAAGGACATCATGGTCCAGTCCTGGTACCAGGGCGGCGTCTCGGTGTGGGACTTCACCGACTCGAAGAAGCCGAAGGAGATCGCGTACTGGGAGCGGGGCCCGCTGTCGAACGAGAAACTCGTCGGCGGTGGGACGTGGTCGGCGTACTGGTACAACGGCCACATCTTCTCGTCCGACATCGTGAAGGGCCTGGACGTCCTGGACCTCAACGACTGGCGGACCTTCCCGGCGAAGCTCGTCCGGCAGAACCAGTTCAACGCCCAGACGCAGTACAAGCTGCACCCGGGCTTCAACTGATCCAGTAGTGCCATGAAAGGTCCTTTCCTTGCGAAATTCGCAAGGAAAGGACCTTTCATGGCGTCCGTTTCCGGACGGGACTTGTGCTTACCTGTAGCTGACGACAAGGTCACCTGAGGATTCGTCAGAGATTCACCGCGCTCCTGGCCGTCGGGGTGGCGGCGTTCAGCGCCGCACCGGCCCAGGCGAGCGCGACTTCCCTGATCGCCGAGCCCACCGTGACCTCGGCCGAGTACCCGGACGACGGTGCCTGGCACCCCGGCGCCGGGCTGCCGGGCTCGTTCACCTTCGACGCCAACGGAGACAGCGCGGTCGTCGGGTTCTACTACGGGAAGACCGATCCGGCGGGCACCTTCGTGGCGGCGAACCACGACGGCGGGTCCGCGACGGTTTCCTGAACCCCGCGGACCTCCGGCCCGAACGATCTCTTCGTCGCGAGCGTCGACAGCGCGGGCAACCGGTCGCCTCGGCACGTCCACCACTTCCACGTCGAGTCGACAGAGCTCGGATCGCCGGGTCTCGGGAAACCGGTGTCGGAGTGCCCGCCGAGTTCCGCTTCACCCCGGGCATCGCCGATGTCGTCTCCTGCACCTACCGGATCGACGACGGGCCGGAGACCACCATCGCGGCCTCGGCGGTCGCCACGACCGCGAACATCATCACGCCGGACCTGGGTTCCCACCGGCTCTGCGTGTGGAGCACGACCGGCGCGGGAGTGACGTCCGGCACCGCCGACACGTCCTACCGGGCCAGTGACGCTCCTCTGGTCGCGAGCACCGAATACCCCGATCTCCAGGACAGCGGAGGCCCGGGCGAGCGGGGGACCGGCTCAGACGAGCCAGGCGGCCGCGTCCGGCGGCAGTTTCCCGTTCACCAAGGGAACGCTCGACAGCAGCACCTCACCCGGCGGCAGCGCGATCGGGCTCGCCGACGTGTTCAGCGCGCAGACCAGCCCGCCGCCCCGCCGCCGGAACGCGAAACAGCCCGCCGGCGCGCCGTACCACTCGAGCTCGTCCCCGCCGAAAGCCTTGTGGGACTTACGGATCTCGATCGCCCGCCGGTACAGCGACAGCGTCGACGCCGGATCCTCCAGCTGGGCTTCCACGGTCACCGGCGCCCACGAGGCGGGCATCGGCAGCCACGTCCGCGGATTCCGCGAGAAGCCGAACGGCGGCAGGTCTCCCTCCCACGGCAGCGGTACCCGCGAAGCGTCCCGGCCGAACTCGGCGCCGGAGGTCTTGGCGCGCGGGTCCGCGAGCGCGTCGGGCGGGAGGTCGACGTTGCCGAGACCCAGTTCTTCGCCGTTGTAAAGATAGACCGTGCCGGGCAGCGCGAGCTCGACCAGTGCCATCGCCCGCGCGCGCCGGACGCCGCGTTCACCGCCGCCGTACCGGCTGACCTGCCGCCAGACGTCGTGGTTGCCCAGCGTCCAGGTCGCGGCCGCCCCGGCCGACTTCGGCACCGCCAAGGATCGCTCGATGGCCGTCCGCAGCGCGTCCGCGTCGAAATGCGTGAGCACGAGCCGGAAGTTGAACGCCAGGTGCAGTTCGTCCGGCCGCAGGTAGCGCGCGAGGCGTTCTTCGTCGGTCACCCAGATCTCGCCGACGGCCATCGTGCCGGGGTACTCGTCGAGCACCTTGCGGATCATCTGGTGGATCTCGTGGACGCGGTCGTTGTCGAACCGCGGGTCGTAGAACTCGCTCGGCCCCATCGCGTTCACGCGCGGGTCCATGTCCGGCAGGCCCGGGGGTTTCGCCATGCCGTGCGCGACATCGATGCGAAAGCCGTCCACCCCGTGGTTCAGCCAGAACCGCAGGGTCCGCTCCAGATCGGCGGCGACCTCGGGGTTCGTCCAGTTCAGATCCGGCTGCTGCGGCGAGAACAGATGCAGATACCACTGTCCGTCCGGGACCCTGGTCCACGCCGGGCCGCCGAACGCGCTGACCCAGTTGTTCGGCGGCAGGTCGCCGCGCGGGCCGAGCCCGTCACGGAAGAGGTAGCGATCCCGCTCCGGGCTCCGCGGGGGCGCCGCCATCGCCGATTTGAACCAGGGGTGGGTGTTGCTGGTGTGGTTGGGGACGACGTCGATGGTGACCTTGATGCCGCGCTTGTGCGCCTCGGTCAGCAGCACGTCGAAGTCGCCGAGGGTGCCGAACATCGGGTCGACGTCGCGCGGGTCGGCGATGTCGTACCCGTGGTCGGCCATCGGCGAGCGGTAGAACGGCGTCAGCCACAGCGCGTCGACCCCGAGCAGCTCCAGGTACCCGAGCTTGCCGCGGATGCCTTCGAGGTCACCGACGCCGTCCCCATCGGAATCGGCGAACGAGCGCACGTAGACCTGGTAGAAGACCGCCTGGTCCCACCAAGCCCCGTCGCGCTCCATCACACGAAACTGTTCATCATGCTGTTGGCGGCCATCTCCAGGTACGCCCACAGCTGCCCGCGGTAGGGCTCCTCGATGTTCTCCTCGTCGACAGCGATCTTGATGCAGCGCAGCCAGGCGTCGCGTTCGATCGGGCCGATCTTGAATGGCGCGTGCCGCATCCGCAGGCGCGGGTGGCCGCGCTGGTCCGAGTAGGTGTGCGGGCCGCCCCAGTACTGCATGAGGAACAGCCGGAAGCGCTCCTCGGCCGGGCCGAGGTCCTCTTCGGGGTACAGCGGGCGAAGCACCTCGTCGACCGCCACTTCGGCGTAGAACCGCGCGACGATCCGGGTGAAGACCGGCTCACCGCCGATCGCTTCGTACAAGGTGGTGGGGTCAGGTTCGGTCACGGACACAGCTCCATTCTGCCCTTGTCCTACTGTCCGGCGGGGCCGGACGACATAAAGCGCCCGAGTGGTGGTTCGAAGCCGGCTTCGTCCAGCACGGCGAGCAGATGTGCCCGCAGCGCGCGCTGCACGGCCCACTGCTTGCCGGGGCGGACCTTCACCGTCAGGCGGAGTTTGATGCCCTCGGGGGTGACGGTCTCCACACCGAGCATCTCGGGCGGCTCCAGCACGTTCGGTGCCAGCCCTTCGCTCTCGAGGAGGGTCTTCGACTTCTCGGCCATCAGTTCGGTGGCCTTCTCGACGTCGGCGGAGTAGCTGAGCGGGACGTCGACGACGGCGACCGCGAAGCCCTGGCTCGAGTTGCCGACCCGCAGCACCTCGCCGTTGCGGACGTACCAGACGGTGCCGTTGATGTCACGCAGGGTGGTGATCCGGAGGCCGACGGCCTCGACGGTGCCGGACGCCTCACCGACGTCGACGACGTCACCGACGCCGTACTGGTCCTCGATCATCATGAAGATGCCGGACAGGAAGTCCTTGACGAGGTTTTGCGCGCCGAAACCGAGCGCCACCCCGACGATGCCCGCCGAAGCGATGATCGGCGCCAGGTCGATGCCCAGTTCGCCCAGCACGAGGATGAACGCCAGGCCGTAGACGAACAGTGTCGCCATCGACTTGAGCACGGAGCCGATCGTGGCGGCGCGCTGACGGCGTCGTTCCATCACCGCCGACCCGAGCACTTCGGGAGCCTTCTCCCGCAGCGGTCTCAAGAGGGCGGGCAGTTTCGAGGAGCCGCTGGGCATCCGGGTCACGCGGTTGATCAGGCGCCGGATCACGTACCGCAGCAGGAACGCCACGGCGACGATCATCAGGATCTTGATCGGCTTCGTCAGCAGCCAACCTGCCGACGCGGAGAGCCATTCGTTGTTTGTGACCTGGAACACCTGGCCGCACAGGGTGCTGGCGTCCTTCGTGCATGCCGGGGGTTCGGTGGGCAGCAGGTTCACGGAGAAGAAATGTCCTTTCGTACTCGGCGGGGATCGCATCCGCTGCTCGGCGCGGCAGGCGCCCCGGCGGATGCGAAACAGCCAACTCCATGTGGCCGCCGGGTCGCGCGCTTATGACACGTCCAGTAACACACGTGCACTTTGGGGCTGATCTGTGGTCGACTATGCCTGCACCGGTGGAGGTGGTCGAGTGCCAGACCGACAACCCATCCCCCTCGGCGTCCCGAGCCAAGCCTTGGCCGGACAGGCGCCGGAGGTCGTGTTGCGCGCCCATCCGGGAGGTGCCCCCTCGCACGGGGCTCCACCGGGCGGGCCGGGAACGCGGCCAGGGGGTGTTGCCCGCCCGCCCGGACAGCGTAGAGGGCGGGATCCGTCGACAACGGCGGTACCCACCACGACTACAGCGTCGTCATGGGGCCGCAGACGGGTATTGCTGTTGAACGCCACGTTCGAGCCGCTCACGGCGCTGCCGTTGCGGCGCGCGGTGGTCCTCGTGATGTGCGGCAAGGCCGAGGTGGTGCACGGAGACCCGGCAGGGCTCGAACTGCACGCCGCCACGGTCTCGCTGCCCGTGCCTTCGGTGATCCGGCTGAGCACCTACGTGCGCGTGCCCTACCGCGCGCAGGTGCCGCTGACCCGGGCCGGGCTGATGCATCGCGACAGGTACCGCTGCGCCTACTGCGGGGGGCGGGCCGAGACGATCGACCACGTCGTCCCGCGCAGTCGTAACGGTCCCCACAGCTGGACGAACTGCGTCGCCTGCTGCGCCAAGTGCAACCATCGGAAGGCGGACAAGCTGCTTTCCGAGATCGGCTGGCGCCTGCGCGTCGTGCCGAGGGCCCCGCACGGGCCGCACTGGCGGCTGCTCGCTCATTCCAAGGAGGCCGACCCGTTGTGGCGGCCGTACCTGGGGACCGCGGCCTGACCGGGCTATGAACACGTCGGCGCCCCGGCTGCCTTTCGGCGGCCGGGGCGGGCCGATGATGCCGTGGTGAAGCTCTACCGCGGTGAATCCCCTGCCGGCAGGTCGTGCTCGAAGCTCAGGCGGCGAGGGAGAAGTCGCTCTGGCAGGTGACGCGAGTGCCACGGGTGACGCGCGTGCCGCGAGTGACCCGGGTGCCGCAGGTGACGCGAGTGCCGGCGGTCACGCGGGTGCCGCGAGTGACGCGCGTGCCACGGGTGACGCGGGTTCCGGCGGTGACGCGGGTGCCACGGGTCACTCGGGTGCCGCGAGTGACCCGGGTCCCGGCGGTGACGCGCGTACCGCGAGTGACACGGGTACCGCGAGTAACCCGTGTGCCCGCCGTCACACGCGTGCCGGGGACAAAACCAATTTCGAAGAGTGACGAAACGTCGTCGATGATCGCCTGGCCGGGTGTCTGGGTGCTCTGCATGACATATCCTCCTGCGACCGGTGCGTTACCTGCTGGGGTGGGGGAGCTGGGCGCAAGGCCCGTACAGGTGAAAAAGCTACGAGGATTTCAAGGCTCCGACAAGATGACAGCGCCGGGTGCGGCCGCCCGTACGTTGAGTTGCAACCTTTCGGCCTTCAGGGCTTCGCCCCAACGTGGGAGCGCTTTCGCGGCAAGCGGCGGACGGCGGCCCCCGGACGGTGAGCGGTCGGTGTCGCGGCGCAGGTCTGTGTCGGTGGAACGGCCGTGCGAGCGGGTGGGGCCGAGTGCCATCGGATACGCTCACGCGCGTGAACCTTGTCGAGACGATCCTGGTCTTCGCGGTGATCCCCTTGGCCATCTACGCGCTTTGCGGAGTGGCCACGCTGCGGTCGAAAGGCGCGGGCGTCGCCCGGTACCGGCCGGGGCAGCCGTGGGAGTACCCGGCCATGTGGTGGAGCGCCAACCCCGACGGAGTCGGCGCCAGGCATTCGCACGCGGGCGGCGCGACAGCCGTCGGCGAGGCGAACGGAGCTTCGGTGACGGGAGGCGCTCGTGGCAACTGGTGAACTGACCCATTCGTCCACCGCTGTTGACGAAGAGCCCGGTTACGGCGCCGCCGTTACCTCCAGCGGCCGGATTTCCGCCGCCAAGATGTACGAACCCGCTGGGCCGATCAGCCCATTCACGACCCAGCAGCTCGCGCGGCTGGACGAGGCGCTGACCCTGGCCAGCCGTGAGACCGGCCTGGACTTCAGCGTGTACCTCGGCGACCTCGGCGAGGACACCCGCGTCGCCGCCGAGGGCCTGCTGGCCTCGACCGACAACCCGGCGGACTCCGTGGTCGTCGCCGTGTCGCCCGGGCAGCGCGCCATCGAGATCGTGACGGGCTCGCAGGCCCGGCACCGCCTGCCCGACCGTGGCGCGAAGCTCGCCGTGGCCAGCATGGTGGCCTCCTTCAAGGAAGGCGACCTGGTCGGCGGCGTCGTGAACGCTCTCCGCATGCTGAGCGACCAGGCGGGCGCTCCGCAGCACTGACGCTCTTCAGCCGCTTTCAAGTGCAATGAAGGGGCCTTTCCTTGCGAAATTTGCGATGAAAGGCCCCTTCATTGCACTTGTGGGCACAGACCGCTCCCGGACGCTATGAAAGGTCCTTTCCTTGCAAATTTCGCAAGGAAAGGACCTTTCATAGCGCGTTACGGGACTAGAGCCCGGCCTGCGAGTCGAACTCCCGGGCGGCCAGTGCCCGTACGATCCCGGCCCGGCCTTCCGACACCAGACGGCGCAGCGCCGCCGGGTGCTCACCGGTCAGCCACTCGTCCGACGCCGTGACTGTCGCCGGTTCGACTGCCCACGACGGGTACAGCCCGACCACGGTCGGCTGCGCCCGCTCGCTGGAACGCCGCTGCCACACCTCGTCGATGACCTCGAAGTAGCGCGTCACGTAGCCGCCGAGCAGGTGCTTCTGGCCCGGGTGGGAGAAGCCGGTGATGAGCGAGTCGCTGACCGCGTTGGGCAGCTCGTCGTCGTACACCGCCCGCTGCCACGCGTCGGCCTTCGCCTCGTCGGTCGGCCGCAGCGCCCGCGAGCGCTCCGCCTGACGCCGCCCGGCGGCGGTGTCGTCCTTGGCGAGTTCCGCGTCGATCTCGGGGTTCTCCGCCTTGCCGTGCGCGACCAGCGCGTGCAGCAGCCGCCAGCGCAGGTCGGTGTCGACGGTCAAGCCCTCCAGGGGCGCCGTGCCGTCGAGCCAGCCCGCGATGATCCGCAGTGTCTTGTCGTCGAGCACGCAACCGGCGAGCGAGTTCACGAACGCGAGCTGGTGGTCCGAACCGGCCTCGGCGCCCTGCGCCAGCTCCAGCAGCCGCGCGGAGAACTCCGGCCAGCCCTTGTCCGCCGCCCACGCCGGCTTCGCGTACGAGTTCAGCGCCGTCTGCGCCTGCAGCAGCAGCCGCTGCACCACGCCGACCTCGGTCTCGGTGTGCACGCCGCGCTGGACCAGCGTGACGAAGTCGCGGGCCTTGAGCTCGGCCTCGCGCGTCATCTCCCACGCCGCCGACCAGCACAGCGTGCGGGGCAGCGGGTCGGTGATGTCGGCGATGCGGTCGATCAGCGTGGTCAGCGACGCCGGGTCGAGCCGCATCGTGCAGTAGGTCAGGTCGTCGTCGTTGACCAGCACGAGCTTGCCCGCCGGGAGCCCGACCAGGTCCGGCACCTCGGTGCGGTCGCCGTCGACGTCGAGTTCGACGCGGTGCTTGCGGACGATCTTGCCGTTCTCGTCCTCGTCGTAGACGCCGACCGCGACGCGGTGCGTCCGCAGCTCACCCGCACCCGGCTTGGCGCCGGTCTGGGTGACGGCGAACGAGGTGTACGCGCCGTCGGCGCCGATTTCGTAGCGCGGGCTCAGCGAGTTGAGACCGGTGGTCTCCAGCCACTGCGCGCTCCACCACGACAGGTCGCGGCCCGAGGCCTCTTCCAGCGCGCCCAGCAGGTCCGCCAGGGTCGCGTTGCCCCAAGCGTGCTTGCCGAAGTAGACCTTCAGGCCTTCGAGGAAGTACTCAAGCCCGACGTAGGCGACGAGCTGCTTCAGGACGCTCGCGCCCTTGGCGTAGGTGATGCCGTCGAAGTTCACCTCGACCGCGTGCAGGTCGACGATGTCCGCGGCGATCGGGTGCGTGGAGGGCAGCTGGTCCTGCCGGTACGCCCACGACTTCTCGATGTTCGCGAAGCTGGTCCACGCGTTCTTGTACTCGGTCGCCTCGGCCTGGGCCAGCACGCTCGCGAAGGTCGCGAACGACTCGTTCAGCCACAGGTCGTCCCACCAGCGCATGGTGACCAGGTCGCCGAACCACATGTGCGCCATCTCGTGCAGCAGCGTCTCGGCGCGGCGCTCGTAGGCGTAGCGGGTGACTCGGCTGCGGAAGACGTAGTCCTCCAGGAAGGTGACCGCGCCGGCGTTCTCCATCGCGCCCGCGTTGAACTCCGGCACGAACAGCTGGTCGTACTTGGAGAACGGGTACGGGGTGGCGAACTTCTCGTGGTAGAAGGCGAAACCCTGCTTGGTCTCGGTGAACAGCTTGTCCGCGTCCATGTGCTCGGCGAGCGAGGCGCGGCAGTAGATGCCCAGCGGGATCGTGCGGTGGTCGTCGGAGAACTCGTCGCGCCACTCGCTGTACGGGCCCGCGATCAGCGCGACCAGGTAGGTCGAGATCCGCTCGGACACCTTGAAGACGGTGCGGACGGCCCCTTCAGGGGTCTCCTCGGCCGACTCGACCAGCGCGTTCGAAATGACCTTCCAGTCCTTCGGCGCGAGCACGGTGAGCCGGTAGACCGACTTGAGGTCGGGCTGGTCGAAGCAGGCGAACATGCGCTTGGCGTCGGCGGTCTCGAACTGCGTGTAGAGGTAGACACCGTCGTCGACCGGGTCGACGAACCGGTGCAGGCCTTCGCCGGTGTTCATGTACCGGCAGACCGCGTCCACGACGAGCTCGTTCGACTCGGCGAGCCCGGGCAGCTCGACACCCTTGTCCTCGACGTACCCGCTGACGTCGAGGTCCGTCCCGTTGAGGACGGCCGACTCGATCCCCTCGGCGACGATGTCGACCCACGACGCTTCGCCGCTTCTGGCGCTCGCGAACTTGATCGTCGTCTTCGACGTGAAGGTCTTCTCACCGGGACCGCCGCGGCCGTCGGTCAGATCCAGCTCGATGTCGTAGGACTCGACGTCGAGCAGGTCCGCGCGCAGTTTGGCTTGGTCTCGGGTCAGGTTGGGGGCGGGCACTGGCACCTCTGGTCATCGGTATCGGTTTTGGTTTCCAACTACAGGCATCCAATCATGTCCGGCCCGGTGCTGACGACGGGAACAACGCCGACGGCCGTGATGTTGGCTCGCTGTGTAGCACCCTGCGTGTACCGGCACACCCAAGACGATGGCACTGGGAGAACCTGATGACCGCCCCGTCCGAGACGACCAAGGTCGACTTCTACTTCGATCCGATCTGCCCCTTCGCCTGGATCAGCTCGCGCTGGATCCTCGAAGTGGAGAAGCACCGCGACCTCGACCTGAGGTTCCGGATCATGAGCCTGTCCGAGCTCAACTCCGGTCGCGAGGACCTGCCTGAGCAGTACAAGGAGCTGCTGGGCCGGGGCTGGGGCCCCGTCCGCGTCGCGACCGCGCTGGCGCAGAAGAACGGCGAGGAGGCCTTGCGCGACTTCTACACGGAGTTCGGCACGCGCCACCACAACCAGGGCGACAAGGACATCCCGAAGGTCATCAAGGAGACCCTGGAAGCCATCGGGGCTCCGGCCGAACTGGCCGAGGCCGCCGAGTCGACCGAGTACGACGAGGCGCTCAAGAAGAGTCACTACGAAGGTATGAATCCGGTCGGAATGGACGTCGGCACCCCGACCATCCACATCGACGGCGTCGCCTTCTTCGGCCCGGTGCTCAGCTCGATCCCGCGCGGCGAGGACGCCGTCAAGGTCTTCGACGGCGCCCGCGCGCTGGCGAGCTACCCGGACTTCTTCGAGCTGAAGCGCACCCGGAGCGGGGACCTGAACTTCGATTAGGGGGTCGCCAAGGCCGCCTTGGTGACATCGCCGGGATAGGGGGATCTCGCGACGGCTTCGTCCGGCGTGAGGTCCCCTGCCGCGATCAGGGTCTTGAGCGCGATGAGTTCGCGCAGCCCGTCGCGGTGCTTCTCGATGAAGGCGGTGTCGACGGGGTCCCCGTGGCCGGCCACGATCGTCTTCGGCGCCAGCGCGAGGATCGCGTCCATCACGCCGGGCCATCCGTCCAGCGAGCTGCCGTCGTTGAAGGAGAACGCGCTGAAGCCCGCTTCGGCGTTCTCGACGGCGTCGCCCGCGAAGATGATCCCCGCGTCGGGCACGTGCACGAACAGATCGTGATCGGTGTGGGCGTGGCCGAGAAACCGCAGTACGGCCGTGCGGCCGCCGAGGTCGATCTCGGCGGTGTCGGTGACCAGCTTGTCCGGCATTGTGATCTCGGTGCGCTCCAGCGCCTCCGCCATCTCCGGACGGTTTTCACCGAGGTAGTGCTGGATCCACTTGAGCCGTGCGCCCTCGCCGTAGGTGGTCAGCTCGGCCACACAGCCTTCGTGCGCCCAGACGTCGCACGGCAGGAACGCCGTCGTGCCGAAGGCGTGGTCGAAATGCGCGTGGGTGTAGACGACCGACCACGGCAGCGGCGTGATCTCCCGGACCGCCGCGGCGAGTTCGGCGCCCTGCTCGACGTCACCGCGGACGTCGACGACCAGACAGCGGTCACTGCCCACGACCAGGCCGACGGTCAGGTCCAGCTCCTCGTACCGGCGGGCGTACACCCCGTCGGCGAGTTCGAGCCAAGTCACAGATCCTCCAGAATTCCGTTGCGCAGCACCGGAACCGTGCTGCTCGTGTCGAGCCGTGCGGCGAGGGTCACGTCGTTCGCGTGCCCGGCCGCGGCGAGCTCCCGCCCTGAAGAACACTCTGTCAGCGCTTCGGCGATGTCCATCGCTTTCGCCGCGAGGGCCGCGAGACGGGCTTCGGCGGAGAGACGGCCGTAGCCGTTCAGTGCGGCGATGATCGCGCCCGCGCCGAGCTGATCCTCGACGCATGGCCGCAACGGTCCGAAAGCCTTGTGTTCGGTATGCAGGTCGATGCCCCAGCGTTCCCCGGCCGGGATGACCCCGATCGGCGCGCCGTCCGCCAGTTCGGCCGCGCGGGCGGCGACGGCGGCCGCGTTGCGCAGGCAGCCCGCCAGGACTTCGGCACCGGTCGTGGCGGCGGCGTCGCAGAGCGTGGCACCGTTGGGGGAGGGGAGCGCGAAGAGTGTGCCGGAAGGGATTTCCGTCACAGCACCCGTCCGCCGTTGCCGAGGACGAGATCCGTGGTGGTGCAGAAGGAAAGCACGTCGACGATGATCAGCACAGCGCATTCGCCGCCGAGGGCGCCGACGCCTTCGGCTCCCCATTCGAGTCGGATGTCCACCCCCACAGCATGCCCGCGCCGGAACGTGATGGCAGACTCCGCGCTGTGCGTGTTTACCTTGGCTCCGACCATGCCGGTTTCGAACTGAAGAACCACCTCGTGGCCCACCTCAAGGAACAGGGCCACGACGTCGAGGACGTCGGCCCCTTCGTCTACGACGCGGCCGACGACTACCCGGCGTTCTGCATCGAGGCGGCCCGCCGCGTCGTCGCGGACGAGGGCAGCCTCGGCGTCGTCGTCGGCGGCTCCGGCAACGGCGAGCAGATCGCGGCCAACAAGGTGAAGGGCGCCCGCGCCGGCCTCGCGTGGAGCGTCGAGACCGCGAAGCTCACCCGCGAGCACAACCACGCCCAGCTGATCGGCGTCGGCGCGCGGATGCACACCACCGAAGAGGCCACGGAGATCGTCGAGGCGTTCCTCGCGACCCCGCCGAGCCCGGACGAGCGCCACGGCCGTCGCGTCCAGCAGATCCTGGACTACGAGAACACCGGCTGGCCGCCGCCGCTGCCCGAGCACTGACATGCCCGAGGGGCATACGCTCCATCGCCTGGCACGCCTGCACAAACGCCGTTTCGCCGGTCACTCGGTCGAGGTGAGCAGCCCGCAGGGGCGGTTCGCGGGAGAAGCGTCCCGTTTGGACGGCCGGGTGCTGGTGAAGGCCGAGGCGTACGGGAAGCACCTGTTCCACGACTACGGTCCACACGGGACGGTGCACGTCCACCTCGGCCTCTACGGCACGTTTTCCGACGTGCCGCTGCCGGTGGGCGAACCGGTCGGGCAGGTGCGGATGCGGCTGGTCGGCCCGACACATTCCGCCGAGCTGCGCGGCCCGAACCAGTGTGAACTCCTGGACGTGCCGCAGGTCGACGCGATCAAGGCCCGCCTGGGTCCGGATCCACTGCGCCGGGACGCCAAGCCGGACAAGGCATGGGACCGGATCTCCCGGTCGAAGACATCGATCGCGGCACTGCTGATGGACCAGTCCGTGCTGGCGGGCGTCGGCAACGTGTACCGCGCCGAGGTGCTGTTCCGGCACGGTGTCGCTCCGCTCATCCCAGGCCGCGCGCTCGATCGCGGGCTGTGGGACGACATGTGGGCGGATCTCGTGACGCTCATGCGGCACGGTGTCCGGGTGGGACGGATCGACACGGTCGCGCCGGAACACCTGCCGGAGGCGACAGGCCGCGCGCCGCGGCAGGACCGGCACGGGGGCGAGGTCTACGTCTACCGCCGCGAGGGGCTGCCCTGTCTCGTTTGCGGGACTCCGGTGCTGCGGAGCGACCTGGCGGCGCGGAACCTCTTCTGGTGCCCGGCCTGCCAACCTGCGTGACCGCGCCCCGGACGCTATGAAAGGCCCGTTACTTGCAAATTTTGCAAGTAACGGGCCTTTCATGTCGCTTGAGAGACCGGCTCGCGGCTAGAAGTCGAAGCCCCCGCCGTCGAACCCGCCGCCATCGAAGCCGCCACCGTCGAACCCGCCGGCGTCCCCGCCCATGTCGCCACCGGCGTCACCGCCGTCGACCGCTCCGGCGTCTTCCTGGCCCGCGTCGTAACCGGACTCCCAGGCCGACGCGCTCGCGACCCCCGCCATCCCGGAGAACATCGCGCTGAACAGCAGCATCGAACCGAGGCCCCAGGCACCGGCGACGAGCGCGGGCTTCCACCACGGCTCGCTGTACCAGCCCTGCGGCACCGGACGGCCCGCCACGCGACCGCCGGGGTAGTAGTGCGGCGTCCGCTGGCTCGGGTCCGGCGAGGCCTCGTAGTGCTCGCCCTCGACGTCGACAGAGCGGTGCTCGGTGACCTTGCCGGCGCGGTCGCGCTCTTCGCTGCCGGGCAGTTCCGGACCGGGGTCCATGCCCATCGCGAGTCGCGCGGCGCGGACGTAGTAGAGCCCCTCGATGGCTGTCTCGCGCACGAGGCGCGCCTGCTCGATGGTCTGCGCCTGCTCCATCTGGGAGCCGGCCGCGGTGAAGCGCTCGGACGCGTCCGCCATCGCCTGCTGGGAGGCGGTGTCCGTGCCGGTGAGGTTCATGACCTGACCGCCCAGTCGTTCGACGAGGCGCCGTGCGTCCGCCTTCGCGTCGTCCAGCTGGCGCTTCTTGGCCGCCGCCTGGGATTTCGCGAAGTAGATGCCGCCGCCGACCACGACGACGAGGAGCACGATCAGGAAGATCGCGGTACCCATGGGTTCACTCCAGGAATTCGTTCGGCCTTTGCTCCGCACAACGCGGACGGCTCGCCGGGGGTTCCCGCCGGTGGTCCCGGTCACCAGTGGCGGGTGAAACTAGAACACGTTATAGTTCCCGCCATGAAGTTCACCCTGTCGATCGCGATGAATCCGCTCGATCAGCTGGGCGAGCTCGCCCGGGCCGCCGAAGAGGCGGGTTTCTCCTCGATCGCGCTCCCGGATTCCCTGTTCTATTCCGAGACGGTCTCGGCCGACTACCCGTACACGCCCGACGGCAGCCGGTTCTGGACCGAGGAGACGCCCTGGGCCGATCCGCTGGTCGCGGCCGCCTCGATGGGCGCCGTCACCGAACGGCTCACGTTCTACACCTCCGTGCTCAAACTGGGCTCCCGCAACCCGGTCCTGCTCGCGCGCCAGGTCAACTCGGTCGCGGCGCTGACCGGCGGCCGCTTCGGACTCGGCCTGGGTGTCGGCTGGTCGCCCGAGGAGTTCCGCTGGTGCGGTGCGCCGTACGAGAAGCGCGGCAAACGCGTGGACGAGGCCATCGAGGTGCTGCGGCTGATCCTCGACGGCGGGATGGTCGAGTTCCACGGCGAGTTCTTCGACTTCGACAAGCTCCGGATGAGCCCGACGCCGCCGTCGAAGGTGCCGTTCTACATCGGCGGCCACACCGACGTCGCGCTGCGCCGGGCCGCGCGCGTCGCCGACGGCTGGTCGTCGGCGATGATGAAGTTCGACGACCTCCGCGACACGATCGTCAAGCTGCGCGGACTGCTGGCCGAACGGGGTCGCGCCGAAGACCCGTTCGAGTACCAGGCCGTCTGCATCGACAAGTTCGGTCTCGACGGCTATCGCGAGCAGGGCGACATCGGCGTCACCGACATCATCACCATGCCGTGGGTGTTCGACGGCCTCGGTTTCGACGCCGAAGTCGGCCCGAAGCTGGATTCCATCAGGAAGTTCGGCGACGAGATCATCGCGAAGATCGGAGACTGAGCCATGGGTGTCGACGTCTGCTGGGATCCGGCCGCCACGCAGCCGCCCGCGCGGCAGGCCGCGTTCCGCTCGATGACCGCGGTCACCGCCGGGGACAAGGCCGCCTGGCTCGAACTCTTCGCGGGCGACGCCGTCGTCGAGGACCCCATCGGCCGCTCGATGTTCGACGAAGAGGGCAAGGGACATCACGGGCACGACGGGATCAGTGCCTTCTGGGACAAGACGATCGGATGCGTCGAACGCTTCCAGTTCACCATCCGCGATTCCCACGCGGCCGGTGACGAGGTCGCGAACGTCGGCACGATCACGACGTACCTGCCCGGCGGCTATCGTGTCGACACCGACGGCGTGTTCGTCTACCGGGTGCGTGAGGACGGCCTGATCGTGTCCATGCGGGCGTTCTGGGAAACCGAGCGCGCCATGGCCACCGCGCGCAAAACCGAAGACTAGGAGAGCCGCTCCGCGCGCCGGGTCAGGTACCGCTTTTCGGGTTCGCTCGCGGTCTTTTGCGCGGCCCGCAGGTACGCCTCGCGCGCGGCGACTGCGTCCCCGGCCAGCTCCAGCAGATGCCCGCGCACGGAATCGAGCCGGTGGGTCTGGCTCATCCGGCTGTCGTCGTCGAGCGAGGCGAGCAGTTCGAGGCCCGCTTCGGGTCCCTTGACCTCGGCGACCGCGACGGCGCGGTTCAGCGTGACGACAGGGCCGGGCGAGACCTTCTCAAGGACGTCGTAGAGCGCGAGGATCTGCGCCCAGTCGGTGTCGGCCGCGGTGGCCGCCTCGCCGTGGACGGCGGCTATCGCGGCCTGCACCTGATACGACCCGACGGGCCCCGCTGCCAAAGCCTCGCTCACCAGCGAAACCCCTTCGGCGATCGTTTCCGCGTTCCAGAGCGAGCGGTCCTGTTCGGCGAGGGGGACGAGCGAACCGTCCTCGCCGGCGCGAGCGACGCGGCGGGCGTCGGTCAGCAGCATGAGCGCGAGCAGGCCGGTGACCTCGTCCTCGTCCGGCATGAGCCGCCGGAGCAGCCTGGTCAGCCGGATCGCCTCGGCGGTCAGGTCGGCGCGGTGCAGGTCGGGGCCGCCGCTGGTCGTGTAGCCCTCGTTGAAGATCAGGTACAGCACCTGGAGGACGACGCGGAGCCTTTCGGCGAGTTCCGCGGCGGGCGGCAGGACGAACCCGGCGCCCGCCTTCTTGATGGTCTGTTTCGCCCGGCTGATCCGCTGGGCCAGCGTCGATTCCGGGACCAGGAACGCGGTCGCGATCTCGCCCGTGGTCAGGCCACCGACGGCGCGCAGCGTCAGCGCGAGCTGTGACGGCGCGGACAGGGAAGGGTGGCTGCACAAGAAGAGCAAGGTGAGCGTGTCGTCCGAATCGGACACAGTGGACGCTTCGCCCGGACCGGCCAGGTCCATCAGCGCGTCGTTCTCCTCGCGCCGCCGTCGCGCGCTCTCGCTGCGCCACTCGTCCACCAGCCGCCGTGACGCGACCGTCGCGAGCCAGGATTTCGGGCTGTCCGGGATGCCCTGCTCCGGCCATTGCTGAGCGGCCGAAAGCAGGGCTTCCTGGACAGCGTCCTCGCAGGCGTCGAACTGCCCGTGCTTGCGCACCAGCAGCCCGATCACCTGCGGCGCCAGCTCCCGGAGGAGCGCTTCGATCCGGCGATCGTCCTTCACGACGCCAGTCTTACCGCATTCCGGGCGTCAGGCGACGGGGGAGTAGTGCGAAGCGTCGCCTTCGAGGGATTCGCTCGGCACCCCGTCGATGCCCACCGGGACGTCACCCGCCACGGTCACCCGGTTCAGGCGGCGGGGCAGGTCGTCGTAGTTGTCGACGGCGTAGTGCTGGGTGATGCGGTTGTCGAACAGCACCAGCTGATTCGGCTCCCAACTCACCCGGACGACGTTCTCCGGCCGGGTCACGAACGACTGCAGCAGCCGCAGGATGTCCCGCGACTCGCCCTTGGACAGCCCGACGATCCGCTGCGCGAACCCGCCGATGTACAGCCCGCGTTCGCCGGTCACCGGATGCACCCGCACCACCGGGTGCACCGTGCGGAACTTCTGCGAGACGAACACCTTGCGGCGTTCCTGCTCCGCCTCGTCGAGGGTCTCCGGCGCCTTCGCGTAGTCGTAGTCGTTGGTGTGCTCGGCGCGCAGCGTGTCCGCGAACGCCCGGAGCGGCTCCGGCAGGTCACGGTAGGCGGCGGCCGAGTTGGCGATCAGCGTCTCGCCACCGAAAGATGGCACGACCAGGCTGCGCAGCGTGCTGGCCTTGGGCGGGTTGTGCACGAAGGTGACGTCGGTGTGCCACTGGTTCGCGCGGCCCTGCTCGCTGTCGACAGGCAGGATCGCGGGCTGGCCGTCGACCGAGGGGACGGTCGGATGCGCCTTGGTCAGCTCGCCGAAGTGCTCGGCGAAGCGCTGCTGACCCGCGTCGTCGAGGTCGACGTCGCGGAAGACGAGCGCTTTGTGCTCGTGCAGGGCGTCGGTCACGAACGCGACGGTCGCCGCGTCGAGGTCCTTGGCCGGGTCGACGCCGATGACCTGCGCGCCGATCCTGCCGGTGATCTTGCGGACTTCGACCTGGGTGGTGAGGGCGGTCATGCGGCGTGCTCCTTTACTGCGGTGCGATGGACAGGGCGGGCGAGGCCGTAGTGGCCGCGCAAGGTCGTGGCGGTGTACTCGGTGCGGAACAGGCCGCGCCGCTGGAGTTCGGGGACCACGAGGTCGACGAAGTCCTCGAGACCGCCGGGCAGCGTGGGCGGCATGACGTTGAAGCCGTCCGCGGCGCCTTCGGTGAACCAGTGCTCCAGCTGATCGGCCACTTGCGTGGCGGTACCGGCGAAGACGCGGTGCCCGCGGCCGCCCGCGAGCCGTTCGATGAGCTGGCGGATGGTGAGGTTCTCGCGCCGCGCCAGGCCGGTGACCAGCTCGAACCGGCTCTGCGCGCCTTCGGTGAACGTGCCGACGTCGGGCAGCGGGCCGTCCAGCGGGTACGGTGTGAGGTCGTGGTCGAGCATGTTCGACAGCTGCCGCACGCCGTACGAGGGCGTGATCAGGGCGTTGAGTTCGGCCTCGCGTTCCTTCGCTTCGGCCTCCGTGCGGCCCAGGATCGGGCTGATCCCCGGCAGGATCTTGATCTCCTCCGGCGAACGTCCGTGCTTCGCGAGCCTTCCCTTGACGTCGTCGTAGAAAGCCTTGCCCTCGGCGAAAGTCTGCTGCGCGGTGAACACCGCCTCGGCGAACCGGGCCGCGTACTCCTTGCCCGTCTCCGAAGAACCGGCCTGCACCAGCAAGGGATGCCCCTGCACCGGACGCGGGATGTTCAGCGGGCCGCGCACCTGGAAATGCGGGCCGTTGTGGTCGATCGGGTGGATGCGTTCGGTGTCGGCGTAGACCCCGCTCGCCTTGTCGATCACGGCCGCGTCGTCTTCCCAGCTGTCCCAGAGTTTCCTGGCCACCTCGACGAACTCGGTCGCGCGCTCGTAGCGCAGAGCGTGCGCCGGCCGGGCGTCACGGTTGAAGTTGCGGGCCTCGTCCTCGCCCGCCGACGTCACGATGTTCCAGCCCGCGCGCCCGCCGCTGAGGTGATCGAGCGACGCGAACTTCCGCGCCAGGTGGTACGGCTCGTTGTAGGTCGTCGACGCGGTGGCGATCAGGCCGATGCGCTCGGTGGCCCCGGCCAGCGCCGAAAGCAGCGTCAGCGGCTCGAACAGGGTGTGCGAGTTGTAGCGGACGTTGCCCCACAGGGCGACCCCGTCGGCGAGGAACAGTGAATCCAGCTTGCCGCGCTCCGCCGTGCGGGCGATGTCGACATAGTGCTTCAGTGTCGCGGCGCGTCGCGGATCCGTGCTCGGATGCCGCCAGGCCGCCTCGTGATGGCCGTTCGGCATCACGAACGCGTTGAGGTGTAAGTGTTTCACGCCTTCTCCTTGACACGCCAGGTGGAGAACCGCCGCTCCAATGCGACGAAGCCCGCGTTGATGGCCAGCCCGAGCACCGACACCGTGATGATCGCGGCGTACATCTGCTGGATCTGGAAGTTGACCTGGGAGTTGTTGATCAGATAGCCGAGCCCGGCCTTGGCGCCGACCATCTCGGCGGCGATCAGGATGAGGATCGAGTACGCCGCCGCCATCCGGATGCCGGTGAAGATGGTCGGTACCGCCGACGGCAGGATCACCTTGCGGAACAGGCTCGGACTCGACAGCCCGAGCGAACGCGCGGCCTTGACCAGCAAGGGATCCACGGTGTTCACCCCGGCGATCGTGTTGAGCAGCACCGGCCAGACGCAGGCGTAGACGATCAGCGCGATCTTGGACACCTCGCCGATGCCGAGCAGGAGCGTGAAAACCGGCAGCAGGGCCAGCGCGGCGGTGTTGCGGGCCAGTTCCAGCAGCGGGTTCAGGAACTCCGCGAGCGGGCGGTACCAGGCGATCAGCAGCCCGAGCGGGACCGAGACGCCGACCGCGATCACGAATCCGGCGGCGGAGCGGCCGAGACTCGCCAGCAGATGGTCGGCCAGCTGGCCGTTGAGGATCAGTTCCCAGAGCGCGACGAGGTCTTCCGACAGCGGCGGAAGGAAGGTCCTCGTGCCTTCGTCGAGCAGGAACTGCGGAGCGAGCTCCCAGAGGGCGAGGAAGAGCAGGATCGCCGCCGAGCTACGGAAAGCCTTGCCCAGCCTGCCTTTCTTGGGTGCCTTCTCGACCGGCTTCGGTTCTGTATGGACAGTCGGCGCTTCGAGTGTCGCGGTCATGCCGCCCTCCGGATCTCGTCGTGCAGGAGTTCCCACAGCCGGTGCCGGTGCGCCACGAACGCGGGCGCCGAACGCAGGTCGTCGTTCGCGCGGTCGCCGAGGTCGATGTCGACGACGTCCTTGAGCCTGCCCGGCCGTGAAGTGAGCACTGCGACCTTCTGTCCCAGGTAGACGGCTTCTTCGATGCTGTGGGTGATGAAGACGATCGTCTTGCCGGTGCGTTTCCAGATCCGCCGCAGTTCCTCCTGCAGCAGTTCGCGGGTCTGGGAGTCCAGCGCGGCGTACGGCTCGTCCATCAGCAGCACGTCGGGGTCGTAGGCGAGACTCCGCGCGATCGCGACACGTTGCTTCATGCCACCGGAAAGCTCGTGGGGAAGATGGTCTTCGAAGCCGGAAAGCCCGACCAGGTCGAGGAATTCCCGCGCCCGCTCGGCGCGCTGCCGCTTGTTCAGCGTGCCGCCTTCGAGACCGAATTCGACGTTGGCGCGTGCTGTGCGCCAGGGGAACAACGCGTACTGCTGGAACACGACCCCGCGGTCCAGACCCGGTCCGGTGACGGGTTTCCCGTCGATCAGGACCTCGCCGGACGTGGGCTTCGCGAGGCCGCCGAGGAGGTCGAGCAGCGTGGACTTGCCGGAACCGCTGGGCCCGACGAGGGAGAGGAACGTGCCTTCCTCGATGTCGAGGGAGACGTCGTCCAGCGCGGTCAGGGCGCCGAAGGTCTTGGTGACCGAGCGGAGGCTGATCTTGGCGGTCACGCGCCACCGCCTTCACGGAAGGGGTTGAACTCGTTGGTGTAGAGCTTCTTCAGATCGACCCGGTCGTTCTTGATGAACCCGGACTGCTTGAGCCAGTCCGTCCAGAGCGTGTAGTCGTTGTCGGAGATCAGCCCGCCCTTGGTGACGCCGACGCTCTTCCAGTATTTGAGCGTTTCGGTGTTCTCGTTGCGGCCGCGGTGCTGGATGATCTTGGTGAACCGGGCGATGACCTCGTCACGCGGCGTGGTGCGCGCCCATTCGATCGCCTTGGCGACCCCGGTGACGAAGGTCTTCGTGGTCTCCGGGTACTTCTTGATGAAGTCGGTCCGCAGCACGTACGGCCCACCGTTGTAGGGGCCGAACGCCTCGACGTCCTTCACGATCGGCCGCACCCCGCCGACGGAGAGGGCGCGATCCTGCAGGACCCCGTTGAGCGCGGCGACGTCGATCTGGCCGTTGCGCAGGGCCTGTTCGGTGTTGATCGGCGGCAGGACGACCAGTTGCACCTGGTCGATCTCGGCGTCGGAGAGGCCGTTGCGTTTGAGCCACGTGTCGAGGGCGGCCTCCAGGTTCGCGCCGACGGTGTTGACGCCGACCTTCTTGCCGATGAGGTCCCGGGGGTTGCGGATCGGGCTGTCTTCCTTGACGTAGAAGCCCAAAAAGGTCTTCGCGTCGGAGCCGTAGTAGTTGACGACGGCCTTGATCGGGGCGCCGGCGTCGACGAGTTTGGCGACCGCGCCGGTGAAGGCGCCGCCGAAGTCGGTCTGATCGGTCGCGGCGGACTGGATGTCCTGCGGTCCGCTGATCGTGTTGCCGACCCACTTCAGCTTGACCGGACCGAAGTACCCGAGATCTTCGGCCAGTTCGGGGAAGGTGACGTTGTTCGCCGAGCCTTGGTAACGGAGTTCGAGTTTCTCCGGTTGCCCGGCGGCGCCCGCCGGGGTCGCGGAGGCGCCGCAGCCCGACAGCGCCAGTCCGGCGAGGAGCGCGGCGATCAAGGGCACTGGTTTCTTCACGGTGGGCTCTTTCGTTCGGTTTCGCGTCGTCGAAGAAGATTCTTCGCAGGCCCGGCGGAGAGCGTCAATTTTGCGATTAAATGAAGTAATCCGGCTTTACGATGCGTTGGCGAGCTTCGTCAAAAGAGGATCTTCGTAGAGGGCGTTCAGCATGACGGCACCACCGGCCGTCGCCAGTTCTGTGCCCGGAAAACTAGACGCCACAACATTTTTGTCCGCGCCCTGGCAGATCCAAGACCGCTGGGAGACCTCGTCCCGGATCGTGGAAAGGCAGCCTTCGACGTCACGTACACTCTGGTCGAGCACGATGAGGATTTCCGGATTGAGGACGTCGAAGAGCAAGGCTGCGGCCTGTCCGATTATCCGCGCGCGTTCGTGAAAAAGGGCGACGGCGCCGTTGTTTCCCGACGCTGCCAAATGGAGCACGTCGGCGAAATTCGGCTCTTCGATGATTTGTGCTTCGACGGCTTTCCGGGCGACCGTGCGCTCGGACACCGTAGCCTCAAGACAGCCGGAACGCCCGCAGCGGCAGGGTTCTTCGCTGTCGTCGACCCGCAGATGCGCGACGGCGCCCGCGGCCGAACGCGGACCATGATGGACGGTGTCGCCGGTGGCGAAGGCGGCGTCGACCACGTTGCCGGTGAACAACTGCACGACGCTGCTGCGCGCTCTCGATTGCCCCCAAAGGCGTTCGGCGTGGATGAGTGCCCGCGAATGCCCGTCGACCCGGACGTCGAGCCCGGTGACCTCGGTGAGCAGATCGCGCAACGGGACGCCGTCCCAGCCGAGCAACCCGTGCTCCACCACCGTCCCCGAGGCCTCGTCGACCCACCCGCCGGTCGCCACCCCCAACCCGAGCGGCGCCCGCTCCGGCGCGTGTCCGATGAGGAGGTCGTCGAGCAGTTCCGCGATCTGTGCCACCTGCACGGCGGGTTCGGCGCCGTGGTGTGGTGCCTCCAGTTGCGCCAGCACTTTCCCACGCAGATCCAGCAGCCCGACGGTGAGATGGTCGACCGCGATATGCGCCCCGCACACCACGAACCGCTCCGTGTCGAGGTCCAGCGGCACACGCGGCCTGCCGACCGCGCCGGCGACCTCGGGCAGCTCGGTGAGGAAGCCACGGCGCATCAGCTCCGCCACATGTCCCGTGACGGCCGCCGCGGACAGTCCGGTGCGGCGCGCGATGGTGCTGCGCGCTATCGCCCCTTCGTCCAGCACCACGCGGAGCACCGCGCTGGCACTGGCGCTCCGCCTGCCGGTCACGGTGCCGATGTTCGCAAGCCGGTGCCGGGAGGCCTAGGGCTCTCAGCATCCGGGAGCTGTGCGCGAAGCCCTCCCAGGAATGGAACTCGGTCCTGGGAGGGCTTCGGTCAGCGCCGGTGCGGGATCAGGTGATGATGGTGCCGTTGGAGCCGAACAGGCCGCTGATCGGCGGGTAGCCGTCGTTCCAGGTGACCGTCGTGAAGATCACGCTGTCGTACCGGCCCGCGGTGCCGTCGAAAGGCACGCGGTGACCGCACGTCGTGGACGGGCTGGGAGCGGGCGGACAGGGCAGCACCGAGCCGACGACGCGGTTGTTCTTGCGGATGGCGATCTGGATGTTGATGTCCCTGACCTCGGTGGACAACTGGCCGTCGTCGGTCCACCGGCAGGCCACGGCCCACGTGACGTTCAGCGCGCCACCGGACACCGTGACGTCGTTGCCGAAGCCGACCTCGCACCGCACCGGCGCGCCCGGCGAGTTCACGACCATCTGGCCGACGACATGGAACGCGGCACGCGGCGAGCCGAGTTCCCCGGCGCTGGAGGCGGTGGCGAAGAGGGTGAAGCCCGCCATGAAGGCGGCGAGGGCGACGACAAGCCGTCTCAGCGTCCGAGAGTGGAAGAGTTTCATTCGGGGTCTCCTTCGTGAAGCGGAGACTCAATGGTGTTTCCGTGGCGTCGCCCGCGTCTTCGTGACTGAAGGAGAAACCTCACCGGCGCCGGAGCGGCGGGTTGTGGTGATGTGACAAGGCGCGTCAGGCCGTCAGCGTGCGGTAGAACTTGGCGCTGCGCTCACAGCGGTCTTCGTACCCGCGCGCCCGGTAGAAGGCGTGCGCACCGGTCCGGCGGCGGGAACTGCTGACCTCCATGGCGCCGCAACCCCACCGCAGCGCCTCCGCTTCGGCGACGGCGACCAGTTCGCGTCCGACCCCGGTACCGCGCTGGCTCTCGTCCACCACCAAGGCCACGATCCGGCCCACGGAGCCCTCCCGCTCGAGAAGAGGGATCGCGGCCACCGCGATGACACCGACCACGCCGTCGCCCGACACCGCGACGAACGCGGCGCCTTCGGGGTGACGCTCCCAGCGTTCGAGCCGGCGGCGCACGTCCTCCACCTGGTTGTCCGGGTAGCCCAGCTGGGCGAGCAACGGGGTCACGGCGGGGGCGTCGGTGGCGAGCGCCTGGCGGATCTCCATGGGCTCATTAAAGCGAAGGATCACCGAGGGTCGGTCGGTCTGGGGAGGCGGGCGCCTAGTGCTCGTGAGCTGTGACTCGGAGTGAGCGGTGTGTGGAAATAGAGACCTTGAGTGTCCCTATTTCCACACACCCTGCTCGAAGCGGAGGGTCACGCTGGCCCCCGAACCGGCCCGGACAGGCCGAGATACCAATGAACTCGCAGGTCAGAGACCTTGAGTCGGGATGACAGGATTTGAACCTGCGACCCTCCGCTCCCAAAGCGGATGCGCTACCAAGCTGCGCCACATCCCGTGACAACCCCGATCTTCCGGGGGGTGTGCGCACAGCCTAGCGGGTCACGCTAAGCTGTTTTCGCACCCGGTACTTCGGGGGCACGCGGGTGTAGCTCAATGGTAGAGCCCTAGTCTTCCAAACTAGCTACGCGGGTTCGATTCCCGTCACCCGCTCCACCGCTCCGAACGAGACCCGCAAGCCTTTGGCCTGCGGGTTCTTTCGTGTCCAGGTGGTCGTGAGTGGCAAGTGTCGCTAGAACGACACTTGCCACTCACGACCACCTGGACCGAAGCTCAGTCCGCGTTGCTTTCCGAAGTGTCCGAGGGCGTCACGGCCTGTGAGAGGCCGCTGGAAGCGGCATCGGCCTCAAGGTGCACCGCGATCAGGTCCAGCAGCTTGTCCGTGTCCACCGGCTTCGTCACGTAGTCGTCCGCGCCCGAAGCGAGGGTCCGCGCCTTGTCCTCCGCGGTCGCCTTCGCGGTGACGGCGATCACGGGCAGGTCCTCGTGCGCGGCCTCGGCGCGGATCGCGGTGATCGTGGCGTTGCCGTCCAGTTCGGGCATCATCACGTCCATCAGCACCAGCGCGGTGTCCTCGTGCCGTTCCAGCGCCCGGATGCCCGCGACGCCGGTCTCGGCGTAGATGACCTCCAGACCGTTGCGCTCCAGCACGGCGGCCAGCGCGAAGACGTTGCGCAGGTCGTCGTCGACGATCAGGATCTTCTCGCCGTGGAACCGCAGCGACGGGGTCACCGGGATCACCTGCGGGACGGCCATGATCAGCGGGACACCGCTCGCCTGCGTGGTCGGGACGATCAGGTTCGACGCGCTCACCGGAAGGTACAGGGTGAACGTGCTGCCCTTGCCGGGATCGCTGCGGACGCGCAGTTCGCCGCCGAGCAGTTCCGTCAGCTGCTGGCTGATCGACAGGCCCAGCCCGGTGCCGCCGTACTTGCGGCTGGTGGTGCCGTCGGCCTGGCGGAACGCGTCGAAGATGATCGCGAGTTTGTCCGGCGCGATGCCGATTCCGGTGTCCTCGACGGCGAACGCGAGGACGCCGGGGGCCTGGCGGAGCGAGTCGGCTTCGACCTCGCCCGGGTCGGCCATCCGGATGTGCAGGCGCACCCCGCCCTCGTCGGTGAACTTCGCCGCGTTGGACAGCAGGTTCCGCAGCACCTGCTGCACGCGGTGCTCGTCGGTGTGGATCGACGACGGCACCGGCGGGTCGATCAGGACGGCGAACTCCAGCCCCTTGTCCGAAGTGAGCGGACGGCAGATCGATTCGACGTACTCGACCAGTTCGGGCAGCGTGACGTCGGACATCTGCAGATCCAGGTGGCCCGCCTCGACCTTGGCCATGTCGAGGATGTCGTTGATCAGCTGTTGCAGGTCGCTGCCCGCCGAGTAGATCGTCCGCGCGAACTGGATCTGCTTGCCCGAAAGGTTCCCGTCCGGGTTCTCCGACAGCAGTTTCGCGAGGATCAGTGCGCTGTTGAGCGGGGTCCGCAGCTCGTGCGACATGTTCGCCATGAACTCGGATTTGTACTGCGACGCCATGGTCAGCTGCCCGGCGCGCTCTTCGAGTTCCTGCCGCGCCTGCTCGATTTCGCTGTTCTTGACCTCGATGTCGCGGTTCTGCTGCGCCAGCAGGGCCGCCTTCTCCGCCAGATCCGTGTTGGACCGGCGCAGTTCCCGTTGCTGCGCCTGCAACTGCTCGGACCGCGCGCGCAGTTCCTGTGCCAGGCGCTGGGATTCGGTCAGCAGCGCCTCGGTGCGCGAGTTCGACTGGATGGTGCTGACGTTGACCGCGATGGTCTCCTTCAGCTGCTCCAGCAGGTCGATGTGGACGGTGCTGAAGGCGTTGATCGTCGCCAGTTCCAGCACCCCGAGCACCTCGCCCTGGAACAGCACCGGCAGCACGATCACGTTGACCGGGGCGGCCGAACCCAGCCCCGAGGAGATGAGCGCGTACTCCGGCGGAGCTTCGTGGACCAGTATCGTGCGCCGGTCGACCGCGGCCTGCCCGATGAGCGACTCGCCGGGGGAGAACCGAAGGCCCGCTTGGGATTTCGCCAGCCCGTAGGTGGCGATGCTCTCCAGGACCGTTTCCTCTTGCTCGTCCTCGCGGGCGAGGAAGAACGCGCCCTGCTGCGCGGACACCAGCGGGGTCAGCTCGGACAGGATCAGCGACGCCACCGACGCGAGATCGCGGTGACCCTGCATGAGCGCGGACAGCCGGGCGAGGTTGGTCTTGAGCCAGTCCTGCTCGCGGTTCGCGCGGGTGGTCTCCTTCAGGTTCGCGATCATCTGGTTGATGTTGTCCTTGAGCTCGGCCACCTCCCCGGACGCGTCGACGGTGATGTGCCGGGTCAGATCGCCCGCGGTCACCGCGGTGGCCACCTGCGCGATCGCCCGCACCTGGGTGGTCAGGTTCCCGGCCAGCTGGTTCACGCTCTCGGTCAGTCGCGACCACGTGCCGGCGACACCGGGCACCTCCGCCTGGCCGCCGAGCGTGCCGTCCGTGCCGACCTCGCGGGCGACACGGGTGACTTCGGAGGCGAACGCCGAAAGCTGGTCGACCATCGTGTTTATCGTCGTCTTGAGTTCGAGGATCTCGCCACGCGCGTCGATGTCGATCTTCTTCGACAGATCGCCCTGCGCCACCGCGGTGGTCACCGTCGCGATGCTGCGGACCTGGCCGGTCAGGTTGTCGGCCATGACGTTCACGTTGTCCGTCAACGCCTTCCACGTGCCCGCCACGTTCGGCACGCGTGCCTGGCCGCCGAGGATGCCCTCGGTGCCGACCTCGCGCGCGACCCGGGTGACCTCGTCGGCGAACGCGCGCAGCGTCTCGACCATGCTGTTGATCGTCTCGGCGAGGACGGCGACCTCGCCCTGGGCGACGATCGCGATCTTCTTCGACAGGTCGCCGTTCGCCACCGCCGTCGTCACCGTGGCGATGCTCCGCACCTGGTCGGTGAGGTTGGTGGCCATGACGTTGACGTTGTCGGTGAGGTCCTTCCAGGTCCCGGCGACGCCGCGCACCTGCGCCTGGCCGCCGAGCTTGCCTTCGGTACCGACCTCCCGGGACACCCGGGTGACTTCGTCGGCGAACGCCGAGAGCTGGTCGACCATGATGTTGACGGTGTTCTTGAGCTCCAGGATCTCGCCGCGCGCGTCGACGATGATCTTCTGCGTCAGGTCGCCCTTCGCCACGGCGGTGGTGACCTGGGCGATGTTGCGGACCTGGTCGGTCAGGTTCTTCGCCATGAAGTTGACG
The DNA here is from genome assembly GCF_042647925.1 of Amycolatopsis speibonae. Lineage (NCBI taxonomy): Bacteria > Bacillati > Actinomycetota > Actinomycetes > Pseudonocardiales > Pseudonocardiaceae > Amycolatopsis > Amycolatopsis speibonae. The sequence goes on from NZ_JBHRWK010000002.1 coordinate 63,415, forward strand.
TTGTCGGTCAGGTCCTTCCACGTCCCGGCCACGCCGGGCACGGCCGCCTGGCCGCCGAGACGCCCGTCGCTGCCGACCTCGCGGGCGACCCGGGTGACCTCGTCCGCGAACGCCGACAGCTGATCCACCATGGTGTTCAGCGTGTTCTTCAGCTCGAGGATCTCGCCCTTGGCGTCGACGGCGATCTTCTGCGACAGGTCGCCCTTCGCCACCGCTGTCGCCACCTGGGCGATGTTGCGGACCTGCGCGGTGAGGTTGTTCGCCATGAAGTTGACCGACCCGGTGAGGTCTCGCCAGGTCCCGGCGACACCCGGCACCTGCGCCTGCCCGCCGAGTTGACCTTCCGTGCCGACCTCGCGCGCCACCCGCGTGACCTCGTCGGCGAACGAGGACAGCTGGTCGACCATCGTGTTGACGGTCGTCTTCAGTTCGAGGATCTCGCCGCGCGCGTCGACCGTGATCTTCTGCGTCAGGTCGCCCTTGGCCACCGCCGTGGTGACCTGGGCGATGTTGCGGACCTGGTCGGTCAGGTTGTCCGCCATCTGGTTCACCGAGTCGGTGAGCCCGCGCCAGGTGCCCGCCACGCCCGGCACGGTCGCCTGCCCGCCGAGACGGCCTTCGCTGCCGACCTCGCGCGCCACCCGCGTGACCTCGTCGGCGAACGCCGAGAGCTGGTCGACCATGGTGTTCAGGGTGTTCTTGAGTTCGAGGATCTCGCCCTTGGCGTCGACGTTGATCTTCTGCGAGAGGTCGCCCTTCGCCACCGCCGTCGCCACCTGGGCGATGTTGCGGACCTGGTCGGTCAGGTTGTCCGCCATCAGGTTCACCGAGTCGGTGAGGTCGCGCCACGTGCCCGCCGCGCCGGGGACCTGCGCCTGCCCGCCGAGACGGCCTTCGCTGCCGACCTCCCGCGAGACCCGGGTGACTTCGTCGGCGAACGCCGAGAGCTGGTCGACCATGATGTTGACGGTGTTCTTGAGCTCCAGGATCTCGCCGCGCGCGTCGACGTTGATCTTCTGGGTCAGGTCGCCCCGCGCGACGGCGGTGGTGACCTGGGCGATGTTCCGCACCTGGTCGGTCAGGTTGCTGGCCATCACGTTGACGTTGTCGGTGAGATCACGCCAGGTACCCGCCACGCCCGGGACCTCGGCCTGACCACCGAGCCGTCCTTCGGTGGCGATCTCGCGGGCGACTCTGGTGACCTCGGTCGCGAACCGCGAAAGCTGCTTGATCAGGCCGTTGACCGTCTTCGCGACTTCGGCGAACTGACCCTGCAGCGGCCGTCCGCCGACCTCCAGGGGCATGGGCGCGGACAGGTCACCCTCGGCGACCGCGCCGAGGACCCGGTTGAGCTCGGCCGTGGGCCTGCTCACGTCCTCGATCAGCCCGTTGACGACGTCGACCGCGGTGGCCCAGCCGCCGGGGCCGATCTCGGCCGCGACGCGCTCGGTCAGCCTGCCTTCCTTGCCGACCGCCTCGCGGACGCGCAGGAGTTCGGTCACCAGCCGCTGGTTGCGTTCGGCGATGTCGTTGAAGGCGCCCGCGAGCTGGGCCGCGAGCCCGTCGCCGTGCGCCACGAACCGTCGCCGGAAGTTGCCGTCCCCGAGGTCACGAGCCGCCGAGAGCAGGCGTTCCAGGGTCGCTTCGTCCACCTGGCCGCCACCACCTTCCACGGGGGTCCGATGCCTTTGGGAGTGCTGTGTCATCTGTGTCGACCCTCTCCACCACGCATGCCAAGCCATGGTCGTCGCATCAGCGTGCCATGATTCGACCTACACTTCGAGCCAGTCCGCCCGCTCACGCTGCGCTACCCGCCAGGCAGGAGGAGGTCCGGGAATGGTGTCACGGCCGGCCCCGGCCTCGACGTCGCTCCCCTCGGAGCCGTCGGCAGGTACCAGCGAGGGCGCGCTGCCCGAATCCGGGAGATTCTGGCGCGAGCTGCTCGAAGACGTGCGTGACGCGGTGCTCGTGCAGGACGTCGACGGCGCTCTGCGCTGGTCGAATCCCGCCGCCCGTGAGCTGTTCGGCGGCGGTCGCCCGGTGCTGACCGCCGAAGGTCCCGACGTCGGCCACGTCGAGCACACCGGCCGCCGGTTCCCCGCGCGGATCCGGACGCTGCCCGGCGGCTGGCACGCGTGGACGGTGACCTCCGAGGTCGCGGCGGACGGTCCGCGCGTGGACGGCTTCCTCGCCTCCTCCGGACCCCGGCTCGCTTCGGCCCGGGGACGGCACGGGACGGCGAAGGTGATCGCCGAACTCGCCGCGGCCGAACTCGGCGACTGCGTGTTCGTCCTCCTGCCGACCACTCGCGGCCGGTGGGAGTGGTGGAGCTGCGACCACCGCACCAACCTCGGGCACGGCCGGATCCGCCGCGTCCCGGCCCAGCTGGCGCCGGTGCTCGCCGGCACCTTCGCCTCCACCGAGGAACCCGAAGCCAAGGCTGTCCCCGAGGAAGAGGTCGCGACGCTGCCCGCCGTCGTCGCCGAGCGGCTCGCCGTCCATCCGTCGGTCACCGTGGTCTCGCTGGGCTCCGACACCGGCACCGGCGTCACCGGGGCGGTCGTCCTCGGCAGGCGCGGCGCGCCCGCGTTCGGCGAAGACCACCCGCGCGCGGTGACCGCGTTCGCCCGCGCGGCCGGGACAGCGCTGGCGAACGCGCATCGCTACGCCCGCCAGGAAGAGGCCACGCGCGGACTGGAGACCACGCTGCGCCCGACGCCGCCGCCGGCGGTGCCCGGCGTCAAGTTCGACGTCTGGTACGAGCCGTCGAGCGGGCTGCTCGACGTCGGCGGAGACTTCTACGACGTCCTGCCGCGGGATGACGGCGGCGCGATGTTCGTCCTCGGCGACGTCTGCGGAAAGGGCGCCGAGGCGGCCGCGCTCACCGGCCGGGTCCGGCAGACCCTCGCCGCGCTCGATCTCGTCGAGCACGACAACACGACCTTGCTGAGACTGCTCAACTCCCTGCTGATCACCGGCGGCAGCGGCCGGTTCGCCACGCTGGTGCTCGGTTCGGTGCTGGCGGGCGAAGACGGCCTCGGCGTCACCCTGGCCTCCGGCGGGCATCCCGCGCCGCTGGTGGTGCGCCGCCGCGGCGGGATCGACGAGATCACCCTGCCCGGCACGCTGGTCGGGATCTCGCCGCAGGCCCGGTTCGCCGAGACGGCCATCCGGCTCGCCGAGGGCGACGTCTGCCTGCTCTACACCGACGGGATCACCGAAGCGCGCCACCACGAGCGGCCGTCGGACCTGTTCGGGGACGAACGGCTGCGCGAACTGCTGACCGGGTGCCGGGGGCTGTCCGGCCGCGAGGTCGTCGGGAGGGTCCGTTCCGCGGTGCGGGAGTGGCTCGGCAGCGGGACGCACGACGACATCGCCGTCCTCGCCATCGAGGCCTCACGCCCCGTTCAGTAGCCGCACCACCGCCCGCTCCACGATGTCGCGGGCCTCGTTCGGATCGGCCGCCTTCTCCGCTCTCCGCGTCGCACGCGCGATGGTCCGGTCCTGGTGGTACGCCGTGATCACGCGAGGGTCCACATAGGACCGGCGGGCGACGGCGGGAGTATTGCCCAAGCCTTCGGCGACCTCCGCCATCACGGCCTTCTCTGTCCGCTTCATGCCTCGCTCGCTGGACGGTTTGTCCAGCCCCGCGAACGCGGAAGCGGCGAGCACCGTGGCGTTCCAGGTGCGAAGATCCTTCGCGGTGAAGCCCTCGCCCACGAGTTCCCGGAGTCGTCCGTTGATGTCGCCCGCCCTGACCTCGTGCCAGTCGCCGCCGTCGCGGTACGCGAGCAGACGGGCGTTCCCGCCGCGCGAACGCCGCAGCGATCGGACCAGCCGCACCAGGGCTTCGTCCGGCAGCCGGACCTTGCGCTGGATCCCGTGTTTCGCGGGGTAGTCGCACACCAGGCACTCGTCGCGGAGTGCGACGTGCTCGCACAGCAGAGTCGCCACACCGTGGGTGCCGTGCTCGTCGGCGTAACTCTCTCCACCGGTGCGGAAGACGCCCAGGTCGATCATGCGCAAGGCGCCGGCGAGCACACGCTCCCGCTTCAGGCCGCGCGCGCCGAGATCCTCTTGCACCGCTTCGCGTAGTTTGGGCAGCTTCCGCGCCAGCGCTAGGACTCGCTCGTGTTTCTCCTCATCCCGAGCCCGTCGCCATTCCCCGTGGTAGAGGTACTGTTTCCGCCCGGCGTCGTCCACCCCGACAGCCTGGATGTGGGCGTTCTCGAGTGGGGAGATCCACACGCGCCGCCACGCGGGCGGGATCGCCAGCGCGTCGATTCGCTCGATCGTGTCCCGGTCCTTGAGCGGCCCGCCGTCCGGGGTCAGATAGCCGAAGCCACGACCTCTGCGCCGCCTCCGGATGCCGGGGGCCCCGAGGTCCGCTCGCCGAAGTCGCATGCGCGGCGAATACCCGCGGTGATCGCGGTTCATACCCATGGTTCGGCGGGCTCGGCCCGGGGTAGTCCGGGGGCGAGGAAGACTTCAGGAGGGAAATCCCATGACGACATCGCTGAACGGACGCCGCGTGGCCATCCTTGCCGCGGACGGAGTGGAACAGGTCGAACTGGTCGAACCGCGCGAAGCGGTCACCGATGCCGGGGCGACGGCCGAGTTGGTTTCGCTGGAATCCGGCGAGATCCAGGCCATGAACGGCGACATCGACAAGGCGGACAAGTTCACCGTGGACCGCGTCGTCAAGGACGTGACGGTCGACGACTTCGACGCGCTCGTGCTCCCCGGCGGCACGATGAATCCGGACAATCTGCGCGTGGACGAGAACGCCGTCCGTTTCGTCCGCGACTTCGTGAACAGCGGCAAACCGGTCGGGGTCATCTGTCACGGACCGTGGACGCTGGTCGAGGCCGACGTCGTCCGCGGCCGCACGCTCACGTCGTATCCCAGTGTGCGCACCGATATCCGCAATGCCGGCGGCACCGTCGTCGACCAGGAGGTCGTCAACGACAACGGCTTGATCTCCAGCCGGAATCCCGGCGACCTGCCCGCGTTCTGCGCCGAGATCGTGACCGAATTCGCCCGCTGACCCCGGATAAACGAGTGGCGCACGTCACAAATATGGGGGATCATGGTGGCAGAGGAGGAGGTGCCGCGATGACCGTGCATTCGAGACGCTACGGCCGGTGGTGCCGTGAGCATTTCGACACCGAGCCGGAGCCGGATCGGAAACGGCCCGCCGAGGCCGCGCCCCCGGACGCCACCGAGGCCCAGTCCGAGCAGGCCCAGGCCGGTGGCGCTCCGGAGGCGAAGCCGGGTTCGCTCAGCTGAGTGGCCGGCGGTACCAGACCCGCTTCGGGCCCGGCAGGCCGATCCGCGAGACGAGGTCGGTCACCACGCCGCCGATGATCAGCCACAGCAGGGCGGCGAGGCCGTCGTTGAACAGGGTGCGCAGTTTGGGGCCCTCCGGGGTGAACAGGTTGCGCAGGCCGAGTGAGACACCGCGCGACCACTGGTCGATCAGCCGCGCGAACCCGTTGGCGGGGTTGGCTTCCCCGAACACGAGCAGGATGTGCACGAGCAGCACCAGCGCGAAGATCCAGCACACCGCGTGGACGACGGCGTTGACGACGCGCACGACGCGGATCCGGGCAGGCGTCCGCTCGACGATCTCTTCCTGCGGTTCACGCGGGTCGTTGAGATAGGTCATCGCCGTCTCTCCCATCATCGTCCACAGTGGACAGCCTGGTCGAGCGGGTGCTCAGCCAGGGGGCTCGGGTCTTGTCTTCGTCTTGCTCCTGGTCTTCGTCTTGCTCGGCTTGACCGAGATGCTCGGGTCGCCGCCCGCCGCGGTCGTGTCGCTCGGTGCCGAGGTGACGCCGACGCCTTCGGTCGCTTGGGGCGGATTCGCGGAGACCGGCACGACTTCGGTCACCACGACGGTGCCGTGGGTTTCTTTCGCGCCACGGGTGGACGTTTCGGCGGCGTCCGGGGGCTGTGCTCCCTGGCTGGCCACCGGGCCGGAAGTTCCCGTCGCCGCCGGAGGAAGCATCCCGCCCGGCTGGACCGGCGGGTTCGTCGCGGTCTGGCTGCCCGTCAGCAGCACGGCGACGGTGATCGCGGCGGCGGGCGCGCTGATGGCGGCGACCACGGCCGCCCGCTTGCGGGTGCTCGGCCCGAGACGCACGACCTTCGTCCCGGTGGAGTCCTCCAGCAGGATCCGGGAGATCGCCGCCGCCGTCGGGCGCTGCGAGGGCTTCTGCGCGGTCATCCCGCGCAGCAACGTCGTCATGGTCACCGAAAGCCTGGAGGGGATCCGGGGTGGCCGGTGCAGCCGCCCGACCGCGGCCTCGACCGGCGTCCCGGTGTACTCCCGTTCCCCGGACAGGCATTCGAGCAGGACCAGGCCGAGCGCGTAGATGTCGGCGGGCGGGCCGACGTTCTCGCCGCGGACCTGCTCGGGCGCCATGTACGCGGCCGTGCCGACGACACCGCCGGTCTCGGTCACCCTGGTCGCGTCGAAGGCGTGTGCCACCCCGAAATCGCCGATCATCGGGCCGTCGTCGGCCAGCAGGATGTTCGCCGGTTTCAGGTCGCGGTGGGTGATGCCGTGCGCGTGGACGTGGGCGAGCGCGTCGGCCAGCCGGGCGGCCAGATCGACGACGGCGTCCGGGGAGAGCGGGCCGGACCGCAGGCGCTGGGCCAGGTTCGGGCCCTCGATCAGGCGCATCGTGAGGTAGGTGTAGCCGTCGTCGGAGCCCGCGTCGTACATCGGGACGAGCCCGGGGTGGCGGACCGAGCTGAGGGTCTGGATCTCCTGCTCCCGGCGGCGCTCGTCGCGGGTCATCGTGTCCGCGTGGAACAGTTTCAGTGCGACCTCACGCCGTTCGCGCAGGTCATGGGCTCGGAAGACCCTCGCGGTGGCGCCGCGGCCGAGCAGATCCCCGATCTCGTACCGGCCGGCGAGTTTGCGGGGCGGATGGTCCGGGTCGTGGACGTTCAGGCTGAAGCGGCGTTGCGTGGTCCCCGCATCGGGCTCCTCGTCGTCACCGCCAGCGCGCGAACCCGCGTCGTCCATCGGTGCTACCTCCGTCTCACCGGCCGAACGCCGGGTACCCGGTCCCGCCCCGGGCGAAACAAGGTTTGAGAGCGTACCGGAGATGATCTGAGGGTTCACCCCGAACGGTGGGCAACCCCCGCGAGGGCCGCACGTCTCGTGGTCATGAAGCCGAACCGGTGGGCCGCGCTCGCCGCCACCGCAGTGACCGCCCTGGCTGTCCGCACTCCCTCCGCCGCCGCCGATTCGCTGGTACCCAAGGGTTTCGCGCCCGCTTCGACGAGCTGGACCGGACCGCTGCGCGGGTTCGTCCTCGGGTTCTCACCGTGCGGGAAACCGGGATGGTGCGCGTCCCTGCTGTCGAGCACCGACGGCGGGAAGCGGTGGCGGCTCGTCGGTGCCCCGCCGATCTCGTTGCCGGACAACCACAATCAGGTCAAACTCACGGTGATCGACGAGCACGAGGTCTTCCTCTCCGACGGCAACCGGTTGCTCGCCAGCCACGACGGTGGCGGCACCTGGTCCGGCGTCCGGCTCGCCGGGATCCGGGAGCCGTTCTATATTTCGAAAATCACCGAAGCGGGCGCGCGGGTGTTCGCGATGGTCACCGGTTTCGGCAGCCCGTCGACGACGACGCTGTATGCCGGGCCATCCGGTACACGGGTCCTCACGCCCGTCCCGGGGTTCACCGTCACCGGCTCCGCGACCTACGGCGACGTCGCCACCAGCGGCGGCGTGCAGGTGTCGATGGGGTCGGACTACCGCGTCCAGAAGTACTGGACGTCGTCCGACGGGCTGACCTTCACCGCCGCGCCGCCGCCCTGTCCGGCGGACAGTTCGGCTCTGCTGAGCGGAATCCGGCAGGGTCGCGTGCTGGCGCTGTGCAGCGGGGGACCGGGGACACCGCATCCGGGCGCGACCGTCCGGCGGCTGTGGCGGGCGCCGAAGCTCGGCGGGCGGTTCACCGGAACGGCGCAAGCGCCCACCCTCGGGATCAACCAAAGTTTCAGTGCCGCTTCGCCCGCGGCGGCGACCGTCGCGGCGGAAGGCGGTGGCACCGGATTCCTGCACAGCACCGTCGACGGCGGGGTGACCTGGAAGACGACGGAGCTCAGCGGCCGCGGGGTCTGCCTCAACGATCTGGACTTCCCGGACGAACGGGCCGGCGTGGTGGTCGACGGACTGCCCGACGCCGCAGGGGGATCGGCCGTCTACCGCACAGTCGACGGCGGCCGCACGTGGCGCGAACTTGTCTTCAAGTGATCATCGCAGGTAGGCAAGGCCCTTGGGGAGGTTCACTTCCTCCCACGCCGTGTCGTAACCTGTGCACTGTCCGTCGATGTCGAGGGAGCCGTGGACCGTGTTCACCACGATCCACATACGGCTGAAGGGTGGAGCGTGTCCATGACTTCGGACGAGGTCCGGTCGATGCCGAGGCGCCCGCTGCCACCCCTCGACTACGACAAGCCCAATCTCGCCCGGATGAAGGACGCCCTCCTCGGCGGACACGACCACTACGAGATCGACAGGCTCGCCGTCGAGGCCTTCCTCCAGGTGGCCCCCGACGGCGCCGCGGTGGCCAAGGAGTTCCGGTCCTGGGCGAGCCGGGTGGTCCGGTTCCTCGCCGGCACCCGTGAGGTCGGCCAGTTCCTCGATCTGGGCTCCGGCATGCCCTACGTCGAGAACACCCACCAGACCGCGCAGCGGTACAACCCCGACGCGCTGGTCATCTACGTCGACGACGACCCGGTGGTCCAGGCACACGGACTGGCGTTGCTGGAAGACCACCTCGTGCACGTCAGCGGCGCGGATCTGCGCGACCCCGAGCAGACCCTGAGCGATCCGGTGATCGCCGAGCATCTCGAACTCGACCGCCCGGTCGCGGTGCTCCTCAACGCGGTGCTGCACCACATCGAAGACCTCGACGAGGCGCGGGCCATCGTCCGCGGCTATGTCGACGCGCTCGCCCCCGGGTCGTACATGCTGCTCACGCACTACTACACCGACGGCGAAGGTCCACGCGGCGCGTTCGCGCGGAAACTCGACGGCCTGATGGCCGGCATCGGCTACCCCACGGCGCACCGCAGCCGCGAGGAGGTCGAGTCGCTGTTCGACGGGCTGGAGATCCTCGATCCCGGCGTGGTCCACCTGCACGAATGGTGGCCGGAGGGGCCGCGTCTCGCGCCGCTGACCCAGTTGAACTACCTGAGCCTGGGCGGCGTTGGGGTCAAGCCGTAGGGACGTCGTAGCGCGACGTGCGCCCAGCGCACCTCAAGCGGGCGGGGCGGCGGTGACGCGTGGGTCGGGTTGGTCGTGAGTGGCAAGTGGGGTTAGAACGACACTTGCCACTCACGACGTCTGTACCGGCGCCACAAGGACAGCCTGGGTCAAGCCTTCAGCGACCTGAAGAACGCCGTCAGTTCGTCGTGGGCGGTCCCGAAGTCCTCGGTGTTGCCGGTCATCGCCAGTTCCAGCGTCTCGCCGTCGGAGAGTTCCAGCGTCAGGTAGCCGGTGAGCTTCCGGCGCGGGAAACCACCCGCGACGATGTCGGTGAACGGGATCCGCCGCGCGCCCGGTTCGGCCCGCAGATCGTCCAGGCCGCGTTCCCGCAGCTTCCGGATCCGCTTGCGGTCCGACACCCCGCGCGCCCCGATCAGCCCGGCGAGCCCCCGGCGGATCAGCACCGCCCGCGCCATCGGCAGCAGCACCACTTCGCTGTCGCAGACGACCAGGTCGTAGAGCTTCCGCTTGGCCTTCAGCGCGGTGAACATCCCGAGCATCCGGGCTTCGGCGGGGTCGGGATCCAGGCGGGGTTCCTGTTTGCAGAAGTATCCGGCGGGCACGTTCAGCAACTGCAGATTGTTGACCAGTTCGTCGACCGCGCGCGGGCTCTGCACCGCCGGGCCGACCAGCTCGGCGACGTCGAAGGGTTCGCCGTCGCCCAGGCAGAGTTCCCAGCCGCCGCCCCAGTTCAGCCGGTGCGCGGCGACCCCGTTGTCGATCATCGCGGCGGTGACGGTGTCGGCGAACAAGTCGGTCAGCAGGTCGCGGCCCTCTTGGCGGGACGGGGCCCGCAGGGGTTTGGCGAGCGCGTCGGCGTCACCGTCGCGCAGGACCCGCACGACCTCGCCGATCGTGCCGCGCGGCGCCAGCCTGCTCTCGATCCCGGCGGAGGTCAGCAGCCTCGCGCCCTCCGCCACCGACGCCCGGCCCGCGCGTTTGACGACCTCGTCCCAGTCCGCTCGCGGCCCGACGTCGTGGACCAGCACGTCCAGTTCCGCCTCGGGCACGTCGACCTTCGGCGCGCCCAGCAGCGACCAGCCCGGCCGCGCGTCCGGCTTCACCGGGTTGTCCGGCACCCCGGCCAGCGCGGCGATCCGGCGTTTCGTCGGCGGATGGCTGTCGTACTTCGAGAGCTCTTCGCCGTCGAGAAGGTCTTCGGCGTACTCGGTCACCCAGTCTCGCTGGGCCGGGTGGTTGAGGTACGAACGGAACCCCAGCAGGACCGCGGGAGTGCGCCGCGCCGTCGCGCCGAGCGAGAGATAGCGCTCGGAGTAGTCCTTCCAGAGCGGGCTCAGCGTCGCGGCCTTCCGCAGCGCGGCGGCCGCCGTCCGGCTTCCCGCGGCGAGCACGGACGCCTCGTCGGCCTGTAGTTCCTGTCGCCGGTTCGCCGACCGCGCGATGAGCAGGTACAGCTTCGAGTAGGCGGAAAGCAGGGCCCTGGCGGGACCGCCGTCCAGCCTGTCGACGGTGAAGGCGAGCGTCTGCGTGCCGCGGTAGGTCAGCGCGAGCAGCCGGGTGTGGCCACCGCTGTAGTGGCCGAGTTCGTGCGCGAGCACCGAGCGCAGTTCGCTCACGCTCATCGCGGCCAGCAACGGCAGCCCGATCAGCATCGTGCGGCGACCCGGCCGCAGGCCGAGGAACCGGGCGTCCTCGCTGACCGCCGCGTTGATCTCGCCGATCAGCACGACCTCGTCCGGCGGCCGCGTCTTCACCTGTGCGGCGAGGTCGTCGATCATCTCCCACAGCGCGGGATGGGCGTCGCGGTCGAGCCGCGGCCCTTCGATCGGGGGACGCCGTGCCCGCAGCGCGCTCACCAGCCCGAAACCGAGCGCGATCATGATCGCGAGCCCGCCGAGCATGACGTAAACGCCGGTTTTGCCCGGGATCCGCAGGCCCGCCAGCACACTGGCGACACCCACCGCGACGACCACCACTGGGAACGCCACGAGCAGAAGTGTCGCGAGGACGGCGCGTCCTCGGGCCTGCATCGTCCGGTTACCTCTTTTCGCACAAGTGCCGTCTGTGCGGCCGAATAGTAACCGGCTACGCAGCGGGCTCGTGCGGAAACAAAGCGCTACGCCCGCGACCTGGGAAAGCCCGCCCAGGACCTCGTGAGTGGCAGGGACGGTTCTAACCCGTCCCTGCCACTCACGAGACCAGACGCTTAGGCGACGTTGAAAGTGTCGGGGTCCGGCCCGGTCCGCAGACCGCGGTCCAGCACGGAAAGCGAAGCGATGTCCTCCTCCGACAGCGTGAACCCGAAGACGTCGAGGTTCTCCTTGATCCGAGACGGCGTCACGGACTTCGGGATCACGACGTTGCCGAGCTGCAGGTGCCATCGCAGGACGACCTGCGCCGGAGTGCGGCCGTGCTTGGCGGCCAGCGCCTTCACCGCGTCTTCGCCGAGCAGGTCGCCGCCCTTGGCCAGTGGGCTCCACGCTTCGGTCGCGATGCCGTGCTTCGCGTCGAACTCGCGCACCGCGGCCTGTTGCAGGTACGGGTGCACCTCGACCTGGTTGACCGCCGGGGTCACGGAACCGGCGTCGAGCAGGCGTTCGAGGTGGACGGGCTGGAAGTTGGACACGCCGATCGCGCGCACCCGGCCGTCGGCGTAGAGCTTCTCGAAGGCCTTCCACGTGTCGCGGTAGAGGTCGCGCTCCGGTGTCGGCCAGTGGATCAGGTAGAGGTCCAGCTGCTCCAAGCCCAGCTTCTCCAGGCTGACGTCGAACGCCTTCAGCGTGGCGTCGTAGCCCTGCTCGCTGTTCCACAGCTTGGTGGTGACGAACAGCTCGTCGCGGGCGATCCCGGACTCGGCGAGTGCCCTGCCGACGCCCGCTTCGTTGCCGTAGACGGCGGCGGTATCGATGCTGCGGTAGCCCGCGTCCAGCGCGGCCTTGACCGCGGCGGTGGTCTCCTCGTCCGGCACCTGGAAGACGCCGAACCCGAGCTGCGGCATCTCCACCCCGTTGTTCAGCTTGACGGTGGGAATGTCGGTCACTTGCGTTCCTTTCGTGGGGTTTGACGGGTCAGGCGGCGGGGGCCAGTTCGGCGCGACGAGCCTTTCGCCGCCCGCGGTCGAGCATGCCTGAGATGACCGCGACCAGCAGTCCGGCGAGTGCCAGCGCGGCGCCGATCCAGTTGGGCGCGGTGTAGCCGAGCCCGGCTTCGATGGCCTGGCCGCCGAGCCACGCGCCCGCCGCGTTGCCGAGGTTGAACGCGGCGATGTTGGCGGCCGAAGCCAGCGCGGGCGCGCCTTCGGCCTTGTCCATGACGCGGGCCTGCAGCGGCGCGACGGTCGCGAAACCGGCGGCGCCGAAGACGGCGATGGTGATCGAGGCGGGGAGCTGGGCGTGCGCGGTGAAGACGAACACGATCAGCACGGCCGCGAGCACGGCGAGGATGACGTAGAGGCTCGGCATCAGCGCCCGGTCGGCCGCCTTGCCGCCGAGCAGGTTGCCGACGAACAGCCCGCCGCCGAACAGCACGAGCAGCCAGGTCACCGCGCCGGGGGAGAAGCCCGCGACCTCGGTCATCATCGGGGCGATGTAGGTGAAGGACGCGAACACCCCGGCGAACCCGAGCGCGGTCATCGCCAGCGCGAGCCACACCTGCGGACGCCGGAACACGGCGAGTTCGCTGCGCAGGCCCGCGCTCTTCGTCGTCGCCTGCGCGGGGACCAGCGCGAGGATCCCGATCAGGCCGATCACGCCGAGGACGCTGACCGCCCAGAACGTCGAGCGCCAGCCGAACGCCTGGCCGAGCGCGGTGCCGGCGGGGACGCCGAGGACGTTGGCGACGGTCAGCCCGGTGAACATCAGGGCGATGGCGCTGGCCTGTTTGTTCGCCGCGACCAGCGAGGACGCGACGACAGCGCCGACGCCGAAGAACGCGCCGTGCGAGAGCGCGGCGACCACGCGGCCGGTCATCAGCAGGCCGTAGGTGGGGGCCAGCGCGGAAACGACGTTGCCGGCGATGAACAGGACCATCAGGCCGACCAGGACGGTCTTGCGCGGCACCCGCGACGCGAGGGCGGTCAGCACCGGGGCGCCGACCACTACGCCGAGCGCGTAGCCGGAGATCAGCAGCCCCGCGGAGGGGATCGAGACGCCGAAGTCGCCCGCGACCTCGGGCAACAGGCCCATGATCACGAACTCGGTGGTGCCGATACCGAAGGCGCTGATCGCCAGTGCGAGCAGAGCGGCAGGCATTGGAGGCTCACTTCTTCCCGTAGAGTGGTGTTGACTGGCGTGAGCAACTACAAGCGTCTGAAATAGTTGCACACGCCGTATATTGCACACGCTTGATGATGCACGACGCAACAAAGCTCGGGCAACCGGGGAAGAGGTGAACCGTGTCACTGGCCGACGACGCCGTGGAGGCGCGCGCGCAAGGCTGGCGGACTCTGGCCGCGCTGCACGCGCGGATCGAGGACGCGCTCGAGCGCGCGCTGGCGCAGAAGCACGAACTGTCCGTCACCGAGTACACCGTGCTGGACGTGCTCGCCCGTCAGGACGGCTTCCATCTGCGGATGAACCAGCTGTCGAACGCCGTCGTGCTCAGCCAGTCGGCGACGACGCGGCTGGTGTCGCGGCTGGAGGACCGGGGACTGCTGCAGCGCTACCTGTGCGCGGACGACCGGCGCGGGATCTACACGGAGGTCACCCCGGCGGGACAGGAGCTTCTCGCGGCCGCGAGGCCGACGCACGACACCGTGCTCGCCGAGGCGCTGGCCGCCGCCGAGGAACTCCCCGAACTCGCGCCCTTGGTCGCCGCGCTCGGGAAGCTCACCTTCGCCCGCTCTTGACCCTTCGCATTCAGAGGACGAAACGCGGACCGGCTGGCAAGGTGGGGGAGTGGACGATCTTCTGGTGCGCCGGGTCCGGGTCGGCTTGGCGGGTTCCCTGTCGGACGTGCTGATCAAGGACGGCCGGATCGCGGCCGTCGCGGGCCCCGGGCAGGCGGGTGAGGCGTCGGAGATCCTGGACGGGCACGGCGGCACGCTGCTGCCCGGCCTCGTCGACGCGCACGTGCACACCGCGCAGTGGTCGGCCGCGCGCCGCCGGATCCCGCTGGGGGAGGCGACGTCCGCCGCGCACACCGTCGATCTCGTGCTCGCCCACCTGCTGGCGCATCCCGTGCCACCCGGCGATCTCGTGCTCGGCGCCGGGTTCCGCGACGGCCTCTGGCCCGACGCCCCGCACAAGGACCTGCTGCAGAAGGCCCTGCCCGGGCACCCCGTCGCCCTGTTCGGCGCCGACCTCCACACGCTGTGGCTCAGCCCCGCCGCGCTCAAGCTCATCGGCCGCGAGCACCCGACCGGCGTGCTGCTGGAGAACGACTGCATGAGCGCGACGGCCGAACTCCCCATCGCCCCCGAAGACGTCATCGACGGCTGGGTCGCCGACGCGCTCGACGCGGCGGCCGCCCGCGGCGTCACCAAGATCGTCGACTACGAGTACGCCGACACGGTCACCGACTGGCGGCGACGGCTGGCCAGGAAACCCTTGCCGGTCCGGGTTTCCTGCGTGATCGCGAAGTACCTCCTCGAGACCGCCGTCGAACGCGGCCACCGCACCGGCGACGTCCTCGAAGACACCGGCGGACTGCTCACGGTCGGCCCGTTCAAACTGTTCGTCGACGGTTCGCTGAACACCCGCACCGCGTACTGCGTGGGGCACTACGCCGGAACCGACTCCCACGGGCTGCTCGAACTGCCGCCCGACGAGCTGGAACCGTTGATGCGCAAGGCTTTCGAGAACGGACTCGCACCGGCGGTGCACGCGATCGGCGACCACGCCAACAAGATCGCGCTCGACGCCTTCGGAGGCGTCGGGTGCCCGGGCCGGATCGAGCACGCGCAGTTGCTGCGCGCCGAGGACGTCGCGCGTTTCGCCGAACTGGGTGTCGTGGCGAGTGTGCAGCCCGCCCATCAGCCCGACGACCGCGACGTCGCCGACAGGCACTGGCACGGCTGGACCGATCGGGCCTTCCCTTACGGCGCTTTGCATCGCTCCGGGGTGACCCTGGAGTTCGGCTCGGACGCGCCGGTCGCGCCGCTGGACCCCTGGGACGCGATCGCGTCGGCGGTCAGCCGCACCGACGACGACCGCCCGCCGTGGCACCCCGAGCAGGCGATGCCGCTGGAAGCCGCGCTCACGGCGGCGTCCGGCGGCCGGACCGGAGTGGCCGTCGGGGACGTCGCGGATCTGGTCGTCACCGCGGTGGATCCGTCGAAGCTTTCCCCGGCCGGGCTGCGCGAGATCCCCGTCGCCACCACCGTGATGAACGGCCGGATCACCTACACGGCGTAAGGCGCGGCTTTTCTTCCTCCGCGGCAACGCCTTAATGGGAAGGCATGGATCACCGCCTGCTCGACCGGCTCCGGGACCTCCACGGCTCCCTGGGCACCGACATCACTTTCGTCACCCGGATGGTCGAGGACGACGTGCCACGCGCCGACGTCCTCCGTGATCTCGGGGAACGGCTCACCGACCTCGGCGCGGCCCTGCTCCGCCGCTCGGACGACGTCGACGCCGACGTGCTCGCGAAGCTGCCCGAAGACGGCTGGCTGCCCGAAGCGGGCGAGCGCCACCAGGCACTGGCCGTGGCACACCACGTCGGCACGCGGCCGTTGCGGTGCGGGCGCATCTACCTCGCCGTCTGCGGTGCGCCGTGCTTTCCCTTCTACGGCAGGGACCCCTCCGGCCGGACGGCGCGCCACGAGCGGTGCCGGACCTGCGGGGACCGCCTGTTCCGGTGACGGCGGCTGCGGCCGGCGGCAGGGTGAGGCAGGGTGAGGTGATCGCGGAGGGAGCGCCCATGAGCACCGAGAAGCTGTTCCGGATCGCCATCACCCTGAAGGGGCTCGATGGCGCCTTGCAGCTGGTGGGCGGGCTCGTCCTGATGGTCGTCCCGGCGTCGGTGATCACCGGTTTCGCGCACGCCGTGGTCACCCGGGACCTGCTCGGCGACCCCGAGGGGGCGCTGGCCCGGCACCTCGAACTCGCGGCCGGTCACTTCGTCGAGGGCCGGACCTTCGCCGTCGTGTACCTCGTCGCGCACGGGCTCATCAAGCTCGGCCTGGTCTGGGCGCTGGCGCGCAAGATCATGCGCGCCTACCCCGTGGCCGCCGTCGTGCTCTCGGCGTTCGTGGTCTACGAGGTCTTCCGCGCGATCCACACGCACTCGCTCGCGCTGCCGTTCTTCGCGGCCCTCGACGTCGTGATCGTCGTTCTGGTGCTGCGCGAGTACCGGCAACTCAAAAGGGATCGCGTCGCGGCCTGACCGCCCGGTTCAGGCCGCGACGCGAAACTTTTCCGTGGTGAGATCCGCGCTGGGCGGATCCACCACGATCGCGGTGGCGTTGTCGGAGCCACCGAGCGAGATCGCCGTCCGCACCAGCTCCGTGGCCGCCCCGCCCGGCATCCCGAGGATGTCGAGCATGGTCGGCCCGTCGAGCGTCTTGTGCACACCGTCGCTGGTGAGCAGGAGCCCTCCGGTCGTGACGGTGGCCGTGCCGATCTCGTGAGTACCGGCCGTGCGGACGCTGGTGGTGACGACGTGTTCCATCCGCGGTGTCACGGGTTGGCCGTGGTCGCGGAAGTACTGCGCGATCGTATGGTCCTTCGTCACCTGCCGCACGGTGTAACCGTCCCAAGCGTACGCCCGGGCGTCCCCGACCCACGCGACGCCATACCCCTCGTCGGTCGGGACGGCCACGACGAGGACGCAGTCACCGGTCCCGCCGAGCTCCAGAACAGCCCTCTGAGCAGCCAAAACAGCCGCGACGGCGCCCTGCTCGACCGGCGCCCGGGCCGCCGCGGAAGCCGCCGTTCGCGCCGCGTGTGCCGCGTTCGGGTGATCTCCGACTCCATCGGCCAGCGCGAACACGATTCCCGCCCCGCCCGCGGCCGCATACGCCCCGACGGCGTCCGCGTTGTGCTTGCGCGGCCCCTGCGCGCTCGCCGTGTGCCAGTGTGGAAGTTCCCTCATGGTCTTCTCCTCACCCCTGGGTGATCGCCTGCTTCCAGCGTCCGCCTGTTTCCTGTGTGGCGGCTGAGGGTTGGGTGATAACCGCCTATCGGTCGGCTACCGCAGGCGCGTGATCAACGTCCGCAGCCAGCTCTCGGCCATCGCGGGTTCGCTCCGCAGGTGCCGCACCAGCAGGTCCCGCGCGGCCCTCGAACGCCCCGCCTCGACGATCGCGACCGCCTCGGCCAGCCCGCGCAATCGCGGCTCCGAATGCTCCGGCGCGCTGCCGTTCTCGTCCGACCAGCGCGGCCGAGGGAAGGAGGCGGTGAGTTTGGCCTGCACGTCGCCGAAGTAGTGCCAGACCGGCCAGCCGAGCGAGATGTTCCGGACACCGTTCGCGGGCAGTTCGGCGGGCCAGCCGAAGTGCTGCTGCCAGCGGAACGCCGACGGGTCCGTGTCTTCGCGGATGGTGATCCCGAGGAAGCGGAGCCTGCCGCGGATGACGTTCCAGGCCTCGCGTTCGTCCTCGATCCAGTCCCGCAGCACCCCGTACAGCTCGGTGAACGTCTGTCCTGTGTAGACGAGGTCGACGAAGACCTTCGGCCGTCCGCGCGCCAGGTCGTGCGGGCTCAGCCCCGCCGCGGTGAGGTTGGCGCGCAGCCGGGCGACGTCGGCGGCCGTCAGGCCTTCGCGGATGCCCGCGAAGGACAGCGGCAGCCGGTGGATCCGTTCCCGCCACGGCGTTCCGCTCAGCAGGTCGTACACGCTGTCCGCCGAGCGGCCGACGAAGTACAGGTCCGCGTCACCGGCGCGGGCGATCACCTTCGCGGCGCATTCGATCAGCTCGTCCAGGAACCACAGCGACGGTTTTCCGGCGCGTTCGACCAGCGTCCCGAGCTGGTCGGGGCGCACGAGGTCCCAGCGGTACGGCCGATTCACGCCGTCCAGGATTCCCGTGCGCCCCAACGTTTGTCGAAGCATTTTCAGGAAAGCAGGTGGTACACCGTCTGCTCGCCGACCGTGGTGGCGGCGAAGTTCGCCGCGACCCATTCGGAGATCTCGTTCGAGCCGCCACCGGGGCCACCGCCGCGGCCGCCTTCGACGTAGTAGGTGATGTCGCCGTCGGCCACGTACTGCTGGAATTCGGCCAGGGTCGGCGCCGGATCCGAGCCGCTCCAGCCGCCGATGCCGATCACCGACTTCCCGCTCGCGAGTTCCAGGTTCGCCGCGGACTGCGAACTCGACGTCGCCGCCGCCCACTTCGTCGTGGTCGCGGCCAGCGCGGCCCCGATCTCGGCGGACGAGCCCTCTTCTTCCATACCCGGCCCGCCCATGCCGCGGTCACCGCCGGTGGCGGGGCCGGACGTCGGGATCGAGCCGGAATGCGCTTGAGAAGCGGTTTCGACGGCATACGCGGCAGTGCCGAGGCCGACGGTCAGCACGGCGACCGTCGCGACGACGGCGACGAGTTTGCGCAGCGGCGGGACACCCACCAGCACGACGGTCGCGGTCACCAGGCCGAGCCCGGTGATGATCCAGCGCAGCGCGGGCAACCAGTCGGCGTTACGGTCCAGCAGGATGTACGCCCAGACCGCACTGGCCGCGATCATCAGCGACAGGAACACCCTCGGCGCGAGATGTGCCCGGCCGCGCCACAACGAGGTCCCGGAGATCGCCACCACGGCGGCGATCGACGGCGCCAGCGCGACGGCGTAGTACGGGTGCACGATGCCGCCCATGTAGCTGAACACCAGCGCGGTGACGAGCATCCAGCCGCCCCAGACGACCAGCGCGGCCCTCGTCCGGTCGGTCCCGGCGGCCCGCCGGGTGAACCACAGCCCCGCGACCAGCCCGATCAGCGCGGCGGGCAGCAGCCACGACACCTCGCCGCCGAAGCTGGCGCCGAACATCCGGGTCAGGCCGCTTTCGCCGCCGAAGCCGACGTTCCCGCCCATGCCCCCGCCTGTGGTCTCGACCATGCCTCCGCCTGTGGTCCCGACCACCATGGTGCCGCCGCCGCGGCCTCCGCCGAAGATCCGGCCGAGCCCGTTGTAGCCCAGTGCCAGTTCGAGCAGGCTGTCGTCGGTCGAACCGCCGATGTACGGCCGTGAGCTTGTCGGCCACAGGTCGACCAGCGCGATGAACCAGCCTGCCGAGACGACCACCGAAACGACCGCGGCGAGCAGGTGGAGCAAGCGTTTGCCCAGTGACGCCGGCGCGGCGATGAGGTAGGCGAGGCCGAACGCGGGCAGCACCAGGAACGCCTGCATCATCTTGGTCAGGAAGCCGAACCCGATGGCGACACCGGCGAGGACCAGCCAGCGCGGGCTCGCCTTTTCGATCGCTCGGATCGTGCAGTACGCGCCGGCGATCAGCAGCAGCGTCAGCAACGCGTCCGGGTTGTTGAACTTGAACATCAGCGCGGCGACCGGGGTGAGCGCGAACGCCGCCCCGGCGAACAGACCGGCGACCGGCCCGGAGGTCCGTTTGACCGTCAGGTACAGCAGGCCGACCGAAGCGACCCCCATCAACGCCTGCGGGGCCAGCACGGTGAAGCTGGAGAAGCCGAAGATCCGGGCGAACGCCGTCGTGACCCAGAGCGCGGCCGGGGGCTTGTCGACGGTCAGCACGTTCCCGGCGTCGAGGGAGCCGAACAGCCACGCCTTCCAGTCCTGCGTGCCGGACTGCACCGCCGCCGCGTAGAACGAGTTGCCGTAGCCGGAGGCGGTCAGGTTCCAGAAGTACAGCAGCGCGGTGGCGGCCAGCAGGCCGAAGACCGCGGGACGGACCCAGCGGCCAGGCGGCTTCGCGACGTCTTCCTCGGCGGGGCGGGGCTCCACCCGGGAAGCGAGTGCGGTGGTCATGGGGTCAGCTCTCCATTTCGGTGGCGGGCCGGCGGCGGGACGAGCGGAAGACCCAGCCGCGCAGCAACAGGAATCGCAGAACGGTGGCCGTGAGGTTCGCGAGCACGAGCACGGTGGTCTCAAGCGGCAGTCCGGGGGCCGTCATCGTGTGCAGCAGCGCCAGCGCGCCGCTGGTGAGCGCGAGCCCGAGGCCGAACACGATGAGACCCTGGAACTGGTGCAGCCCGGCGCCTTCCTTGCCGCGGATGCCGAAGGTCAGGCGCCGGTTGAGCGCGGTGTTGCCGATCGCCGTCACGAGCAGCGCGACGAAGTTCGCCACCTGGGCGCCGGTGAACGTCCGCAGCAGCAGGAAAAGCACGAGGTAGGCGACGGTGCTGGCGACGCCGACGGCGGCGAACCGCACCAGTTGCCGCACGAGGCTCGGCGCCACTCCCGGTGCCTGTACTTGGATCGGGGCGCGGCCGAGCTGTTCGCGCAGGCCGCTGATCGGGATCCGGCCGGTCAGCGTCGCCTTGGTCAGCCGCGCGATGCCTTTGAGGTCGGCGGTCGCGGTGGCGACGATGTTCACCGACGAGTCCGGGTCGTCCACCCAGTCCACCGGGACCTCGTGGATCCGCAGTCCGGCCTTTTGCGCCAGTACCAGCAATTCGGTGTCGAAGAACCAGCCGGTGTCCTGGATGTGGGGGAGCAGCCGCTCGGCGACGTCGGCGCGGATCGCCTTGAACCCGCATTGCGCGTCGCTGAACCTCGCCGCCAGCGTGCCGCGCAGGATCAGGTTGTAGCAGCGGGAAATGAACTCCCGTTTCGGTCCGCGCACCACCCGTGCGCCGCGGGCGAGCCTGCTGCCGATGGCGAGGTCGGAGTGCCCGGACAGCAGCGGCGCGACAAGGGGGCCGAGCGCGGCCAGATCGGTCGAGAGGTCGACGTCCATGTAGGCCAGCACTGGAGCGTCCGAAGTGGACCAGACGGCGCGCAACGCCCGGCCGCGCCCCTTTTCTTCGAGGTGGCGGACTTCGACGTCCTCGAACTCGCGGCTCAGCCGTTCGGCGACGCGCAGGGTGCCGTCCGTGCTGGCGTTGTCCGCGACGGTGATCCGGAACGGGTACGGGAACTGTTCGACGAGGTACGCGTGCAGTCGTCGGATGCCCGGTTCGAGGTCGGTTTCCTCGTTGTAGACCGGGATGACGACGTCGAGAACGGCCGTGCCGGTCGGGGCGATGGCGGGGCGGCGGCCGGTTTCGGCGCCGGAGAGGATCGCGGCTGTCATAGCGTCAATCTCGGCCATCGCGCTGAGGCCGGCTTGTGCCGGAGCTGTGCCGTCGCTGTGTTCCGTCACGGGATTCACCGGCTCAGGTCGTAGACGGTGACACCGTCCACAGTGGTCGGTGTATAGGTCTCCGCGACCCATTCGGCGATCCGCTCGGCGGCGTCGCTGCCGGTCTCCCCGCGCATCATCATGCCGTCACCGAGGAAGTAGTGGATCTGTCCACTTCGGACGTACTCCTGGAACTGTTCCAGGGTGGGGGCCGGGTCCGTGCCGTTGAACCCGCCGACGGCCATCACCGGCGCCCCGCCGCCGAGCTGGTAGCCCGCCGCGTTGTTGGAGCCGACCGTCGCCGCCGCCCAGGTGTAGTCCGCGCTGTCCTTTCCCAGGAGAGCGGCGAGGTTGTCGCCGGGCAAGCTGGTGTCGAGCAGTCCTCCACCCGGTCCGCCGCGGACGATCTGCCCGCCCTGCCCGCCGATGACGAGGCTGCCGCCACCCGGGCCCATGCCGCGTCCGGTCGCCGGACCAGCCGAGGGCAGCGCGCCGGAATGCGGGGTGGCCGCTGTCGCGACCGTGTACGCGCCGGTGCCCGCGAGAACGGTGACCAGTGCGCCGACGGCGACCAGACGCCTTGCCGCATCGGATAATCGTGCGGCGAAGAAGACCAGGAACGCGCACAGGAGGCCGGCCACGAGGATCGTGATCGCCAGTCCGGGAAGCCAGTCGGATTGCCGCGAGAGCACAAGATACGCCGTCAGCGCGGTCAGCCCGATCCCGGCGCTCAAGGCACCCGCGGCGGCCGGATTCCCCCGTGCCCGCCACAACCGCGTGCCCGCGATCCCGACGAGCCCGGCGATCGCCGGGGCGAGCGCGATCATGTAGTAGGCGTGGATGATGCCGCCCATGTAGCTGAACACCACGGCCGTCACCAGGAACCAGCCGCCCCACACGATCAGCGCCGCCCGGCCGCGATCGGTGCGCGGGGCGCGGCGGGTGAACCACAGCCCGGCGCCCAGCGCGATGACGGCGGCGGGGAGCAGCCAGGCGATCCCGCCCGCCATCTCGCTGCCGAACAACCGGTCCCAGCCGGTACCGCCCCAGCCGCCGTTGCCGCCGCCGCCGACACTGCCGACCTCGTCACCGGTGATGCGGCCGAAACCGTTGTAGCCGAAGACGAGTTCCCACAGGCTGTTCTCCTGCGAGCCGCCGATGTACGGCCGGTCGGCGGCGGGCCACAGCGCCACGACGGCGAGGTACCAGCCCGCCGAGACGATCGTCGCGCCCAGCGCTCCTGCCAGGTGCAGCAGACGGCGCCCGACCGACGTCGGCGCGGCGATCAGGTAGGCGAGCCCGAACGCGGGCAGCACCAGGAACGCCTGCAGCATCTTGGCGAGGAAGCCGAATCCGACGGCGACCCCGGCCAGTGCCAGCCAGCGCGGGCTCGCCTCCTCCAGCGCGCGGACGACGCAATAGGCGCCGGCCACCAGGAGCAGGACGAGCAGGGCGTCGGGGTTGTCGAACCGGAACATCAGCGCGGCGGCCGGGGTGAGCGCGAGGACGGCGCCCGCCAGCAGGCCCGCGGCCGGGCCGGACGTCCGGCGCACCGCGGCGAAAAGCAGGGCCACCGAACCGACACCCATCAGCGCCTGCGGTACGAGGATGCTCCAGGGGTTGACGCCGAACAGGCGCGCGGAAAGGCTCATCACCCACAACGCGGCCGGTGTCTTGTCGACCGTGATCGCGTTCGCGGCGTCGCTGGAGCCGAAGAACAACGCCTTCCAGCTCAGCGATCCCGCTTGGGCCGCCGCCGAGTAGAAGGCGTTGGCCCAGCCGGATCCGCCGAGGTTCCACAGATAGAGGACGGCGGTCGCGAGCAGAAGAGCGGCGAGGGAGGGCCGGATCCAGCGCGGGTCGGCGGGCCTGCCTCGGGCGGGTGGAGCGGCTTGATCGGCTTCGTCGCGGGAGGCGAGGAGGGTCATGGCCTCAGCGTCGGATCTCGACCTGGGGTGGGGTTGTGCCGAAGCTGTGCACCCGCTGTGAGGATCCGATCACCGGAAGATGGACGGCGAACTCGGTGTGCCCGGGACGGCTGTGCACCTCGATCGTGCCGTGATGGGCCACGACGATGGCCGACGCGATCGCCATGCCGAGCCCGGTGCTGCCCGCGATCCGCGACCGCGAGGAGTCTCCGCGGGCGAAGCGTTCGAACACGCTCGGCAGGAGTTCGGGCGCGATACCGGGCCCGTCGTCGGTGACGGTCAGCACCGCCGCCCCGGTGCGGGAGCGGCCCAGTTCGGTGATCACCGTGGTGCCCGGCGGGGTGTGCGTGCGCGCGTTGGACAGCAGGTTCGCCAGCACCTGGTGCAGACGCTGGACGTCGCCGCGGACCAGCACGGGTTCCGGGGGGAGACGCAGTTCCCAGCGGTGTTCGGGACCGGCGACGTGCGCGTCCCCGACGGCGTCCGCGGTCAGCCGGGTGAGATCGGCCTCGCCCGCTTCGAGCGGCCGTCCGGCGTCGAGCCTCGCCAGCAGGAGGAGGTCTTCGACCAGGGTGGTCATCCGGGCGGCCTCGGACTGGATCCGCGACATCGAACGCGCGACCTCCGGCGGGACCAGCGCGCTGCCGCGGCCGGCGAGTTCGGCGTACCCGCGGATCGCCGAGAGCGGGGTGCGGAGTTCGTGGCTCGCGTCCGCGACGAACCGGCGGACGCGGGTCTCACTGGCCTGCCGCGCTTCCAACGCCTGTGCGATATGCCCGAGCATGTGATTCAGCGCCGAACCGACCTGGCCGACCTCGGTCCGCGGATCGGTGTCGATCTCGGGCACCCGCACGGAAAGCGCGACCTGGCCGCGGTCGAGTCGCATCGCCGACACGCGGCCCGCCGTCGCCGCGACCCGGTCGAGCGGCCGCAGCGTGCGCCGGACCGCGAACGCGCCGAGGAACCCGGCGCCGGTGACGCCTGCCGCCGCGACCCCGAACAGGATCCACCCGACCGTGGCCAAGGTGTCCTGCACCGGTTCGAGCGGGAGCCCGGTGACGACCACGCCGCCGGGGATCGAGACGGCCTGCAGCCGGTAGTCGCCGAGTTCCCCGAGCGCGAGCGACGTCGGCGGCGTGTCAACCGGAACGGACCGCAACCGCGTCTCCTGCTCGGCCGACAGACCCTCGGGAAGTCCTTTGACCGAAAGGAATCCGGCGTAGAGCACCTTGTCGCCGGTGAAGCGGACGCTCAGCGTCCCCGACGCCTGGCCCGGCGCGTTGAGCGGGTCGGGGCCGAAACCGGGCAGACCATCCGGCGGCCGGTTCGCGTAGTCGTGGGCGCGGGCCGAGGCGGCCGAGAGCTGGCTGTCGATCTGACCGGTGAGGAACGACCGCAGCGCGATTTCGCTCGCGACGCCGATCACCAGGCAGACGAAGGTCAGCAACAGCACCATCGAGCCGGTCAGTCTGGTGCGCAGGGAAAGCCGCCCGGGCCGGGACCACCGGCGCGGGCCGGGGGTCGGGACCGGACCGGGTGCCATGCCCTCGAGCGTGCGCCGAGGTCGTATGTGCGCGTTGTGTCCCGCCTGTGAGCTCGCTGTGTGCTGGGGGGCTGTGCGCGTGGGTCACAGAAAGGTCTGACGGCGGGCACAGGCCCGGCACAGCCGCGATACGGACGGTGGAGGCAACGACGAGACCACAGGAGTCGAAGACCATGAACGAAAACACGCCGACCACCCAGCCCGCTCCGTCCACTCCGTCCACTTCGGACTGGGGTGCTCCGTCGCCCGCTCGGGGCGGGAAGCGCAAGGCCGTCATCGCCGGTGGCGCTGCGGCGGTCCTCGCCCTCGGTGGCGGGGCGGCGATCTGGGCCGCCGGTTCGTCGGCCGACGCCGATGTCGCCTCCGCCGCGCCGGGCGGTGGGGCGGGTATGGGCGGGCCCGGCGGTTCCCGTGCCCTTCACGGCGAGTACGTCGTCTCGGACGGGAATGGCGGCTACACCACGCAGCTCACGCAGACCGGGAAGGTGACCGAACTGAGCGCGACGTCGCTGACCGCGGTGAGCGACGACGGGTTCAGCAAGGTCTACACGATCGACTCGTCGGTGGTGAGCGGCGTCGCGACCGGGGACACCGTCACCGTCGTCGCCACGACGTCCGGCACGACCGCGACCGCGCAGTCGGTGCGGGAGTCGACGGGGGAGGACCAGGGGCCGCCGCAGGACGGGACGCCTCCGGGCCAGTGACCGGGGTGCCATGCGTGGCCGAAGTCCGTGAAGGCCTCCTTCACTACCTTCAGGGTAGGCAAGGAGGCCTTCACGGACCAAGACTCCCTGCCGAGAAGAGCGACCTCAGCGGTCGTAGTCCACGCTCAGCTCGTCCGAAGTCGCCACCGCCCGGCAGGTCAGGATCCGCCCGGCCGCGACCTCCTCGTCCCCGAGCGCGTAGTGCACGTCCATCCGCGCGCTGCCGCGCACCACCGTCGCCCGGCACGTCCCGCAAGCCCCGCCGATGCACGCGTACGGCGCGTCGACGCCGTGTCGCAGCGCGGCGCTGAGGACGGTTTCGCCGTCCGTCGCGGGGATTTCGGCGGTCTTCCCGCCCGCGGTCACGGTCAGCACCGGGCCCGGCCGCCGCGAGGGGCGGACGGGAAGCGCGCCTTGGAACAGCTCGAAGTGGACGTTCTCTTCGGGGACGTCCCGGTCCGCCAGCGTCCGGCGGGCCATGTCGACGAGGTCGCGCGGGCCGCACAGGAACCAGTCGTCCACCTTCGCCGGATGCAGCCGGGCCTGCAGCAGCGCGCGGAGGCGGGTGCTGTCGAGACGGCCGCGCTGGTAGCGCTCGTGCGAGATCGCCAGTGCCTCGCCGACGATGTCGAACGGCTTCTCGAGCCGCGGCGTGCGCAGGTCCGGGTCGCGTTCGTCGGTGCGGTAGTGCACGACGTGCAGCCGCCCGCCCAGTTGCGCGGCGAGGACGCCGAGTTCGGCGGCGAACATCGTGCTGGCGCCGGAGGTGTTGATGTACAGCAGGGTCGCCTTGCTGTTCGGCTCGTCCCGCAAGGTCGCGGTCAGGATCGACAGGATCGGCGTGATCCCGCTCCCGGCGGCGAGCGCGACGTACCGGCCGGAGCGGCCCTTTGCGGGAGTTAGCGTGAACATCCCGTCAGGGGGCAGCACTTCCAGTACGTCGCCCGCGGCGAGCTCCCTGGTGGCGAACGTCGAGAACGCGCCGCCGAGCTGGTGCTTGATCGCGATCCGCAGCACCCCCGAGTCCGGTGTCGAGCAGATCGAGTAGGCGCGCCGCACCTCTTCCCCGTCGACCTCCGCGCGGATGACGAGATGCTGGCCGGGGGTGAACCGGAAGGTCTCCCGCAGCCGTTCCGGCACCTCGAACGTCACGGTGACGGCGCCCTCGCACAGCGGCAGGACGTCGGAGACCCGCAGCGAGTGGAACAGGCTCGGCTGCCGGGGCTCGGGAGCGGGCGGGTCCTCGTCGAACGAACCGGTGAGCTGCCGCCACTCGCGGTACTCCGTCGACGTCAGCTCGCGGCCCCACGCCGTCGCGATCGGGACGTCCCTGGCGAGGTAGGCGTCGCGGTTGTCCTTCCACGCGCGCAGGTACCGGTAGAACGGGATCGCCGGGTGGAGATGGTGCACCAGGTGGTAGTTCTGACACAGCATGATCGGCGTCATCAGCCATTCGAGGCCGACGCGGACGCGGGTGGCGCCGAACCGGTTCTGCCGCTGCTCGCCGAGGTCGTGATGCGGGAGCCAGTCGAACCACCAGGCCAGCACGGCCAGGCCGATGCGCTGCGGGATCAGGTAGACCACCAGCAGTTCCCAGCCGTGACCCGTCACGGCCAGCCAGGCGAACGCGGCGAGGCTCAGCGAGAGGACGGCCGCGGTCTCGACCCGCTCCGACGGCGGCCGCGTGCGCTGCCGCGCCACGTAGAAGCGGGCGTACCAGAAGTCGATGGTCAGCCAGCGCAGCGGCAACTGCCACCACGGGCCGTGCGCGGTCCAGGCGTCCGGATCGGTGTAGGCGTCTTCGTTGGTGTTGCGGTGGTGCTCAAGATGGATGTAGCGCACCAGGGGGAAGGAGCCGTAGCCGGCCACGAACGGCATCGCGAGCCTGCCGAGCAGTTCGTTGACCCAGGTGAACTGCCCGGCCGCGTGATGCGTCGACTCGTGCAGCACGGTGAACATCGTGAAGGTGACGAGCGCGTGCAGGGGAATGGTCACCCAGAGCGGCGCGGCTTCGTTGACCACCAGCCAGGTGGCGCCTGTCCAGACCATGGCGCCGCCGGTGAACAGCAGCACTGTCGGCACCGAGACCACCGGCAGCGGGATCCGCGGGTTGGGCACCCCGCGTCTCAGCTTTCCCGCGGGTATTCCCCCCGTGTCCTCGGACCGGGATACGGCGACGGTCATCGATCGTTCCCCTCGGTCGATGCTACCGGGACGAGCTGTCACACCGTAGACAACTAGTACTGGTTTGTAAACTTCATCTGACTGGCGAAATGCCACGTCACGGCGCCCGATGGTGAGCTGTGCCACGCATCCGTGTCCAGGGAAGGGCCGCTTCGTAACAGAGACGAACCGAAAACTGGTCCGATCGGGTGGTCCAGGTCCGGTTCGCCGGACGGCTCCCGTCAGCTGTGATCGGCGGGGGCGGACGCGGGGATGGCCCCGGGCCCAGCGCGATGAAGGACACGGCCTAGACTCGGACGGCCCGGTCTGCAAGCTGGCCAGGGCACATCCGCTGTCGACCGCTGCGGATGCTCAATCACACCGTTTACCGCTCGAGGAGAATACGTTGAAGAGCACCGTCGAGCAGCTCAGCCCGACGCGAGTCAAGATCAATGTCGAGGTGCCGTTCGACGAGCTCAAGCCGAACTTCGACCGCGCCTACCGCAAGATCGCCCAGCAGGTGCGCATCCCCGGCTTCCGCCCGGGCAAGGCGCCGGCTCGCGTGCTGGAAAGCCGGATCGGGCGAGCCCCGGTGCTCGACGAGGTCGTCAACGAGGTCATTCCGGCCAAGTACATGGAAGCCGTGCGCGCGGGCGAGGTCCGCACGCTGGGCCAGCCCGAGTTCGAGGTGACCAAGCTGGAGGACCGTGAGGTTCTCGAGTTCACCGCCGAAGTCGACATCCGCCCGGAGATCTCGCTGCCCGACCTCGAAGGCTTCTCGGTCAGCGTCGACGACGTCGAACTGACCGACGCCGAGATCGACGAGCAGCTCGACGAGCTGCGCGCCCGCTTCGGCACCCTGACCGGTGTCGAGCGCGCGGCCGAGAACGGCGACTTCGTCTCGATCGACCTCGCGGCCACCGTCGACGGTCAGGAGGTCGAGGAGGCCTCGACCACCGGCCTGTCCTACGAGATCGGCTCCGGCCAGCTCGTGGACGGTATCGACGAGGCGATCATCGGCGCGAACGCCGGCGAGACCAAGACCTTCACCACGAAGCTGGTCGCCGGCGAGCACGCCGGCAAGGACGCCGACGTCACCGTCACCGTGCAGACCATCAAGCAGCGCGAGCTGCCCGAGGCGGACGACGAGTTCGCCCAGATGGCGAGCGAGTTCGACACGATCGAAGAGCTGAAGGGCGACCTTCGCGAGCGTCTCGGCCGCGTCAAGAAGATGCAGCAGGGCGTCCAGGCCCGCGACAAGGTCCTCGAGGAGCTTCTCGAGCGCACCGAGATCGCGATCCCGGAGAAGGTCCTCGAGGCCGAGATCGAGAACCGCAAGCACGACGCGATCCACCCGTTCGACCACGACGAGGCGCAGTTCGCGCAGGCGCTCGAGGCCGAAGGCCGCACCGTCGAAGAGTTCGACACCGAGGTGCGCGAGGAGTCGGAGAAGGCGGTCCGCACGCAGCTGCTGCTGGACACCATCGCCGACGCCGAGCAGACGTCGGTCAACGACGGCGAGCTCACCGAGCGGATCATCTACCAGGCGCAGCGCTTCGGCGTCAGCCCGGACGAGTACGTCCAGCGGGCGCAGCAGTCCGGTCAGCTGACCGCGATCTACGCCGACGTCCGCCGCGGCAAGGCCCTGGCCACCGTGGTCCGCAGGACCACCGTGACCGACGCCTCCGGCTCCGCGGTCGACCTCGAAGAGCTCTTCGGCCCCGCAGCCGAGGAGACGCAGGTCACCGAAGAGCCCGCGAAGACTGCGGCCGAATAGGGAATACCCGGTCCGGTCGAAACGGACCGTAAAGCTGTAAGCGAACTTGGGCGGTGTCAGGCATTCTGCACCGCCCAAGTTCGTTAGGGTCGGTTGCAAGATCCTCAGCACCTGGACACAGCATCTGGACATACAGCGGCGGCCGAGGCACGGCTGGCCGCCGTCGGCGAAAAGGCAGGCAGACGTGACGCAGCACATGCCCGAGGCGCGGACCGGAACCGCGGGGCTCAACCTCACCGACTCGGTCTTCGAGCGGTTGCTCCAGGAGCGCATCGTCGTCCTCGGCTCCGAGGTCAACGACGAGGTCGCGAACCGGATCACCGCCCAGTTGTTGCTGCTCGACGCAGACGACTCCGAGTCGGACATCCGCTTCTACATCAACTCGCCCGGTGGCTCGGTCACCGCGGGTTTCGCGATCTACGACACCATGCAGCTGATCCGCCCGGACGTCGCGACCTACGCGATGGGCCTGGCCGCGTCGATGGGGCAGTTCCTGCTCTCCTCCGGCACGCCCGGCAAGCGGTACGCGCTGCAGCACGCGCGCATCCTCATGCACCAGCCCTCGGCGGGCGTCGGCGGTACGGCCTCCGATATCGCCATCCAGGCCGAGGTGTTCGGCAAGTGGAAGCAGGAGCTCGCCAAGATCACGGCGGAGCAGACCGGCCAGACCGTCGAGCAGATCGTCAAGGACGGCGACCGTGACCGCTGGTTCACCGCGCAGGAGGCGAAGGACTACGGCTTCGTGGATCAGGTCCTCACCCGCGAGAACCCGCTTCCCACCAGCTGACCCGCGCCGGCACACAGGAGAATTTCAATGAGCAACTTCCAGCTTCCGATCGGGTCGCAGGCGCCGGGGATGCAGTCGCGGCTCCAGCTGCCGCAGTCGCGGTACGTCCTGCCCTCGTACGTCGAGCGCACGAGCTACGGCATCAAGGAATCGAACCCGTACAACAAGCTGTACGAAGAGCGTCAGATCATGCTCGGCGTGCAGATCGACGACGCGTCGGCCAACGACGTGATGGTCCAGCTGCTGCACCTCGAGCACGAGGACCCGGACCGCGACATCATGATCCTGATCAACTCGCCCGGTGGCTCGTTCACCGCGCTGATGGCGATCTACGACACGATGCAGTACGTCCGCCCCGACATCGTCACCATGTGCATCGGCCAGGCCGCTTCGGCCGCGGCGGTGCTCCTGGCCGCCGGTACCCCCGGCAAGCGCTTCACGCTGCCGAACTCGCGCGTGCTGATCCACCAGCCCGCCACCGAGGGCACCTACGGCCAGGTGTCGGACCTGGAGATCCAGGCCAACGAGATCCAGCGGGTGCGGCGCCAGATGGAGGTCATCCTGGCGAAGCACACGAACAAGGACGCCGACGAGGTCAAGAAGGACATCGAGCGGGACAAGATCCTGACGGCCGACGAGGCCAAGGCGTACGGGATCGTCGACGAGGTACTCGAGTACCGCAAGGCTTCGAGCAGCTGATCGTGCCGGGGTCCGGTGCGTGTCGGGAGACGACACGCACCGGATCCCTGGTCTAAGGTCAGCTTCTGGCGTGCTCAGATGTGACGCGGGTTCTCCCGCCGACGGCATCGGACGGGTACCGTCAGTGGCAATGTGTGAGGCTCCGAGAGGTCATCCGTGACCGGGGTATGACAGTCAGGCACGACAGTGCAGGCGCAGACACTGCGCCGGAGGGGACGAGGTCAACGGCCATGGCACGGATCGGTGACGGCGGCGACCTGCTGAAATGTTCTTTCTGCGGCAAGAGCCAAAAGCAGGTGAAGAAGCTCATTGCCGGCCCCGGGGTCTACATCTGCGATGAGTGCATCGATCTCTGCAACGAGATCATCGAAGAGGAACTTGCCGAGGCCGGTGAGGTCAAGCTCGACGAGCTGCCCAAGCCCGCCGAGATCCACGAGTTCCTCGAGCAGTACATCATCGGACAGGACGACGCGAAGCGTTCGCTGGCCGTGGCGGTGTACAACCACTACAAGCGTGTGCAGTCCGACGACAAGGCCGGGCCGAAGGATTCCAAGGACGAGACCGTCGAACTGGCGAAGTCCAACATCCTGATGCTTGGGCCGACGGGCTGCGGCAAGACCTACCTGGCGCAGACGCTGGCGAAGATGCTGAACGTCCCGTTCGCGATCGCGGACGCGACAGCACTCACCGAAGCCGGGTATGTCGGCGAGGACGTCGAGAACATCCTGCTCAAGCTGATCCAGGCGGCGGATTACGACGTCAAGCGGGCCGAGACGGGCATCATCTACATCGACGAGGTCGACAAGATCGCCCGGAAGTCGGAGAACCCGTCGATCACTCGCGACGTGTCCGGTGAGGGTGTGCAGCAGGCGCTGCTGAAGATCCTCGAAGGCACCACCGCTTCGGTGCCGCCGCAGGGCGGCCGCAAGCACCCGCACCAGGAGTTCATCCAGATCGACACGACGAACGTGCTGTTCATCGTGGCCGGCGCGTTCGCCGGGCTGGAGAAGATCATCAACGAGCGGGTCGGCAAGCGCGGCCTCGGTTTCGGCGCGGAGATCCGCACCAAGGCCGAGATCGACGAGAGCGACATCTTCTCCGACACGATGCCGGAGGACCTGATCAAGTTCGGGCTCATCCCGGAGTTCATCGGCCGCCTCCCGGTCGTGGCGACGGTGACGCACCTGGACAAGGACTCGCTGGTCAGCATCTTGACCACGCCGCGCAACGCGCTGGTGAAGCAGTACAAGAAGCTCTTCGAGATGGACAACGTCGAGCTGGAGTTCACTCAGACCGCGCTTGAGGCCATCGCCGACCAAGCCGTGCTCCGCGGCACCGGCGCCCGTGGCCTGCGCGCGATCATGGAAGAGGTCCTGCAGCCGGTCATGTACGACATCCCCAGTCGCGACGACGTCGCGAAGGTCGTCATCACCGAGCAGACGGTCCGCGAGAACGTGAACCCGACGATCGTGGCGCGTCAGCCGACACGTCGTCGCAGCAGCGAGCGCGGCGAGAAGTCCGCCTGAGCGGCGATCTTCGTCACCGATGCCCCGGCCGGATCCTTCCGGCCGGGGCATCGGTTTCTCCGGCCAGGTCCGGCCGGTGACCGGGCCGGGATAGGATGCGATGGTGCCGCTGACTTCCACGAAGGACGAGAACGAGGCTCCCGAGCTGGCAGCCGCGAGTCCACGCGAGGTCAGGGGACTCGTCGAACTCACCGAACGCATCGTCCTCGGCGCCTATCGCGGGCATCCGTGGATCCCGCGCGCGCTGACGATCGTGCTCGGCGTGCTGGTCGCGACCTGCCTGGTGGCCGGGGTGGTCCGGCTGTCGCCGCTGCCGCTGATCCCGCTGCCCTTGTTCGCCGGTTCGGCGTACGCGCTCATCCGGATCAAGACCGCGCGGAACGCGGAGGCGAACCGCTCGCTCGTCGCCTGGACCGGATTGTTCACCGCTGCGACGCTCGCCGGGTTCTGGCTGATCTCGATGGCGGGACGCTGGCTCGGCTGAACGGCCCTGCGGACGATTTTCGAAGTTTCCTCCCTTAGCGGGGTTTCAGAACCTCTTCCACGGGGTAAGACGAGTCCGTGACAGTCACCGCGGGCCCCTTCTCTCATGTGGGCCTGCTCTACTCCGGTGACACCGAGTACCTGAACGGTACGGTTCCGTACATCCTGGAAGGCCTGGAGCTCGGCGAACCCGTCGCGGTGGCCGTCCCCGGCCGGAATCTGACCCTGATCGAAGCGGCCTTGGGCGATTCCGCCGCCGACGTCGAACTCATCGACATGACCGAAGCGGGCCGCAACCCGGGCCGCATCCTCCCCGGCGTGCTCCTCGCGTTCGCGGACAACCGGCAGGGTCCGGTCCGGATCGTCGGGGAGCCGATCTGGGCGGGCCGGTCGGCCATCGAGTACCCGGCGTGCGCGCAGCACGAGGCGCTGATCAACTTCGCTTTCGGCGACCGTGACCTCGCCATCCTGTGCCCGTACGACCGGACCCGGCTGCAAGACGACGTGCTCGCCGACGTCGAGCGGACCCATCCGACCCTGTCCGGCGCCGGCGGCGATCGCCCGAGCGAGGGTTACGCCCCCGACGCGGTCGTCGAGAAGTACAACCTGCCGCTGCCCGAACCGCGGGCGGCCGACGCGTTCCGTTTCGACCTCGCCAGGCTCGCGGCTGTGCGCCACTTCGCGCAGGAGAGAGCCGAGGAGAGCGGACTGGCCCCGGACCGGGTGGAGGATCTCGTGCTCGCCGTGGCGGAACTGTCCGCCAACAGCGTGCTGCACGGTTCGGGCCACGGCGTGGTCCGCGTCTGGCGTGACGAGGACCATGTGCTCTGCGAGGTCATCGACGAAGGCACACTGAGCGATCCGCTGGCGGGCCGCCGTCCCGCACCGCCGGGGCAGATCGGCGGACGCGGCCTGGTGCTGGTGAACCAGGTCGCCGACCTGGTCCGGCAGTACCGCAGACCGGGGTCGACCGTGACCAGGATCTATTTCCGCGTCTGACCCGCGGTCAGGCGTTCTTCGGCACGTGTTTGCCGAGGAAGGCGATCAGGCTCGGCACGACCGTCCGGTTGAAGGCGTCGCCGTGCTTGCCGCGCGCGGTGTGCGCGACCATGGGCCGCGCTTCGGAGATGAACTTCCGTACCCCGCCGATGAACGGGTCTTCGGTCCCGCACCAGATCCCGGTCGGCACGCTCTTGGTGACGTCGATGTGGCGCAACGGGTCCAGCGAACCCCAGTCGGTGGCGTCACGGAACGCGCGCCGCTTGCTCATCTCCGTCCACGACGTGATCAGGGCGGGCGCGAGCGCCGCGACCGCGGCGGGCGGGCGGCGGCGTTCCAGGCGGCGCCGGGTGTAGAGCAGGGCGCCGAAGCCGCCCATCGAAAGCCCGGTGGCGGCGAACGGCAGCCCGTCCCGGCCGCCGAGGCCGCGCGCGGCCAGCCAGCGGGGGACCTCTTCGAGCAGCATCGCCATCGGGTTGTCGCCGGGCTGGTTCTCGTGCCAGTAGTGGTCGCCGCCGTCGACCGCGACGAACCCGAACGGGGGCACCGCCTTGCGGGCGACGTCGCTGCCGAGCTGTTTGAGCAGTCCTGTCGGGGCGGCGTGCCGCGCGGTGCCGTGGAGGCCGTGCAGCATCAGCGACATCGGCAGGCCCTTGGGCGGCGCCTTGGTCGGCAGCATCAGCACGAGGTCGACCTCGCGGCCGCGGGCTTCGGAGTAGACGCGTTCGACGCGGGGGCTGCCCAGTTGGGTGGCCGGGGTCGGCGAAGCGACGCCGAGTGCCCGCTGAAGTGCTTCGCTGAACGGCAGGGCTCCGGTGGCCGTTCCGGCGGCGAGCCCCGCGACACCGAGACCGGACGCGCCGGCGATCAGCACGGAACGACGGCTCAGCCAACGGCGGGCGCCTTGCACCCCCGGCAGCGTCGCGTGCCCCTGGTCGTCGTCGTTCACCCGTCCCCGTTCCCCCGTTGATCTTCTACCAGGTCAGACGTGCGCTCTCGCTCGAAGGTTGCACGTGTCACCGACCTGTGACCGGGGTATCGCCGGATCAGGTGCCGATGTTTCCCTCTTTCGCGCGCCAGGCGTCGACCGAGACCCGCGCGGACCTCGTCGCGGCCTCGAAAGTGTCGCCGAGGCCCACCCCGAGCGCGGTGGCCAGGGGAATCAAGATGTGGTCCACACCATTCTCGCCGTCGCCGAAGTGGCCGGCGACCTCCAGCGTGATGTAGCCGTGCACGGCGCTCCAGAGCTGGGCGGCGACGGCGAACTCCGGGGCGGGACGGAACCGGCCCGCCTCGATCAGGCGGTTCGCGGCGCGGACGAGGTAGCCGAAGGCCTCGATGCCCTCTTCGCTGGCGTTCTGGCGGGTTTCCTCGCTGGTCATGTCGCCCAGCGCCGCCTTCTGCCCGTCGGGCTGGCTCTGGCCGAACGTGACCGCGTAGAGCTGCGGGTTGTCCACCACGGTCCGCCGGTACGCCAGCGCCAGGGTGAGGAGGTCGGCCGCCGGGTCCTCGGTCTCCTCGACCTCGCCCAGCTTCGCTGACAGCCGCCGGAATCCCTCGCGCGCGACCTCATCCACCAGCGCGCCCATCCCGCCGAAGTGGGTGTATACGGCCATGGTCGACGCGCCGATCTCGGCGGCCAGCTTGCGGGCCTGGAGCGCCTCCGGGCCGCCGTCCGAGAGGAGCCGGATCGCCGCCTCGATCAGCTTGGCCTTGACCTCGGCGGCGGCGGGTTTCGGTGACATGCTTGCCAGTATCCCATAACCCTGTTATAAATGTATCCATAACCACGTTATAGTCACCGAACCAGGGGGCATGTGATGGGCAACAAGTTCCTCGAGGGCAACTTCGCCCCCGTCCGCCGTGAGCAAACGATCACCGAACTGCGCGTCACCGGGCACATCCCGGAGTACCTGGACGGGCGCTATCTGCGGAACGGGCCGAACCCGCTGTCCGAAGTGGACCCGGAGACCTACCACTGGTTCATGGGCGACGGCATGGTGCACGGTGTCCGGCTGCGCGACGGCCGCGCCGAGTGGTACCGCAACCGCTGGGTGCGTAACCCCAGGCTCGCGCAGGAACTCGGCGAGAACTGGGACGGCGGGCCCGCTTCCATGGGGGCCAACACGAACGTGATCGGCCACGCCGGCAAGACGCTCGCGTTGATCGAGGGCGGCGCGACGAGCTTCGAACTGACCGACGAACTCGACACCGTCGGCGCCTGCGACTTCGACGGCACGCTCCCCGGTGGCTACACCGCCCATCCGAAGCGTGATCCGGAGACTGGCGAACTGCACGCTGTGTCGTACTTCTTCGGCTGGGGCAACAAGGTCCAGTACTCGGTGATCGACGCACAGGGCCGCGCGCGGCGCACCGTCGACGTCGAGGTCACCGGTTCGCCGATGATGCACGACTTCTCCCTGACCGAGAAGTACGTCGTCTTCTACGACCTCCCGGTCACGTTCGAGACCGAACAGGCCGTCGCCGCGTCCGTCCCGTCCTTCCTGCGCACGCCCGCGCGGCTCGTGGTGTCCGCGCTGGTGGGCAAGGTGAAGGTGCCGGACCCCCTCAGCGCGAAGCTGCGGCAGCGGATCTCGGGCAACTCGGGCCTGCCGTACCGCTGGAACCCCCGGTACCCGGCGCGGATCGGCGTCATGCCGCGGGAGGGCGGCGACGGCGACGTCCGCTGGTTCGAGATCGAGCCGTGCTATGTGTTCCACCCGATGAACGCCTACGACGACGGCGACGACATCGTGCTGGACGTCGTCCGGCACCCGAAGATGTTCGACACCGAGCTGCTCGGGCCCGCCGAGGGGCCGCCGACCCTGGACCGCTGGACGATCGACCTGGCCGTCGGCAAGGTCGTCGAGGAACGCCTCGACGACCAGGGCCAGGAGTTCCCGCGCGTCGACGAGCGGCTGGTCGGGCGGCCGCACCGCTTCGGTTACTCGGTGTCCACAAAGGATGGCTCGGCGTCCTCGGGTGCCCTGCTCAAGCACGACCTGTGGAAGCGTTCGGTGGCGTCGAGGGAGTTCGGCGCGGGCAGCCAGGTGGGGGAGTTCGTGTTCGTCCCGTCCTCGGTGGACGCGGGCGAGGACGAAGGCGTGCTGATGGGTTTCGTCTACGACCCCGCGACGCAGAAGAGCGATCTGACCATTTTGGACGCGGGGACGCTGGAGACCGTCGGCGCCGTGCACCTGCCGGACCGGGTGCCCAACGGGTTCCACGGGAACTGGGTGGGCACGGAGGGCTGAGGGGGTCGTGAGTGGCGATTCGGGTTAGAACCCGAATCGCCACTCACGAGGCCTGTACCGACGCAGTCAGGCGAGGCCGAGTACACGCTGTTCGCCGCTGTAGAGGTTCATGCTCTCGCCCCGCAGGAAGCCGATGAGCGTCATGCCGTTCTCCTCGGCCAGTTCCGCGGCCAGCGACGAAGGCGCGGAAACCGCCGCCAGCAGGCCGATCCCGGCCATGGCGGCCTTCTGTACCAGTTCGAACGAGGCGCGCCCGGACACCAGCAGACCGGCGTCCGCAGCGGGGATCCGGCCCTCCTGCAACGCCCAGCCGAGGACCTTGTCGACGGCGTTGTGCCTGCCGACGTCTTCCCGGACGACGGCGAGGTTCCCGTCGCCGTCGAACAGGGCGGCGGCGTGCAGCCCGCCGGTGCTGGAGAAGGCCTTCTGGTGCGAGCGCAGCGTGTCCGGGAGCTTCGCCAGCACGCCGGTACTCACCGTGAACCCGGACTTCTCCGGCGAGAAACGGCTTCTCAGTTTGACCGCGTCGAGCGCGGCCTTGCCGCAGACACCGCACGAAGAGGTGGTGTAGAAGTTGCGCTCGACGCCCGTCTCCGGCGGAGCGACCCCTTCGGCCAGCGCGATGTCCAGGACGTTGTAGGTGTTGCGGCCCTGGTCGTCGACGCCGTCGCAGTACCGGGCGACCGCGACGTCCTCGCGCGTGGTGAGCACGCCCTCGGACAGCAGGAACCCGTGCGCGAGTTCGACGTCGTTGCCGGGTGTCCGCATGGTGACCGCGAGTGCCTTGCCGCCGACGCGGATCTCCAGCGGTTCTTCGGCCGCGAGCGCGTCGGGCCGTCGCACGTCCCTGGTCGCGGAGATCTTCCGCACCGGGCGGCGCACCGTCACCCTGCCCACTTGTCCACCTTTCCGGCCGGTCCTTCGACAGTCGTGTACTGCAACGCCGGGAATTAAGTAATACATTCCCAGTGCACATCCTCAGAGTACGGAGGCGCCGGATGGCTGTCGGCTTCCTGGACCGTTCCCGCATCGTCGCATCACCGGGCTGGAGCCGC
Organism: Amycolatopsis speibonae; assembly: GCF_042647925.1. Lineage (NCBI taxonomy): Bacteria > Bacillati > Actinomycetota > Actinomycetes > Pseudonocardiales > Pseudonocardiaceae > Amycolatopsis > Amycolatopsis speibonae. The sequence goes on from NZ_JBHRWK010000002.1 coordinate 101,781, forward strand.
TGGCTGGTGCCGCCCGCCGCGCTGGCCGTCCACCTGTCGATCGGGCAGGCGTACGCGTGGAGCGTCTTCAAACCACCGCTGGAGAAGACCCTCGGGCTCAGCGGCACGGAGAGCGCGCTGCCGTTCCAGCTCGGCATCGTGATGCTCGGGCTTTCGGCGGCGTTCGGCGGGACGCTGGTCGAGCGCAACGGGCCGCGCTGGGCGATGTTCGTCTCGATGGTCTGCTTCAGCTCGGGTTTCCTGCTCGCCGCGCTCGGGGTGGCGACGTCGCAGTACTGGCTTGTCGTCCTCGGCTGGGGCGGGGTCGGCGGCATCGGGCTCGGGATCGGCTACATCTCGCCGGTGTCGACGCTGATCAAATGGTTCCCGGACCGGCCGGGCATGGCCACCGGCATCGCGATCATGGGCTTCGGCGGCGGCGCGCTGATCGCGTCCCCGTGGTCTTCGCAGATGCTGGGCACGGCGCCGTGGACGATCGGGACGGTCGCGACGGCGTTCCTCGTGCACGGCCTGGTCTACGCGGTCTTCATGAGCCTCGGCATCCTGCTGATCCGGGTGCCCGCCGACGACTGGAAGCCGAAGGGCTGGGTGCCGAAGACCGAGCACGGCAACGCGATGATCACCACCGCGAACGTGTCGGCGCGCAACGCCATCAAGACGCCGCAGTTCTGGCTCCTCTGGGTGGTCCTGTGCTTCAACGTGACGGCGGGCATCGGCATCCTGGAGAAGGCGTCGCCGATGATCGCGGACTTCTTCCGCGAGACCTCGACCCCGGTCGGCACCGCCGCCGCGGCCGGGTTCGTCGCGCTGCTGTCGCTGACCAACATGCTCGGCCGGTTCGTCTGGTCGTCCACTTCGGACCTGGTGGGGCGCAAGAACATCTACCGCCTCTACCTCGGCGCGGGCGCCCTGCTGTACCTCGTGATCGCGCTGACCACCAACGCCTCGAAGCTCGTGTTCGTCCTGTGCGCCATGCTGATCCTGTCCTTCTACGGCGGCGGCTTCGCGACCGTCCCGGCGTACCTGAAGGACCTCTTCGGCACCTACCAGGTCGGCGCGATCCACGGCAGGCTGCTGACCGCGTGGTCGATGGCGGGGGTGCTCGGGCCGCTCATCGTCAACGCCATCGCCGACAGCCAGAAGTCCGCGGGCAAGGTCGGCCCCGATCTGTACACGACGTCGCTGTTCATCATGATCGGCCTGCTGGCCGTCGGCTTCGTCGCCAACGAACTGGTGCGGCCGGTCAACCCGAAGTTCCACGAGCCGGCGCCGTCCGGCGAGCCCGCGAGGAGTGAGACCCGATGAGCGAACCGGCTCCCGAACGCAGCCGCACCGGGCTGATGGTGTTCGCGTGGCTGTGGGTCGCGCTCCCGTTCGCCTACGGCGTCTACGAACTGTTCCGCAAGGTGGTCCAGCTCTTCGGCGGCTGAGTAGGGTCGGCACGTGGGAGTTCTGGTAACCGGGGCGTCGCGTGGCATCGGCCGTGCGATCGCCCGCGCCTTCGCGGAAAAGGGCGACCGTGTCGCCGTTCACTACGCCTCGAAGCGGGAGGACGCCGAGCGGACGCTCGCCGACCTGCCCGGTTCCGGCCACGGGCTGGTCCAAGGCGATCTCTCGGATCCCGAGGTGGCGCGACGGGTCGCCGACGAGGCCGAGGCGGTCGTGGACGGCGTCGACGTCCTGGTGAACAACGCCGCCTTCGCGCCGTCTGAGGCGTCGGCCCATCCTGTCGCCGAAGTGTCCTATGCGGACTGGCAGCGGATCTGGCGGCGAATGGTCGACGTCAACGTGCTCGGCACGGCGAACGTGACCTACTGCGTGACGCGGCACATGATCGAGCGCGGCGCGCCCGGCCGCGTGGTCAACATCGGCTCGCGAGGCGCTTTCAAGGGCGAGCCCGAGTTCCCCGCGTACGGCGCGAGCAAGGCCGCGCTGCATTCGCTCGGACAGTCGCTCGCCGTCGCCCTCGCCCCGCACGGGATCGCGGTGACCTCGGTCGCACCTGGCTTCACGGCCACTGACAGGGTCGCGATGAAGCTCGATGGCGCGAGCGGTGAGGCCCTCCGCGAGCAGAGCCCGTTCGGCCGGGTCGGCACGCCGGAGGAGGTCGCGGCGGCGGTGCTCTACCTCGCTTCCGGCGAAGCCGCATGGGCCTCCGGCGCGATCCTCGATCTGAACGGTGCGTCACATCTGCGGATGTGAAGTGGATCACTCGTGCAGCAATAAGGGCTTCCCGCGCGTCCTAGGAACGTGCACAAGCTGGGGAAGGTCCTGGTCGCCGTTCTCGCGGTGGCGGTGTTCGGCGGGACCGCGTACGGATACACGACGCTGGAGTCGCTCGACGGCGTCACCCGCGAAGACGTGATCGAGGCGCCGGAGCCGGGAGAGCAGCCCGCCGACGGTTCGCTGGACATCCTGCTGGTCGGGCGGGATTCGCGGACCAACCAGCAGGGCGAACCGCTGGATCCGGCGATGCTGCGTGAGCTGCGGGTGGGCGCGAACGGCGACGACCTGACCGACACGCTCATCGTGCTCCGCATCCCCAACGGCCAGAAGGCGGTGAAGGCTTTCTCGATCCCGCGCGACTCCTTTGTCGCGGAGCCGGGGTCGAAGGACAAGACCAAGATCAACGGGATCTTCGGGCACGCCAAGTTCGCTTCGGCGAGTGCGCAGCGCGAGGCGGGCAAGACCGACAAGGCGGAGATCGACAAGGTGGCGATCACGGCCGCGCGGAAGGCGACCTTGAAGGCGGTCGAGGACCTCACCGGCGTCAAGATCGATCACTTCGCCGAGGTCAACCTGCAGAGCTTCTACGACATCAGCAACGCTGTCGGCGGGGTCGAGGTGTGCCTGAAGCGGGACACCAAGGACATCAAGTCCGGCGCGAACTTCAAGGCGGGCAAGCAGACGATCCAGGGCGCCGACGCGCTCGCCTTCGTCCGCCAGCGCGAGGATCTGCCCCGCAGCGACCTCGACCGCGTGCGCCGTCAGCAGGTGTTCCTCGCCGGGCTGGCGAAGCAGGTGCTCTCCGCCGGGACGCTCGCCAACCCGGCCCGCCTCTCCGAACTGATCGACGCGGTGAAGCGTTCGGTCGTGCTCGACGGCTCGTGGGACCTGCTCGACTTCGTCCGGCAGATGCGAGGCGTCTCCGGCGGCGGCATCGCCTTCGACACGATCCCGGTGGTCAACCCCGACTATCGCTACAACCCCAAGCAGCCGACCGCGACCGCCGTGCAGGTGGACCCGGCCCAGGTGCGGGCTTTCGCCGCGTCCCTGATCGGTGTCCAGCCCACGACACCGCAGGCGCCCGCCGGCCCCAAGGTCGACGTCGTCAACGCGAGCGGCAAGGACGGCCTGGCCGCCCGCGTCTCGGATCTTCTGGCGGAGAAGGGCTTCGGCAAGGGCGACACGACGGCCGATACCGGACGACGCACCTCCGTCGTCCGGTTCAGTGACGCGTCGGGCCCCGCCACGGAGATCGCGAAGGCGCTTGGCGGTCTGGAAACCGAGAAGGTCGCTTCCGTCGCGGCGGGTCATGTACAGGTCGTGCTCGGACAGGTCTACAAGGGACCGGGCGTGTCCGCGGGCGGCGGGGCGGCCGGGGCCCGGACCGATCAGCCGATCACTTCCGACGACACCGGATGCATCAACTGAGCCGGCTCAATCCCTCGGCGGGATCCTGCCGTTCTTGGCGACCGGAAGGCCGAGCTGGACCGGTTCGGTGATGGTGACCTCCTCGCCGGGAAGGTGTGCCAGCACCGGGTTCAGGTGGGTCAGCTTCAGCGTGACCGGTCCGATGACACTCGGCCCGGTGGCGACGTCGTACTTCGCCAGATCCAGCCACTGCAAGGTGTCGAGCACCTCCCGGGGGATCTCGTCACCGCGTTTGGCGACCGGGACGCACAGCTGCCGCGCGTTGCCGACCTTCACATCCGTCTTCGGCCGGTCGGCCAGTACCGGGTTGAGATGCCCCAGCGTCAGCGGGAAGACGCGGCCGGGGATGCCGAGGACGCGCAGGGCGTAGCACTCGAGGTCGACGTGCCGCACGAACGACAGGATCTCCGGCGGTGGCAGGACACCGTTCTTCGCGACCGGGACGCACAACTGCTCCGGCGACAGCAGGGTCACCTGGGCGTCCTGGATCCCGAGCTTCCGCACGACAGGGTTCAGCTGGCTCAGCGTCAGCGGGACGTTCCTCGCGCCGCCTTCGATCCGGTAGCAGGACAGATCCACCCAGCGGACGAAGTCGACGATCCCTGGCGGCGGGATGACGCCGTTCTTCGCGACAGGCACGCAGAATTGCTCGCGTGCCCCCAGTTTGACCGTCTCCGCCGGCAGTCCCGCGAGCACGGGATTGAGGTGGCTCAAGGTGACCGCCGTCGGTGGCGGTTTGTAGCCCTCGGTCCGGTAGCAGGACAGGTCGAGCTGGGAGACGAAGGGGAGTGGCGGTGGTACGGCCGGAGCGGCGGTGGCCGCCCCGGGCAGGACCGCGACGAGCAGGAGCGAGGCCAAGGCGGCGAAACCGCGCAGGATCGATCTTCGTGACATGGCAAGGCCTTTCCGTGAACGGGTCGCGTTTCACGGTGGACCCGGCCCGGCCTCGCCCGGCACCGCCAAGGGGGCAGCCTAAGGTGCGGCCAGCGTGCCCGAAGCCTCGATCACCTCCGGCGCGGGGCCGTCCGGACGCAGCCTTCGGCGCAGCCGCACGATCTCCGCGAGCGGGGCCCCGCCGGTGATCTCGATCGCGGCCAGCGAAGGCAGCGTGACCCCGGCGTCCAGCAGCCGCCGGACCTGCCCGTCGTCCAAGGTGAGCACACGCAGCGAGGACAGCTCGCCGACGCGCTCCAGCTCGGGCACGTCGAGACCGGCCAGACCCAGCCTGAGCAACCCCGGCAACCCGGCCAGCGGGCCGAAGTCGATCGGATGCTTCACCCCGGCGAGCGAAAGGCTCCACAGGGCGGGGTGCACGGCGAGCCGGGTGAGGTCCACCTTCGAGGTCTCGATGCTCGCCGCTTCGAGCAGAGGGAACCTGGAGAAGTCCGTGACGACGGAATCGGCGCGGTTGACCCGCAGATGACGCAACGACGACAGCCGGTTCAGCACCGCCAGATCCACCGAGCCCGGGTCGTTGAGGTACAGCTCCTGGACGAGTTCCGGATCGCCGACCTCGCCGAGATCCGTCGTCTCGCTCAGCACCTGGTCGTGGGCGCGGGCGGACTCGTCGTGGAAAGAGGCGTCGGCGACGAGATAGGGCGACTCGGGCTCGTCGTTGTCGTACTCGTCCGCCTTCAACGCGCGGATGACTTCTTCCATCATCGCGGTGATCGAGGCCGCGACGTACCGGACGGGACCCCAGACGTTCCGCCCGTATTCGAGAATCTGGCCGCTGTCACCGGCTTCCGCCGGATCGAGGTCGACAGCGACGAAATCGCCGGCGTGATCGCTGCCGAAGGTGATCCACCAGTCGTCGCGGGACAAGCGTTTCACCCGGCCCGCGGGCGAGGACTCGAAGACCACGCCCTCTTCGGAGACGGGATCTTCCCAGCCGTAGGAACCGGGATCGCCGTCGAGGTAGCGCTCGACGAGCATCGGGAGCGGATCGTGGGCGTACCGGCCCAGCAGCCCCGATTCGTTGTCCCAGCTTGTCACCCGGAACAGCGCGCGGAGATCCTCGGGCAGCCGTGCGCCTACCCGCTCCTCGGCCTCGGCGAGCTCGGCTTCCGTGTGGCCGGGCTCCCAATCCGGCGCGTGGCCTTTGATCTTCCCGTACAGCCCGGCGAATTCCGTGGCGAGCGCGGTGATCCGCGCGAGCACGGCCGGGTCGGTCGGCGCACCTGTCGGCCGGGAGCGCCCGGGCAGCGGCAGACCCGGCATCGGATGCCCCGGATAGCGGAAGCCGTCGTCGAACACGAGCCAGGCCGGGGACATCGTGCCGACGTCCGGCGTCGCGAGGAAGGCGTACTCCCCGGTGTGGCTCAGCCGGACCTCGTAGATCGACGAAGGCAAGGACCGGAACAGCTTCGAGAGCCCCGCCATGTCGGGGCTCAGGTAGCGGCCGCTCTTCGTCTCCGCCTGCACGGAGAAGCCGCCGCCGGTGTTGTGGATCCGCAGCACGGCGCTCGCGAACTCGACCGAACGCGTGCTCTCCCGCAGAAGGCGCGCCATCTCGCGGGCGATGTCCCCAGGTTCCATGGGCGTGAACCTAGCGGGAGGGTCCGACAAAACCGGTCAGGACACCGGCTCCAACCGCACCACGACCGCCTTCGACACCGGGGTGTTCGACTTGTCCGCCACCGAATCCAGCGGCACCAAGGCGTTCGCCTCGGGGAAGTAGGCCGCCGCGCAGCCTTGTGCCGTCGGATAGGAGACCACCCGGAAGTTCGGGGCCCGGCGGTCGCCGTCCCGCCACTCCGAGACCAGGTCGACCATCGCGCCGTCGGCCAGGCCGAGCGACACCAGGTCGTCGGGGTTGACCAGCACCACACGCCGGGCGTCCTCGATCCCGCGGTAACGGTCGGAAAGGCCGTAGATCGTGGTGTTGTACTGGTCGTGGCTGCGCATCGTCTGCAACAGCAGCCTGCCCTCGGGCACCTGCGGATACTCGAGTCCGGAGACGGTGAAGTTCGCCTTGCCGTTGGCGGTCCCGTTGAACTGCCGGGAATCGCGCGGCGCGTTCGGGAGGACGAACCCGTCGGGCTCGCGGACCCGCGCGTTGTAGTCGTGGCAGCCGGGGACGACGCGCGCGATCCGGTCGCGGACGAGGTCGTAGTCGCCGTGGAAGTCCCGCCACGGCACCGGATGCCCGGCCCCGAACAGCGCTTCCGCGAGATGGCAGATGATCGCGACCTCGGAAAGCAGCCGCTCACTGGCCGGGGCCAGCCTGCCGCGTGAGGTGTGCACCTGCGACATCGAATCCTCGACGGTGACGAACTGGTCGCCGCCCGACTGGGTGTCGCGTTCGGTGCGGCCGAGAGTGGGCAGGATCAGCGCGGTCTTGCCGGGCACGACGTGCGAGCGGTTGAGCTTCGTCGACACGTGCGCCGTCAGCGAGCACGACTTGAGCGCCTTCTCGGTCAGCTCCGTGTCCGGGGTCGCGGAGGCGAAGTTGCCGCCGACGGCGAAGAAGACCTTGCCCTTCCCGTCCCGCATCGCGCGGATCGCGGCGACGGTGTCGTAGCCGTGCTCACGCGGCACCTTGATGCCGAATTCGTCGTCGAGACTGTCCATGAAGGACTCCGGCATCTTCTCCCAGATGCCCATCGTCCGGTCGCCCTGGACGTTGGAGTGCCCGCGCACCGGGCACAGGCCCGCGCCCGGTTCGCCGATCATGCCGCGCATCAGCGCCAGGTTCGCGACTTCGGAGATCGTCTGCACCGCGTGCTTGTGCTGGGTCAGACCCATCGCCCAGCAGTAGATGGTCCGCCGCGACGTCGCGATCATCCGCGCCAGCCGCTCGATCTGCTCGCGCGGCAGCCCGGTCGCCGCGGCGACCTCGATCCAGTCGATCTCCCGCAGATGCTTCGCGTAGTCCTCGAACCCCTCGGTGGACGACTCGACGAACGCGCGGTCGACGATCGTGCCGGGCGTCTCCTGCTCCCACTGCAACAGGAGATGTCCGATCGCCTGGAACAGCGCCAGGTCGCCGCCGAGCCGGATCTGCGCGAACTCGTCGGCCAGTGGGGTCCCCTTGCCGATCACGCCGCGGACGTTCTGCGGGTTCTTGAACCGCATCAGGCCGGCTTCGGGCAGCGGGTTGACCGCCATGATCTTCGCGCCGTTGCCCTTGGCCTCTTCCAGCGCGGACAGCATGCGCGGATGGTTGGTGCCGGGGTTCTGGCCGACCACCACGATCAGATCCGCCTGGTGGATGTCGGCGAGCGTCACCGAACCCTTGCCGATCCCGGTCGTCGCCGCGAGCGCCGCCCCGGACGACTCGTGGCACATGTTGGAGCAGTCCGGAAGGTTGTTGGTGCCGTAGGAGCGCACGAGGAGCTGATAGAGGAACGCGGCCTCGTTGCTGGTGCGGCCGGAGGTGTAGAAGATCGCCTCGTTCGGGTCCTGCAGCGCGCGAAGCTCGTCCGCGACCAGGGTGAAGGCGTCGTCCCAGGAGATCGGTTCGTAGTGCGAGGCGCCCTCGCGCAGCACGAACGGCTCGGTGATGCGGCCCTGCTGGCCGAGCCAGTAGTCCGTCTTGTCAGCCAGCTCCTCGATGGGGTGCTCGGCGAAGAACTCACGGCCGACCCGGCGTTTCGTCGCCTCCTCGGCGACGGCCTTCGCGCCGTTCTCGCAGAACTCCGCGAGCTTGCGGTGCTCGCCGTCGACCTCGCGCGGCTCCGGCCAAGCGCAACCGGGACAGTCGAAGCCGTCGCGCTGGTTCAGCAGGCGCAGCGTCTTCACCGTGCGCGCGGCGCCCATCTGCTCCATGCCGCGCATCAGGGAGACAGCGACCCCGGGGATCCCGGCCGCCCAGCTCTTCGGTTTCCCGACCTCGAGCTGTGTCTCGTCAACGTCGTTCGCGGGTGCTTCGCGGGTCATGACCCCATCGTGCGCCTTGGCGCTCCCGGGCGCGACCGAGGGGTGCCCGGCTCGCCGTCGGGTGGGGTGGTCGTGAGTGGCGATTCGTGTTCTAACCCTCTTTGCCACTCACGACCACCCTGACCGGCGCTCAGCCCGGCGGCCGGTCAGGCGTCGGTGACGAGCCGGGTGATCTGCGATTCGTCCAACGGGAACCACGGCGTCTCGTTGACGCCGCGTTCCTGCACCGCGTTCACCGTCACCGCGGCCACGACCAGCACGATCAGGCCGGCGATCGCGGCGATCCCGGGCCACCGGCTCGCACCCGGCTCTCGGTAGCCGCCACCGGAGGCACCGGCCGCGCGCCGCTGCTTGCGGCGCTTCTTCTTGAGTTCCTTCTTCGCACCCAGCCAGGCGTCCAGCTCGGCGTGCTTCTGCCAGCTCGGGTCGACCAAGTCCGGATGGGTCTCGATCCGCCGGTCCTCTTCGTCCATCTCGGTCCTCTTCCCCAGGATTCGGCCGACTACCCGCAGGTGTCCCTCGACGGCAGGGGTTTCGTCGGGTCGTAGGTGCTGGTCTCGTCGACGGGCGGTACGCCGACGACGGGTCTGTCCTTGTCAGCGTACTGGGGCGCCAGGACGCCGGTCTTGATCGCGTCACAGGCCATGCGTGACTTGTAGCTCGCGCCGTCCCCGAAACCGAGCCCTGCGTCGGCCTTCGCGAACGGCGGCGCCTTGCGGAGCACGTAGTCCTGCTCGTCACGGACGAATGGGACGATGTCGACCGGTGACCTGGCCTCGCCCGAGCCCGCGTCGAAGGCGTAGGCGGTCGCATAGCTCGCGTGGACGATCAGCTCGCCTCCACGGCCGGCCTTCGCCGTGAGGGAGCCGGTCATCCGCGGGCGCGCCGGCAGCAGGCGGTTCGGCCCGATGAGGGTCAGGTAATTGCCCTTCTCGACGGTGAGCGGGCCCGTGAGCATCGGTTCGAGCCGGGTGCGTTCGTTCGGGGCCAGGAGGGCGAGCACTTCCGAGCCGTTTCCGTCCCGCAGCGTCCGGGGACCCAGCTTCGCTGCCGCGATGGCCTCCGTCACCTTTCGATACGCCGCGTCGACCTCCATCGCGGTGAAGTCGCCGATGTCCTGTCCCGGCGGCACGGTGATCCCGGCAAGTCCTTCGCGCCAGTCCGCGGCGGGAGTGCGGTCGAAAGGCCGGTCGAGGTCGACGCTGGTGAGGATCGGAGCCACCTTCGGAGGCTGCGCGGTTTCGGCGCGTCCCCGCATCTGCTGCACGACGATCGTGGCGGCCACGAGCACGACCACGGTCGAGACCAGGAACAGGGCCAGGACGCGACCCCGGGTCATCTGGAACCCCCTCCGGAGACGACGGCGCGGAGCCTGCTTCCGCCGCCGCTTGAGTTCCTTTTTCGCGCCGAGCCGAGCGTCACGTTCGGCGCGCTTGCGCCAGTCCGGATCCATCAGATCCGGATGCGTCTCCAGCCGGCTGTCTTCCACGGATTTCCCGCCCCTCCCCAGTGCTTCACGACAAATCCTCATCGGTGGGGAACAGCGAGCGTTACGGCCGGTGAGCAGTGCGGATGAAAAGCGGCTTACGGAGGTTCGTAGACTTGTCAACTGTGACCGAGAACGCCCAGCCGCAGCAGACCGACCTTCCGGGTACCTGGATCCCGGCCGACGAAGAAGCCTCGCTCTACCAGCGTTGGGTAGACGCCGGCTACTTCACGGCCGACCCCACGTCGGACAAGCCGCCGTTCACGGTAGTCATCCCGCCCCCGAACGTGACCGGTTCGCTGCACATCGGGCACGCGTTCGAGCACACCCTGATCGACGCCAGTACCCGCTACCACCGCATGCTCGGCGACGAGACGCTGTACCTGCCGGGCATGGACCACGCGAGCATCGCCGTCCACGCGCTGGTCGAGAAGCAGCTCCGCGCCGAGGGCACCAGCCGCCGCGAGCTCGGCCGTGAGGCCTTCGTCGAGCGCGTCTGGCAGTGGAAGAACGAGCACGGCGGCAAGATCCTCGCCCAGATGAAGCGCCTCGGCGAGGGCGTCGACTGGTCCCGCGAGCGGTTCACCATGGACGACGGCCTGTCCAAGGCCGTCAACACGATCTTCAAGAAGCTCTTCGACGACGGCCTGATCTACCGCGCCGAGCGGCTGGTCAACTGGTCGCCGGAACTGCGGTCGGTGCTGTCCGACGCCGAGGTGAAGCACGAAGAGGTCGAAGGCGAGCTCGTCTCGATGCGCTACGGCGACGGCGAGAACGCGATCGTCGTGGCCACCACCCGGATGGAGACGATGCTCGGCGACACCGCCGTCGCGGTCCACCCGGACGACGAGCGCTACACGCACCTCATCGGCACCGAGGTCGAGCTGCCGCTGACCGGGCGCAAGATCCCGATCGTCGCGGACAAGCACGTCGACCCGGAGTTCGGCACCGGCGCGGTCAAGGTGACCCCCGCGCACGACCCGAACGACTTCGAGATCGGCCAGCGGCACGACCTGCCGATGATCACGATCATGGACGAGCAGGGCCGCATCGACGGCACCGGCACCGAGTTCGACGGCATGGACCGCTTCGAGGCCCGTGTCGCGGTGCGGGAGAAGCTGCGCGAGCAGGGCCGCATCGTCGCGGAGAAGCGTCCGTACCTGCACAGCGTCGGGCACTCGGAGCGCTCGAAGGAGCCGATCGAGCCGCGGCTTTCGCTGCAGTGGTTCGTCAAGGTCGGCCCGCTCGCGAAGGCCGCCGGCGACGCGGTGCGCGACGGCCGGGTGAACGTCCACCCGCAGGAGATGGAGAAGCGCTACTTCGACTGGGTCGACAACCTGCACGACTGGTGCATCTCGCGTCAGCTGTGGTGGGGCCACCGCATCCCGGTCTGGTACGGCCCGAACGACGAGGTCGTCTGCGTCGGACCGGACGAGGAGCCGCCCTCGGGCGAGGGCTGGACCCAGGACCCGGACGTCCTCGACACCTGGTTCTCCTCGGGCCTGTGGCCGTTCTCCACCCTCGGCTGGCCGGAGAAGACGCCGGACCTGAACAAGTTCTATCCGACGTCGGTGCTGGTCACCGGCTACGACATCCTGTTCTTCTGGGTCGTGCGGATGATGATGTTCGGTCTCTACGCCACCGGCGAGGCGCCGTTCAAGACCATCGCGCTGCACGGCATGGTCCGCGACCAGTTCGGCAAGAAGATGTCGAAGACCGCGGGCAACGGCGTCGACCCCATCGAGTGGATGGACCGCTACGGCACCGACGCGCTGCGTTTCACCCTCACCCGCGGGGCCAACCCGGGCACCGACGTGCCGATCGGCGAGGAGTGGGTCGCGGGTTCCCGGAACTTCACCACGAAGCTCTGGAACGCCACCAAGTTCGCCATGATGAACGGCGCGGACGCGAACGCCACGCTGCCCGCCGCGGCCGAACTCACCGAGGCCGACCGCTGGATCCTCGGCAGGCTCGACAGCGTCGTCACCGACGTCACCGGCTACCTGGCGGACTACCAGTTCGCCAAGGCCACGGACCTGCTCTACCAGTTCACCTGGACCGAGCTGTGCGACTGGTACCTGGAGCTGTCGAAGGTCCAGGTCTTCCAGGGTGACGAGGCCCGGGTGACGGCGACGCGCGCGGTGCTCGGGCACGTGTTCGACACGGTGCTGAAGCTGCTGCACCCGTTCATCCCGTTCATCACCGAGAAGCTGTGGACGGCGCTGACCGGCCGCGAGTCGCTGGTGATCGCCCCGTGGCCGGTGGCGGACGGCTCCTACGCCGACGGAGTCGCCGACAAGCGGATCGCGGACGTGCAGAAGCTGGTCACCGAAGTCCGCCGGTTCCGCGCGGACCAGGGCCTCAAGCCCAGCCAGAAGGTGGCCGCGCGGCTGTCCGGCGACGGGTTCGCCGAGATCACCGGGCACGACGAGCCGATCCGCTCGCTGGTCCGGCTCACGCAGCCCGAAGACGGCTTCGCGCCGAGCGCGTCGATCGAGGTCGGGCTGTCGGCCGGTGTCGTCACCGTCGAGCTGGACCTGTCCGGCACGATCGACGTCGCCGCGGAGCGCAAGCGTCTGCAGAAGGACCTCGGCGCGGCGGAGAAGGAACTGGCGCAGGCCGAAGCCAAGCTCGGTAACCAGGCCTTCATCGACAAGGCCCCGGAGCCGGTGATCGGCAAGATCCGGGCCCGCCAGGAGACCGCGGTCGCCGACATCGAGCGCATCAACGCCCGGTTGGCCGCCCTCCCCGCCTCCTGACGCGTGCTATGAAAGGTCCTTTCCTTGCAAAATTTGCAAGGAAAGGACCTTTCATAGCGTTCAGCGGAGGTGGCGCAGGATCACTCCGGCCACCCCCGCCATCCCGGTGCGGTACGGGTGGTAAGCCGCCGCGGCGAGCAGTTTCGTGTGCTGCCCGTTGATCCACGCGGCCCCCTTCGGCGCGCAGGCGTCGTGCCCGGCGGACGGACCGAACGTGTCCACAAAGGACGAATCGCCGTCGGCGGCGACGGCCTTCTCGATCGCCGAGTTCAACGCCCTCTCGACGTCGTTGAGCCAGGCGTAGTCGCCCTCGGCGAAGGGCAGGATCTTCGGGCAGTAGCCGGATTCCGGCGCGATCCTCGGGTAGCCGATGACGAGCACGTCGGCGCGCGGCGAGCGGGCGTGGATGCCGGCCAGGACCCTCTCGACGTTCTTGCCGGTTTCGGCGATCTTGGCCTTGACGGTGTCGACCCCGCCGACGGTGAACCTTTCCTGGCACGGGTTCCCGGTGGGATCGCTCGCGCGCAGGGACGGGCAGGTGCCGACAAGCGTGCCGAAGACGCCGTAGTCGTTGCCGCCGATCCCGACGGTGACCAGGTCGGTGTTCGCGCGCAGGGCGCTGAACTGGGGCGGGTTGCTGCCGAGGATCACGCTCTGCCGCTCCGTCATGTCGCCGGTGTCGGCGCCGCCGCAGCTGATGTCGGTGAAGGAGCGGACCCGCAGCGCCGCGGCGAGGAGCGACGGGTAGTTCTGCGTCGATTTGCCACAGAACAGCGGGTCGAGGCGGGGGAGCGGGATGAGCGGTCCGGAAGTGTAGGAATCACCCAGCGCGACGTAGTTCCGGTAGGACCGCGTCGCGGCGGTGGCCGCCGTGGTGGAGGCGATCAGCAGGACGACGGTCGATACGGCCGCGAACAGGACGCGTCTGAAGCGCATTTGGACCCCGATCTCTCCGGACAGGATGGCCTCTCAAAAATGAACCGCATGCGCACCGGTCGGCGCCGCCGATCGGGTGGTCGAGCGTCGGGTTCACCCGCTTGGGGTGTCACATCGGGTGGTCGTCCTCCGGTCTCCGGTAGACGAGGAGATAGCGGTAGAAGAGCAGGTTCCGGACCTTGCTCCCCGGCAGCAGCCGGGCCGCGTCGCGCCGGATCCGGTTCATCGGCGGGAAGGTCTCCTGGATGGGGGCCGCGGGCAGCGGATCGATCCCGCCGTTGAGCCGCTCGCCCGCGTACACGATGACCCTGGCCAGCGCGTTGACCGGCGAGGCCACGAGGGCGCGCGCGTAGTCGGCGGCCGTGCTGGGCCTGCCGAGGCCGAGCACGGCCAGCACGCCGCCGGGGACCAGCGCGTCCCGCAGCCTCGTGACCGTGTCGAACGGCACATGATGGAGCGAAGCGAGGCAGGAGATGAAGTCGTACGCCCCCTCCGGCAGCTTCTCGGTGGCGACGTCGGCCCGCCGGTACGAGATCGTGCCGGGACCGGGTGAGCCGGCGGCACCGGCCAGGTCGATCATCGGTCCGGACCGGTCGATCGCCTCGACGTGCATCCCGGTCGCGGCAAGCCGCCGGGCGAACCGCCCGCTGCCGCAGCCCACGTCCAGCGCCACTCCCGGGCCGGGAGGCAGCTGGTCGAGCAGCAGCGGGTGGTAGTGGTCGTTGTGGTTGAACCCCATGCGTCGAGAGTGCCAGCAAAAGCCGCACGTAGACTCGGTCCGACAGGGAGCAAGGCTTAAGAGGAGAGTTCGTGCCGCGTGGTGACGGCCGGGATTCCGAAGAATTCGCGGAATCCCCGGACCTGGCAGATCTGGACAGTTTCGCCGGCGTCGACGAATTGGGGGCACGTGCCCACGATCCGGGCGACGACACCGACCCGGATCTGGACGCACCCGACGCCGCGTACCAGGCCGGTGGCGGGGCAGGCGGCGGGATCGGCGGGATCGGGCAGCTGGGGGACAACCTCGCGCTCGGCCCCGTGCCGGACCTCGTCGCCCCTGAAGACGTGGAACTGCACGAGCTGGACGACCAGGGTGACGAGCTCGCCGCGACCGAACCCAACGGGCAGCAGGCACGCCGCGAACTGCTCGCCGTCGAGGCCGAGCTGAACCTGCGCTGGCCCGAGACCAAGATCGAGCCGTCCCTCGCCCGGATCGCGGCCCTGGTCAACCTCATGGGTGAACCGCACCGCGGCTACCCGGTGCTGCACGTCGCCGGGACCAACGGCAAGGGCTCGACCACCCGGATGATCGACGCGCTGCTGACCCGCATGGGCCTGCGCGTCGGCCGGTACACGAGCCCCCATCTGCAGCTGGTCACCGAGCGGATCGCGCTGGACGGCGTCCCCGTCTCCGCCGCCGCGTACGTCGACCTGTACCGCGACGTCGCGCCGTACGTGACCATGGTGGACAACGCCGGCGGGCCCGACGCGGTACCGATGAGCAAGTTCGAGGTGCTCACCGGGATGGCGTTCGCGGCCTTCGCCGACGCGCCCGTCGAGGCCGCCGTCATCGAAACCGGCCTCGGCGGTTCCTGGGACGCCACCAACGTCGTGGACGGCGACGTCGCCGTCATCACGCCGATCGGTGTCGACCACGTCGAGTACTTCGGCGGCGATCCGGCCAAGGCCGCGGTGGAGAAGGCCGGGATCATCAAGCCCGGCAGCGTCGCGGTCATCGCCGAGCAGGACCCCGAAGTGCAGAAGATCCTGCTGGAACGCGCCGTCGAGGTCGACGCGGCCGTCGCCCGCGCCGGCAACGAGTTCGGCGTGCTGGAACGCGAGATCGCCGTCGGCGGGCAGATGCTGAAGCTGCAGGGCCTCGGCGGGGTCTACGACGAGATCTTCCTGCCGCTGCACGGCGCGCACCAGGCGGCCAACGCCGCGCTCGCGCTGGCCGCCGTCGAAGCGTTCTTCGGCGCGGGCAAGGACAAGCAACTGGTCGTCGAAGCCGTCCGTGAGGCCTTCGCCGAGGTCGAGACCCCCGGCAGGCTGGAACGCGTCCGCGCCGCGCCGACCGTGCTGCTCGACGCCGCGCACAACCCGCACGGCGCCAAGGCGCTCGCCACCACCGTCGCCGAGGAGTTCGCCTTCCGCCGCCTCGCCGCCGTGGTCGGCGTGATGGCCGAGAAGGACGCCCGGGGCATCCTGGACGCCCTCGAACCGGTCGTCTCCGAGATCGTCGTCACCAAGAACTCGTCCCCGCGCGCGATGCCGCTCGACGAACTCAACGAGATCGCCATCTCGATCTTCGGCGAAGACCGCGTCGTGGCCGAGCCGAGCTTGGACGCCGCGATCGAAACCGCCATCGGCCTCGTCGAGCAGAGCGACGACCCCGAGGAGCCCCTGGCGGGCGGAGGAGTGCTGGTCACCGGCTCGGTCGTCACCGCGGGCGAGGCCAGGACCCTGTTCGGTAAGGAGCCGGCGTGACCGACGTGACCCCGAAGCCGCCCGTCAAGGACCCGATGAAGTCCTTCCGCGGCGTGATGGCCGGTTCCCTGATCATGGAGGGCATCACCGTCGCGCTCGCGCTGCCGGTGGTGGCGAAGCTCGGCGGCGGGGTCGGCACCGTCACCGGCTGGTCGATGATCGTGATCGCGGTCGTGCTGATCGTGCTGTGCGGTTTCCTGAAGAAGCCGTGGGCGGTGCCCGCTGTGCTCGCCCTGCAGGTCGCGCTGATCGCGTTCTTCGTCGCGCTGCCCGCCGTGGCGATCCTCGGGGTGATCTTCCTCGGGTTCTGGCTGTGGCTCCTGTGGCTGCGGCGGGACGTGGCCCGGCGGATGGTGGCCGGAACGCTCCCGAGTCAGCAGCAGGCTCAGTAGCCCCGGCCGAACGGGTTGAGTCGGCTACCGTCCGTGCGTTCATCACCAGGTCGACCGCCGTTGGCCCACCGGCCGTGACCGCGGGATAGAACCGCGCCATGACCGCTTCCCACCACAATCGCCGCACGCTGCTCAAAGCCGGTCTCACCGGCGCCGGGGCCGTCGCGGGCGGACTGCTCCTCCCCGGAACTGCGACCGCGAACCCCGTCCCGCTGATCCGCCGTGACCGACCGGTGCTCACCCACGGTGTCCAGTCCGGCGACGTCACCCCCGGCTCCGGCATCGTCTGGTCGCGCGCCGACAAGCCTTCGCGGCTGATCGTGGAGGTCTCCAGGGACCCCTCGTTCCGGCACTCGCGCCGCGTGCGCGGGCCGGTGATGAGCCCGGAGACCGGCGGTACCGGCAAGGTCCGCGTCGCCGGCCTGCTGCCGGGGACCGAGGTCCACTACCGCGTGACCGCCGAATCCCTCGACGGCCGCACCCGCAGCGAGGCCGTCACCGGCCGGTTCGCCACCGCCCCGCTCGGCCGCTCGGACGTCCGCCTGCTGTGGTCCGGCGACGTCGCCGGCCAGAACTGGGGCATCAACCCCGAACGCGGCGGCATGACCATCTACCGCGCGATGGCCGACCGCCGCCCGGATCTGTTCCTCCACTGCGGGGACACGGTGTACGCCGACGCGCCGCTCACCGAGACCGTCGCGCTGCCGGGCGGACGCGTGTGGCGCAACATCGTCACCCCGGAGAAGTCGAAGGTCGCCGAGACACTCGACGAGTACCGCGGCCAGTTCGCCTACAACCTCCTCGACGACAACCTCAAGCGCTTCACCGCGAACGTGCCCGCCTACGTCCAGTGGGACGATCATGAAGTAGTCAACAACTGGTACCCGGGCGAGATCCTCAACGACCGCCCCGAATACACCGAGAAGCGCGTCGACGTGCTCGCCGCGCGGGCGTTCCAGGCGTTCCACGAATGGCACCCGATCGACCGGCGCCAGGCCGTCGACGGCCGCGTCCACCGCAACTTCCGGCACGGCTCCCGCGCCGAGGTCTTCGTGCTGGACATGCGGACCTACAAGGACGCCAACACCGCGGACCAGACCCAACCGGGCCGCATCCTCGGCGACCGGCAGGCGCGCTGGCTCGTCGACGCGCTGGACCGCAGTACGGCCACCTGGAAGATCGTCCAGGCCGACCTCCCGATCGGCCTCACCGTCCCGGACGGCAAGGGCATCGAGGGCGTCGCGAACGGCCTGCCCGGCGCGCCCGGCGGCCGCGAAACCGAACTCGCGTGGGTGCTGCGGGAGATCTCGCGGCGCCGGGTGCGCAACGTCGTCTGGCTGACCGCCGACGTGCACTACACCGCGGCGCACCACTACTCGCCGGATCGCGCTTCCTTCACCGACTTCGACCCGTTCTGGGAGTTCGTCTCCGGTCCGCTCAACGCCGGCGCGTTCGGCCCGAACACGCTCGATGAGACCTTCGGGCCGGAAGCGGTGTTCGTGCACGCGCCGCCCGCCGCGAACACCTCGCCCGCCGATGGCTTCCAGCACTTCGGCGAGGTGAACATCGACGGACGCAGCGGCACGCTCACGGTCGATCTACGGGACGCCACGGGCGCTTCGCTGTGGTCGAAGACCCTGCAGCCCCAACGCTGAGCGGTCCGACGTGAAGTGAGTGACGAAGCACCCAGTAGGCTCCGGGCGAATAGCACGAAACCCACCCAAGGAGAAATACCGCCGTGACTGAACGCACGCTGGTCCTCGTCAAGCCCGATGGCGTCGCGCGCGGCCTCGTCGGCGAGATCATCGCTCGCATCGAGCGCAAGGGCCTGAAGCTCACCGCCCTCGAACTGCGCACCGTCGAGCGCTCGGTCGCCGAGGAGCACTACGCCGAGCACAAGGAGCGCCCGTTCTTCGGCGACCTCCTCGAGTTCATCACCTCGGGCCCGCTGGTCGCGATCGCCGTCGAGGGCCCGCGCGCCATCGCCGCCTTCCGCCAGCTCGCCGGCGGCACCGACCCGGTCGAGAAGGCCACCCCGGGCACCCTGCGCGGCGACTTCGCCCTGGAGACCCAGTACAACCTGGTGCACGGTTCGGACTCGCCGGAGTCGGCCGAGCGTGAGCTCAAGCTCTGGTTCCCCGAGGTCTGACAGACTCGTGGACGGCGCGGGATCGCCGTGCCGTCCACGAATCGGGGGCCGTGATGACACCGGACGAGTACCTGGCACGACTGAGAGACCTCACCACCGGCTTCGCGCAGGTCGTGCGCACCGGTGACCACGAGGCGCCCGTGCCGTGCTGCGGCGACTGGCGGCTGCGTGACCTGATCGTCCACCTCGGCAACGTCCACCGCTGGGCGACGGAGATCGCCCGGACCGGCGAACCCGCCCCGCAGGACTTCGCCGTCGAACCGGGCGCGGATCTCGCCGCCTGGTACGCCGAATGCGCGGACGGCCTCGTCGAGGCGATGCGCGAGGCTTCGCCGGAAGACAGCGCCTGGAACTTCACCGCCGCCCCCAAGCTCAAGGCTTTCTGGTTCCGCCGCCAGGTCCACGAGACCGCGGTGCATCTGCTCGACGCGCATCGCGCGGCAGGGACCAAGTACACCCTCGACCCGGCCGTCGCCGCCGATGGCGCGGACGAGGTCCTCATCGGCATGCTGCCGAAGGTGAAACGCTGGCACACCCCGCCCGCGGTCACCGTTCCGTTGCTGCTGAAGACATCCGACACCGGACACGCCTGGTTGATCACACCGCCGGGCGAAAACGACGTTCCCGGCTCGCGGCAGGCAGATCCCTCCGAGGCGTCCGGCGCCGTCGTCGAAGGGCCCGCGGAAGGGCTGGACTTGCTGCTGTGGCAACGGGTCGAGCTCGCCGAGTCGGGCCTCGAGATCACCGGCGACGTCGCGGCGGCGAAGACTTTCCTCGCCGGGCCTTTCACTCCCTGAGCTTCGGCGCCCTACGCCGTTCGGTTCACGTTCACCCCGGGGTCTTCTCCTGGCGGTTCGCGTCCGCTGTGCTGAGCTGAGCCGCCTGTCACTCGATCGTGGGGTAATCCGTGAGAAGATCACGTCTGTTGTTGCTCGCTGCCCTGCTACCCGGATCGTTCGTCGCCACCCCGGCGTACGCCGACCCGCTGACCGCTCCGCTCGGTCCGGCGCCCGTCGAAGCCGCCCCCGCGGCCTCGTCGGCGAAGGAGGGCCCGTCCGCGTACGCCGTGGCCGCGCCCGACGACGGTCTCGTCACCACCAGCGCCACTTCGCGCGTGGCGCCGGGACTGAGCCTCACCGAGTTCGACCGGTACGACCCGGCGGGCTGGATCCGCGGCGACACCCTCGCCGTCGACCTCACCAGCAAGACGCTCAAGCCGACGTATCTCAGCCCTGGCACGGTTTCCGCGCGGACACCGCTTTCGCAGCAGATCACCAGGGCGGGCGCGGTCGCCGGGGTCAACGGGGACTTCTTCGACATCAACGCCAGTGGCGCGCCGATCGGCGTCGGTGTCGACGCCGGGAAACTCCAGACGGCGCCCGCGCGCGGCCACAACCTGACCGCGTCGATCACCGAAGGAGGCAAGGCGCGCCTCGCGGAGGTGTTCCTCGACGCGTCGGTCACCTTGCCCGATGGCAAGGTCGTGCCCGCGTCGAACTTCAACAGCCCCGTGCTGAGCGGCGCCGCGATCGGCGTCTACACCCCGCTGTGGGGCGCGGCTTCGCGTCGGACTTCGGTCGCCGGAGCCCAGCGAGTCGTCGAGATCGAACTCCGCGACGGGGTCGTCACGCAGGTCCGGCCCCAGCCCGCGGACGGCCCGATCGCCGCCGGGAGCACGATCCTGCTCGCCCGTGACGGCGGCGTGGACACGTTGTCCGGCTTGAAGACCGGCGACCGGGTGGGTGTCGCGTACGCGCCGAAGAGCGACGCCGGGAAGCTGTCCGTCTCGGTCGGCGGCAACGTCGTCCTGCTGCGCGACGGCGCGATCCAGCCGGTCGACAACGTCGCCATGCACCCCCGGACCGCGGTCGGCTTCTCCGCCGACGGCACGAAGATGTGGCTGGCCACGGTCGACGGCCGCCAGGCGGACAGCCGCGGCATGACCGAACTGGAACTCGCCCGGCACCTGAAGTCGCTCGGCGCGGACGACGCCATCAACCTCGACGGCGGCGGTTCCTCGACCCTCCTCGCCCGCGAGGAGGGCGAGCAGGCGCCGCTGGTGCGCAACTCGCCGTCGGACGGCGGGGAACGCCTGGTGCCCAACGGGATCGGCGTCGCCACCATACCCGGCAGCGGCCGCCTGACCGGCTTCTCGCCCCGTCCCGCGCAGGACACCGCCGACGCGACGCGCGTGCTTTCCGGGCTGACGCGGAAACTCGCCGCCGGAGGCCACGACGAGACCGGTGCCGCCGTCGACGGCAAGGCCCAGTGGCTCAGCACCAATCCCTTCCGCGGCACCGTGACGAACGGTGTCTTCACCGCGCACGCCGACCGGTTCCGGCCGGACGCGCCCGCGAACGTCGACGTCCTGGCGAAGCGCGGCGGCGTCCTCGGCAAGTCGACGCTGAACGTCCTCGGCTCACCGGTCCGGCTGGGCACCAGCACCGAACAGGTCGCGTTGTCCGGCGAAGGCGCGAAGAGCACCTTCAAGGTGCTCGGCTACGACGCCGACGGCTACGGCACGTGGATCGAGCCGGACGACGTCAAACTCGACTACGACCCCGCGGTGGTGCGGATCGAGCCGTCCGATGACGGGTTCGCGGTCACCGCGCTGAAGGCGTCGGGCGCTTCGGCGATCACAGCCACCGCCGGCGGGAAGGTGACGCATCTGGCGGCGTCCGTCGGTACGGAATCCCGGGTGGCGGCGTCCTTGGACGGCCCGGCGGGCTGGTCCGCCAGTGTCTTCCCCGCCGTCGTCGGCGCCGCGCTTTCCGAGGCGCCCGGCCGTAACGGCGGACGCGGTCTCGCGCTGGACTACCGGCTGAACGGGACCAACGCCACGCGCGCGGCCTACGTCAACTCGGCGGCGCCGATCGCGGTGCCGCCCGGCACCCAGCGCGTCGGACTGTGGGTCAACGGCGACGCGAAGGGCGCCTGGCTGCGGGCGGAACTCCGCGACGCCGCCAACGTTCCGTCCATTGTGGACCTGTCGCTGAGCGTCGACTGGACGGGCTGGCGCTACGTCCGCGCGGCGGTCCCGGCCGGGCTCCCCGACGGGCAGCGGCTGACGAAGTTCTACGCCGTCGAGAACGTCCCGGACCAGCAGTACGAAGGACGGCTGGTGTTCGACGACCTCACCTTCGAGGTCGCGCCCGCGGCAGCCGTCCCCGCCGATCCGGCGCCGCGTGACCCGGCGATGATCACCGACGGCGTCGCGACCGGCGGACTGCGGATCGCCGTGGTCAGCGACGCGCAGTTCACCGCCGACGACCCGAACGGCCCGCTGGTCGCCCAGGCCCGGCGCTCGCTGCGCGAGGCGGTGGCGGCGAAACCGGATCTCGTGCTGATCAACGGCGACTTCGTCGACCGCGGCACGGCCGCCGATTTCGTGCTGGCTCGCTCGATCATCGACGAAGAGCTCGTCGGCAAGGCGCCCTGGTACTACGTGCCGGGCAACCACGAGGCCGACGGCGGACACGGGATTTCGGAGTTCCAGGCGGCGTTCGGACAGACCCATCGCGTCGCCGACGTCGCCGGGATCAGGCTGGTGCTGATGGATTCCTCGCGCGGTTCGCTGCGCGCGGGCGGGTTCGACCAGATCCGGATGCTGCGCGAGGCACTGGACGGCGCGAAGGCGGACAGGCGGATCCGCGGCGTGGTCGTCGCGATGCACCATCCGGTCAAGGATCCGAGCCCCACCGGGAACTCGCAGCTGGCCGACCGCAAGGAAGCCGCCATGCTGACCGGCTGGCTGACCGCCTTCGAACGCGAATCGGGGAAGCAGGCGGCCGCGATCGCTTCGCACGCGGGCGTGTTCAGCCTGTCGCGCGTCGACGGCGTGCCGTACCTGGTGAACGGCAACTCCGGGAAGTCGCCCGCGGCGGCTCCCGGCGACGGCGGGTTCGTCGGCTGGACGATGGTCCGGTTCGAGCCGGGGGACACGGCGCAGCCGGTGCGGTTCGAGACGCGGCCGAACGTCGATTCCCTGACACTGTCCGGGCCCGCGTCGCTGGCCCGTGGCCAGAAGGCGGACATCCGGGCCGTGGTGACGCAGGGCACGCGTCAGGTGCCGGTCTCGTACCCGGTCAGCGCGGACTGGAAGGGCGGCTGGGGCACGCACGTCGCCGAGGGGTTCCTGCCCGCGATGCCATGGGACGTCGCGTCCTTCGACCCGGCGACAGGGGTGCTGAGCGCGTTGCGGCCGGGCGTGGCGAACCTTTCGGTCACCGTGAACGGCGTGACGAAGAGCCTGTCGGTCACCGTCCGCTAGTGCAATGAACGGTCCGCTCCCGCATCGGTCGGGTGGTCGTGAGTGGAATTCGGGTTCTATTGAGAGGTAAGGCGAAGGTGTCTTGCCGGTCGGGTGAAGGGGGCTTTCGTCGCATCGCCTGCGGGGAAGGTCCCCTTCGCGTCACGTCCGCAAGAGTTCCGGTGCCTGAGCCTCGACGCGGAATGTCCTGAAGGGGCCCTTCAGAGTCACCGAACCCCAGATGCCCCCGATGTGGCATTGGGGACACTCACCGTCCCCAATGCCACATTCGGCGCACACCTCAACGACACACCACTCACGACCCCCTGTACCGAAGGTCCCTTCAGCCCACGAGCGTCAGGCGGCTTCGTGCGCCTCTTCGCCCGAGCCGGGCAGCGCCGGACCCCGCGGCGGGATCGCGTCCGCGGCGGCCGGATCCACCTTCCGCACCGAACCGTCGGCCGCGCTCCGCGCGATCGCCAGCATCGAGGCCAGCGCGTCCTGGATCTGCTGCTGTTCCCGCTCCGGGATGAGGCTGAGCTCGATCAGCACGCTGCCGTTGCCGAGCAGCCCGTACCCGTTGCGCGCGATGCCCTGGTAGTCACCGCCGGGGTACTGCGAGACGTAGCCGCCGTTGCCGTCGATCGACCGCCGCACCACGACCGCGATCTGCTTCGCGAAGTCCACATCGGACGGTTTGACGCCCGCGTTCGTCGGCCACAGCGTCGAAGCGGTGATCTCCTTGCCGTCGGCGTCCCGGTACCGGCCCTGCATGTGGTAGTCGACCATGATGTCCGGCTTGAACGACGCGTTCCGCCGCTGGATCAGGCCAGCCTCGGTGGCCGGGTTGTCCTTCGGCGCCACGGCCGGGTCGTGGTAGCGGTTGATGTCGTACCCCTTGCCCTTCTCGCCGTACTCGGGAGTGGCGCCGGGGTCGAAGTTGTAGCGCCAGTCGTGCTCGTTCCCGTCGGGGTTGGCACGTACGACGATGTCGACGGTCACCTTCGAGAGCAGCTTCCGCGCCCACGGGCTGTGCCCGACGCCGACCTCGCGCAGGAACTCGAGCGCGGCCGGGGTGCCGAGCGGCTCGTCGCCGTGCTGCTGGGTGACGTATTGGATCCGCGTCTTGCCGTGGCCGACCCTGGCCGCCCAGACCGGGCGTCCCTCGTTGCTGCGGCCGATCTTGTCCACCCGGATCTCGCCGTGGCTGAGCAGGGCCAGCTTGTGCAGTTCGAAGGCCAGCTTGGCGGTGGACGGCCGCGGGTCGACGGTCCGGCCGTCCACAGCGGTCCCTGCCGCGGTGTTCTCGACGGCCTGCGCGGCGGGCGCCACCAGGAGCCCGGCGCTGACAAAAACGGACAACAGGGCGATTCTGGGCTTGAGACTCATGGTCGGTGAGTATCGACGAGCCGGGAGCGTCCAACAAGGGTGCGCTTAAACCGGTCGAATTTTGTCGGTGGCAGGTTCTAGGGTGCCTACCGTGGGTGACTCAGAGCACGAACCGGCGATGGTGCAGGCGAAGGCGTTGGTCAAGCGTTTCGGCGACTTCGAGGCCGTACGTGGTATCGATGTCGAGGTCCGCCCGGGGGAGGCCTTCGGCTTCCTCGGGCCCAACGGCGCCGGCAAGTCCTCCACCATGCGGATGATCGCGAGCGTGTCCCCGCGCACCGACGGTGACCTGCGGGTCCTCGGCATGGACCCGGACGTCGAGGGGCCGAAGATCCGCGCCCGGCTCGGGGTCGTGCCGCAGCAGGACAACCTGGACGCTGAGCTCACCGTCCGGCAGAACCTGCAGATCTACGGCCGCTACTTCGGGCTCTCCCGCGCGCACGTGCGGAGCAAGGCCGAGGAGCTGATGGAGTTCGCCCAGCTCACCGACAGGGCGAACGCGGAGGTCGAATCGCTCTCCGGCGGGATGAAGCGGCGGCTGACCATCGCGCGGTCCCTGGTCAACGACCCCGAGCTGCTCCTGCTCGACGAGCCGACCACGGGGCTGGACCCGCAGGCCCGCCACCTGTTGTGGGACAGGCTGTTCCGGCTCAAAGCGGGTGGGACCACGCTGATCATCACCACCCACTACATGGACGAGGCCGAGCAACTCTGCGACAGGCTGGTCGTGATGGACAACGGCCGCATCGCCGCCGAAGGCCCGCCCGCGGACCTGATCAGCCGGTACTCCACCCGCGAGGTCGTGGAACTGCGCTTCCCGAACGGCGAGCAGGAAGCGGCCGCGAAGCAGATCGAGGGCCTCGCCGAACGTGTCGAGGTGCTGCCGGACCGGGTCCTGCTCTACACGATGACCGGCGAGGCCACCCTCGAACAGGCGCACGCGCGCGGGCTGCGTCCGCTGTCGAGCCTGGTCCGCCGGAGTTCACTGGAAGACGTCTTCCTCCGCCTCACCGGCCGGACGCTGGTGGACTGATGACCACAGCGCAGACGAAGGCGTCGACAGGCCGCGTGGTCTCGCGCTGGGCGGGAGCCTGGTTACGGGTCGAAGGCCATTGGATGTGGTATCGCCGGTACTGGGTGTCCACCTTGTATTCGACGGGCCTGCAGCCGGTGCTGTTCCTGGCCGCGATGGGGCTCGGGTTCGGCTCCCAGGTCCAGGCCGGCGCGGCGACGGGCGGGTTCTCGTACCTCGAGTACGTCGCCCCCGCCCTGCTCCTCGCCGGCGCGGCGCAACTGGCGGTGGGGGAATCGAGCTATCCGGTGCTGTCGGGTTTCAAATGGCAGCAGGACTACGTCGCCGTCACCGCCACCCCGATCACCCCGGGACAGGTGCTCGGCAGCCAGATCCTGTGGGTGAGTCTCCGGCTGACCCTCGCCGGCACGATCTACGCCGTCATCGCGGCCTTCTTCGGCTCCTGGACGAGCTTCGGCGTGCTCGTGGTCATCCTGATCGGGACGCTCACCGGCATCGCCTGCGGCACCCCGGTGATGGCGCTCGCCGCGACCACCTACGACGAAGGCGCCCGGTTCGGCCTGGTGTTCAGGTTCGTCCTGATCCCGATGACGTTGTTCTCCGGAACGTTCTTCCCGATCACCGAGCTGCCGGTCCCACTGATGTGGATCGCTTGGCTTTCCCCGCTGTGGCACGGGAACGAGGCCGCCAGGGCGGTCAGCCTCGGCACCGTCGGACCGCTCGCCACGCTGGGCCACCTCGCCTTCCTGGTCGTGCTGGCCGGGGCGGGCTGGGCGCTGGCCCACAAGTACTTCTACCGACGGCTGGTGGTCTGAAATGGCAGTGCTCACCGAGACGTTGCGAAGCGGTAAGCCGAAGCGTGGCGTGCTGCTGCGCGTCCTGCCGCCGTCGATGTACAGCGGCCGGTCGAAAGCGGTGCTGGAACGCACGTTCCTGACGTACTCGCACTTCTGGATGCTGTTCGTGTCCGGCGCCTTCGAGCCGCTGTTCTACCTGATGGCCTTCCAGCTGGGCTTCGGCAAACTCGTCGGAGAGGTCGTCGGCCCCGGCGGCCAGGCGATGAGCTACGTCGCCTTCGTCGCGCCCGGTCTGCTCGCGGCGTCGGCGATGAACGGCGCGATCCTCGATTCGACGTACAACCTGTTCTTCAAGTTGAAGTACGCGAAGCTGTACGACGCCATGCTCGCCACCCCGATCGGGCCGCTGGACATCGCGCTCGGCGAGGTCGGCTGGTCGGTGCTGCGCGGCGGGATCTACTCGGTGACCTTCCTCGGCGTGATGACGGCGATGGGGTTGCCCGGGTCGTGGTGGGCCGTGCTGATGATCCCGGCGGCGCTGCTGATCGCGATGGCGTTCTCGGCCGTCGGCATCGTGCTGGTGACCTTCCTGCGGTCGGTGTCGCAGTTCGACTACATCAACCTCGTGCTGATGCCGCTGTTCCTGTTCTCCACGACCTTCTACCCGCTTTCGGTCTACCCCGAGGCGATCCAGTGGATCGTGCGGATCTTCCCGCTGTACCACGGGATCGAGCTGATGCGCGGCCTCTCGGTCGGCGTGCTGTCGTGGAGCATGGCCGGGAACATCGGGTACCTGCTGGCGCTGGCGGCGATCGGCATCTACGGGGCGTCGAAGCGGTTCGGCAAACTCCTGCTGCGCTGACCATTTCTCGCATTCAGAGGACGAAACGCGGGAAGTCAGGGGGTCATCGGGCCGGATTCGAACTCGCTCGCCGGGGCGCCACCGCGGCCAGCGCGTCGACCATCCCGTGCCCGTAGAAGCCGTTGAACCCCGCGTACCCGGTGCAGTACGCGTCCTGCGTGCCGTCGCCGGTCAGGTCGTAGTCGGCGGGGCAGGCGATCGGTGCCGCCTGGGCGTCCAGCGTCCGTTTCAGCTGCCGGGCGCCGTAACCGGGATGTTTCGAAGCGAGCAACGCCGCGACACCGGCGACGTGCGGCGCCGCCATCGACGTCCCGCACAGCGGCGCGTACCCGCCGGGAACGGTCGAAAGCACGCACTGCCCGGCTTCGCCGCCGGGAGCGGTCACGTCGATCACACCCAGCCCGTACGAGCTGTAGCCGGCCTTGACCCGCTCCGCGCTCACGGACGACACCGCGACGACGTCCCGCAGGCCGGCGGGCAGCGCCTGACAGCCTTCGGCCTGGGTCCGGGAGCCTGACCGCGGCGACGGGGCGAGCCCGACGGCTTCGTTGGTCGCCGCCGCGACGTTGAGCGTGCCCTCCGAGGTCGCGTACTCGACGGCCCGCGCCATGACCTCGTTCACCACACCCCGCTCGTCGTCGTGCGCGCACGAGAGTGACCACGGATCGACGAAGTAACTGCTGTTCGTCACGGCCATGCCCTGTGAAACGGCCCACATCAGGCCGCAGACGGCGGCCTCCGGGTCGGCGTACCCGCGGTCGTCGATCACCTTCACCGAGGCGACCCGCACCCCGGGCGCCACTCCGGTGATGCCCTTGCCGTCGTCGGCCGCGGCGATGATCCCCGCCACATGCGTGCCGTGCACCGACGTCGTCGCGGCCCAGTTCCGGTCGGGGGCGCCGGTCAGGCAACCCGCCGACTTGCCGGGGTCGAGGGCGGTCTTCAGCTCGGGGTGGGTGGCGTCGATGCCGGAGTCGAGGACGCCGACGACGACGTCCGGACTGCCCGGCTCGATCACGTGCGCCTTGTCGGCGCCGATCGCGCGCATGTCCCACTGCTCGTCGGTGCGGTCGGCGGAGGGCACCTTCGCCGGATCCGTCGGCTCGATTCCGGCGCGCGCGGGCGCGGTCTTGGCGGCTGGGGTCCTGGTGGACGGCGTCCTGGTGGATGGCGTGCCGTTGGCCCGCTGCACCGCCAGCCGTTCCGCCTGCGCGCTGAACGCGGCGGCGGGCCGGACCAGTTCGGCGAAGTCCTCCTCGGCCGAGGTCGCCACGGCCACCGCGATCTGCGGGTAGTAGGTCGTCGTGCTGCCGCAGCCACCGGCGACGGCCGCCCTGGCTTCGGCCTCGGAAGTGCCCCGGTCGAAGGCGACGACGTAGCGCAAGGCCCGGCCTTCGGGATGACACGAGGCCTCGGCCTCGGCCTCGGCCGTCGCGACAGCGGCGACCGAGCCGCAGAGCACCATGAAGGCGCAAACGGCCGCTCGCAGGGACTGCCCCAGCAGGGACACCGGACCTCCCACCGGAGAACAGAGGACGACGGGGGCACCGCGGCCTGGGCTGGGCTGGGTTTCGGGACCCCCGAGCGGCACGCTAGCCACCCTCGGCCGGGTCGACAAGCTCTCCCGCGAAGTTCGCTCGGCCGGTGGCCGCGGCGCGCCCGGGAGTCAGGTCTGTGGCACCGAGTACACCGGAGTGGGACAAGGGTGTGGGATACTCGCGGTGGCCGCTGGCCGACGGGCACACGTGAGAGGTGGCGCTCGCGGTCTTGGGGCCCGGTGGTGTGCTGCACATCCTCCACACGCGTCGCCGCTGCATGCGGCTCGACGACGTGGCGGGCGGCCCGATGTCGCGAACGTGGCCAGCGCTCCGCCGAGCAGACCTTCAGCCGTACGCGGCGCCCGGACCATCCCGGCGCCGTCGCGGTGCCGGGCAAGGATTCCCGCTGCTGGTGACCACCACGGCGGAACGAACAGAAAGGGGCCCCTGCGCGGCCGCGTCGAGCCGGTGTGAGCCAGCCGACGCGCCCGGGGGCGGAGGAGATATATGTCGAACGCGGACTCACCCGCCGTCACCGGCGGGAATACCGCCACACCCATCGCAGGCCAGCTGGCCGAACTGCCTCCCCGGATCCGGGTGCACGCCCTGGCGAAGCTCCTGGGATCCAACAGCCGTGAACTGATGGCCAAGCTCGGTGAGCTCGGCGAGACCGTCCGCAGCGCGCAGTCCAGCGTCACCCGCGATGTGGCCCTCAAGCTCGCCGAAGCCCTCACCGGCGGAGACGAGCCCGAAACCACCGAAGCCGCCGAAGCGGCCCCGGCGGTCGAAGCTCCCGTCGTCGAGACCCCGAAGGCCCCCAAGGCCGAGGTCAAGCCGGAGCCCGAGGCCGAGCCGGAGCCCGCTCCGCAGGTCGAGGCGCCTTCGCGGCGTGTGCCGCCCGCGCTGGCCGCCCCGGTGAGCCCGGAGCCGCCGCACCGGAGCACCAGGCCCGCGAAGGCCGCCGTGCACGTCCCGGTGTTCGCGGCGCCGTCGCCGGTGTTCCTGCCGCCGGAGCCCGTCGTGGCGAAGCCCACCCGCAAGCCGGAGCCGGCCTTCACCCCGGTCGAAGAGCCCGTCGCCGACGAGGACGAGACGCAGGACGAGCAGGCCGAAGGCCACGGCATCGACGAGGACGGTGACGACGCCAACGGCCGTCGCCGTCGTCGTCGCGGCCGCCGTGGCCGTGGCCGGGGCAAGGGCGGCGACGAGAACTCGGCCGAGTCCGAGAACGACGACGAGCAGCCCGAGGAGCCGCGAGCCCCGCGTGGCCGTCAGCAGCGCGCGAAGGACAAGGACACCGAGGCCGAAGAGGCCGGCGCCGAGAACGCCGAAGAGGCGTCCGCCGCGTCTGATTCAGTCGAGTCCGATTCGGACAACGACGCCGATTCCGACAACGGCAGCAAGCGCCGCCGTCGCCGTCGTCGCCGCAAGGGCGGGGACGACGACAACGCCGAGGCCACCAGCGACGACCCGCCCAACACGGTCACCCACGTGCGGCAGGCCAAGGCCGCCGAGACCGAGCGCCCCGCGCGCGACGAGGTCCGCAGCGTGCGCGGCTCGACCAGGCTCGAAGCCAAGCGCCAGCGCCGCCGGGACGGCCGCGAGGCGGGCCGCCGTCGTGCGCCGATCCTGTCCGAGGCCGAGTTCCTCGCCCGCCGCGAGTCGGTCGAGCGCACCATGGTCGTCGCCGAGAAGGGCGACTCCACGCAGATCGGCGTGCTCGAGGACGGCGTCCTGTGCGAGCACTTCGTGACCTCGTCGGGCACCGGTTCGATCGTCGGCAACGTGTACCTCGGCCGCGTGCAGAACGTGCTGCCGTCGATGGAGGCCGCCTTCATCGACATCGGCCGCGGCCGCAACGCCGTGCTCTACGCCGGTGAGGTCGACTGGGACGCCGCCGGTCTCGAGGGCAAGGCCCGCAAGATCGAGCAGGCGCTGTCCACCGGCGACTCCGTGCTGGTCCAGGTCACCAAGGACCCGGTCGGCCACAAGGGCGCCCGGCTGACCACGCAGATCTCGCTGCCGGGCCGCTTCCTGGTCTACGTGCCCGCGGGCGGTGCCACCGGCATCTCCCGGAAGCTCCCGGAGAACGAGCGCCGCCGTCTGAAGGACATCCTCAAGCGCATCGTCCCCGAAGACGCCGGTGTGATCATCCGCACCGCGTCCGAGGGCATCAGCGAGGAAGAGCTGGACCGCGACGTCCGCCGCCTCACGGCGCAGTGGGAAGTCATCAAGGAGAAGGCCGAAGCCGGCAACGGCGGCAAGAAGAACAGCGCCCCGGTCATGCTCTACGAAGAGCCGGACCTGCTGGTCAAGGTCGTGCGTGACCTGTTCACCGAGGACTTCGCCAAGCTGGAGATCCAGGGCGACAAGGCCTGGGACACCATCTACAACTACGTGCAGCACGTGGCGCCGGACCTGGCGGACCGGGTCAAGCGGTACACGGGCACCGGTTCGGCCTTCGCCGACCACCGGATCGACGAGCAGATCACCAAGGCGCTGGACCGCAAGGTCTGGCTGCCCTCGGGTGGCTACCTGGTCATCGACCGCACCGAAGCGATGACGGTCATCGACGTCAACACCGGCAAGTTCACCGGATCGGGTGGAAACCTCGAAGAGACGGTGACCAGGAACAACCTGGAGTCGGCGGAGGAGATCGTCCGCCAGCTCCGGCTCCGGGACATCGGCGGCATCATCGTCATCGACTTCATCGACATGGTGCTCGAATCCAACCGCGAGCTGGTGCTGCGCCGCCTGACCGAATGCCTCGGCCGCGACCGCACCCGCCACCAGGTCGCCGAGGTCACCTCGCTCGGCCTGGTGCAGATGACCCGCAAGAAGATCGGCACCGGGCTGATCGAGGCGTTCTCGACGCCGTGTGAGCACTGCAAGGGCCGCGGTGTGGTCATCTCGACCGAGCCGCAGCGCACCGGTGGCGGCGGCAACGGTCACAGCCACGGTGGTGGCAGTGGCGGTGGCGGGGGCGGCAAGGAGCAGGGCTCCCGCCGGTCCCGTGGCCGGGGTAAGGGCGAAGACCAGGGGCAGAACGAGCCCGTGGCGGCCAAGACCGAGGCTCCGCCGGCTTCCGGCCAGCGTGAAGCGGTGGTTTCGGCGGTCCACGCCGTCGCCAACGCCGCCAAGGCGGCCAAGGGCGAGCACCCGCACGAGGTCACCGAGAACGTCGAAGGCGCCGCGCTCAACGGCCACGCCCCGCAGGCGGCTGAGTCGTCGAAGGAAGCTGAGGGGTCTTCGGAGCCCATCGCCGACGCGACCGTCGAGCAGGCGGCCGAGGCGGCCGCTGAGCCGGTTTCCGAGCCGATCGCCGAGGCACCCGCGACCGAGGTCGCCGGCGAACCGGTGACGACTCCGGACGACGAGGCTCCGGCAGCGCGCGAAGAAGAGGTCGCCGCTGTCCGGGAATCGAGCCCGGCACCCGAAGCCCCCGAGGTTCCGGTGGCTCCTGAGGCTGTGGTGACGGAAGAGGTTTCCGAGCCCGAGGTTCCGGTGGCTCGGGAAGAGACCGAACCCGAGGTGGACGTCCCGGCCCCGGCCGGTCGCTCCACCACCCGCCGTCGTCCGCGACGGACGGCTTCGCGGCCGGCCGGTCCGCCGGTCGAGGCGTCGGAAAAGAGCTAGTGAACACCGTGGGGCACCCCGGTGTGATCGCACCGGGGGACCCCACGTAACCTATAGAACGGCCCGCCACCTAGAGGCGGGCACCTTGCGCAGAATCTGGACCACCGAGAATTCCCGGTGGGCCGGTCACGCAAGCCCCCACCCGTTGTCGAGTAAGCAGGAGACTTCCGTGTCGGCGTACGCGATCGTCAAGACTGGCGGCAAGCAGTACAAGGTGGCCGTCGGCGACGTCGTCGAGGTCGAGAAGCTCGAAGGCGAGCCTGGTACCGAGCACACCTTCCCCGCGGTCCTTTTTGTGGACGGTGGCGACGTCACCACGGACGCCGATGCACTGGCGAAGGTTTCGGTCACCGGCAAGGTCGTCGAGCAGACCAAGGGTCCGAAGATCCGGATCCACAAGTTCAAGAACAAGACCGGCTACCACAAGCGCCAGGGTCACCGGCAGAAGCTGACCCGCGTCGAGGTCACCGGCATCTCCAAGTAGAACTTTCTCCGGATCTTCGTCAGAAAGAGGATTGAGCCATGGCTCACAAGAAGGGTGCGTCCAGCTCCCGCAACGGTCGCGATTCGAACGCGCAGCGACTGGGCGTCAAGCGCTACGGCGGCCAGGAAGTCAACGCGGGCGAGATCCTGATCCGCCAGCGTGGCACCAAGTTCCACCCCGGCGTGAACGTCGGCCGCGGCGGCGACGACACGCTGTTCGCGCTGGCCGCCGGTGCGGTCCAGTTCGGCGAGAAGCGTGGCCGCAAGACGGTCAACATCGTGCCGTCCGAAGCCTGAATTTCGGCTTCGAGTTAGAACCTCTGACGAGGGGTGGGCCGGAATATCCGGGCCCACCCCTCGTTTGTTTTGTATATCCCTTCTCGCGAGTGAATAGAGGCAAGTCATGGCGTCCCGTTTCGTGGACCGCGCGGTGATCCATCTGACCGCCGGTGACGGTGGGAACGGCTGCGCCTCGGTGCACCGCGAGAAGTTCAAGCCGCTCGGCGGCCCGGACGGCGGCAACGGTGGCAACGGCGGCGACGTCCTGCTGATCGTCGACCCGAACGTGCACACCTTGCTCGACTTCCACTTCCGTCCGCACGCCCGCGCCGGCAGCGGCAAGATGGGCCAGGGCGGCAACCGCGCCGGAGCGGCGGGCGACACGCTGGAGATGCGCGTCCCGTCCGGCACCGTGGTGATGACCGAGGACGGCGAGATCCTGGCCGACCTGGTCGGCTCCGGCGCCACCTTCGTCGCCGCGCAGGGCGGACGTGGGGGCCTCGGCAACGCGTCCCTGGCCTCCAGCACGCGCAAGGCCCCTGGGTTCGCGCTGCTGGGCGAGCCGGGGGAGAGCCGGAACCTCGTCCTGGAGCTGCGTTCGGTCGCCGACGTCGGCCTGCTGGGCTTCCCGTCCGCGGGCAAGTCTTCGCTGATCTCGGTGCTGTCCGCGGCCAAGCCGAAGATCGCCGACTACCCGTTCACCACCCTGGTGCCGAACCTGGGCGTGATCACCGCCGGATCGACCGTGTTCACCATGGCCGACGTGCCGGGCCTGATCCCGGGTGCGAGCGAGGGCAAGGGCCTCGGCCTGGACTTCCTGCGCCACATCGAGCGGTGCGCGGTGCTGGTGCACGTCATCGACTGCGCGACCTTCGAGCCAGGGCGCGACCCACTGTCCGATATGGACGCCCTCGAAGAAGAGCTGGCTCGCTACACCCCGAGCCTCGGCGGCGACCTCGCCGACCGGCCGCGGGTGGTGGTGCTCAACAAGATCGACGTCCCGGACGCCGCCGAACTCGCCGAGTTCGTCCGCCCGGAACTGGAAGCCCGCGGGCTCAGTGTGTTCGAGATCTCCACGGCGTCCCGCCAGGGGCTGAAGGAACTGACCTACGCGCTCGCCGCCGTGGTCGAGAAGTACCGCGCCGAGCAGCCGGAACCGGAGCCGGAGAAGGTCGTGCTGCGGCCGATGGCCGTCAACGACGCGGGCTTCACCGTCGAAATCGACCCGGAGGAGGAAGGCGCCTTCATCGTGCGCGGTGTCCGCCCCGAGCGGTGGATCCGGCAGACGACCTTCGGCAACGACGAGGCCGTCGGCTACCTCGCGGACCGGTTGCAGCGGCTCGGCGTCGAAGAAGCGCTGGCCCGCAAGGGCGCCGTACCGGGGAGCCCGGTCACCATCGGCGACGTCCAGTTCGAATGGGAGCCGTCGACCCCGGCCGGGGTCGCGGTGCACATGTCGGGCCGTGGCACGGACGTGCGGCTGGAGAACAACAGCCGGATCGGTGCCACTGAGCGCAAGGAAGCCCGCCGGATCCGCCGTGACGGCCCGGACGGCGTCGAAGACGAATCGGACGACGAGTGAGCCCGACCCGGGCGGCGATCGCCGACGCGAAACGCGTGGTCGTCAAGGTCGGTTCGTCCGCGCTGACGACCGCCGGCGACGGTCTCGACGTGGCCAGGCTGGACGCGCTGGTGGACGCGATCGCCGACCGGGTCTCCCGCGGCGCGCAGATCGTGCTGGTGTCCTCGGGTGCGATCGGCGCGGGACTCGCGCCGCTCTCGCTCGGCAAGAGGCCTCGTGACCTCGCCACCCAGCAGGCCGCGGCCAGTGTCGGCCAGCTCGCGCTGGCCCACGCCTACGCCGAGTCGTTCGGCCGGTTTTCCCTGACGGTGGGCCAGGTCCTGCTGACGTCGGACGACGTCGTGCGCCGTGCGCACTACCGCAACGCGCAGAACACGTTCACCCGGCTGCTGGCCCTCGGCGCGGTCCCCGTGGTCAACGAGAACGACACCGTGGCCACCGAAGAGATCCGCTTCGGCGACAACGACAGGCTGGCCGCCCTGGTGGCTCACCTGATCGGCGCCGACGCGCTCGTCCTGCTGTCCGATGTGGACGGTCTGTACGACGGGGATCCCCGTGACGGCGCGACCCGCAAGATCGCCGAGGTCGCCGGGGAGTCCGATGTGGACGGGATCACTGTCGGCATGTCGAGCTCGGGGCTCGGCACCGGTGGCATGGTCTCGAAGCTCGCCGCGGCCCGCACCGCCGCCGGCGCCGGGATCCCGGTCCTGCTCGCCGCCGCTTCCGAGGCCGCACGCGCCCTCACCACCGCCGAGGTCGGCACCGCGTTTGCCGCCGCCGACTCCCGCCTTTCGGCCCGCCGGTTCTGGCTGGGCTACGCCGCGGGCGCGTCCGGGAAACTGCACCTCGACGACGGCGCGGTCGCGGCCGTCGTCCGCCGTCGCCGCTCCCTGCTCGCCGCCGGGATCACCGGTGTCGACGGGGACTTCCAGGCCGGCGACGTCGTCGACCTGGTCGACCTCCGGCAGCGGACCGTGGCGCGGGGCGTCGTGGCCTTCGACTCGGGTGAACTGCCCGACCTCGTCGGGCGCTCCAGCCACGACCTTCCCGCCGAACAGCGGCGCGAGGTCGTCCACGCGGACGACCTCGTCCCCCTTCGCCGCTGAATGTCAAGCTTTTCCTTCGGGGGAGCGGGGGACCTTTGCTATCGCCGTTCACAGCATCTGGTGTGCAGTTGGCGACAGCAGGGCCAGATGTGGTGGCGAAATCAACCTGGGTTGACGCATGACGTGACCGGTCACGCGGTTTCGGGTGTGCTGGTCACGGGGTCAGGCCGTCGGTCAGCGCCATGTCGCGGACCTCGGCCTCGGTCACCGGGGGCGCCGGACTGTCCACGGGGTCGTTGAGCCCGTCGCCCTTGGTCAGGACGCCGCTGTTGTTCGCGGCGACGATGAGGATGTACTTCGGCGTGGTGAGAGTCGCCGCGTGGAGGACCAGGCCTTTGTCGTTGCGATAGGTGACCTCCGTCAGCAGCCCTCGGGGGTACTGGTGCGCCGAGCACTTCTCCGGTTTGGGCGTGCTTTCGTCTTTGCAGTCATACGCCATGGTTCCGGGGAACGGCAGTAGCTTCACGTACACCGACCCCGCGCCGTGCTCGTCGCTCACGCGCACGCCCATGTGGTAGATGAATCGACCGCTGCCCTGGTCTTCGATCGGATCGGCGATCAGCAGGAAGGGATCCGCGGGCGGGATCTCGCCGGGAATCGTGAGCCTCTCGATCCGTTTGCCGGGGGCGATCCGTGACCGCACGGCCGCGCTGACCACGCAGCTCAAGCGGAGTTTCGTCTGCTCCGGAGTCTCGACGGCAGACTTCGGCTTACACGTGGACCCCACGACGTCGCTGACCGGCACAGGAGTGGCGATCGCGTAGGTCGCTCCGATCGCCGCCACCACGGCCAGCGCTGCCCCCGCGACGGCCGTCGTGAGGCGTCGCCGTCGCGACCGCCGGCCGGCGGCGAGCACCGCTTCTCCGGTGAGTCCGATCGGAGGTTCGGCTTCGAGCACATAGGTGTTCAGTGCGGAGCGGACCTCGAGGTCATCCATGGTCACTCCTTGGTCGTAGGGGAGGGCAGGACGGCGCGCAGGGCTGCGATCCCACGAGCCGTCTGGCTTTTGACGGTGCCTTCGGCGACGCCGAGCAACTTGGCCACCTCGGTGACCGGAAGGTCTTCGAGGAAACGGAGCACGACCATCGCGCGCTGGCGAGGGGCCAGGTCGCCGAGTACCCGATCGAGGTCGATCCGGTCGTCGCTGTCGTGGCCCTGCCTCACGGGGCGTTCCGGCGGCTCCGCGGTCACTCGCTCACGGCCGCGTTTCCGCCGTCCGGTAAGAAAGGCGTTCACCAGGATTCGGCGCGCGTAGGCGTCGACCGTGTCCGGGCGGACACGCCGCCAGTGCCGATACAGCTGGACGAACATGCCTTGCACCAGGTCTTCGGCGCTGTGCCAGTCTCCGGACATCGCGAAGGCGAGCCTCCGGAAGCGCTGCACGCGCGCGGCGAAGTACTCGCTGAAATCGACGTCTCTTGGTGTGCCCACTCGGTGCCTCCCCTGGGGTCTTGCCCCTACTAGGGCGTGAGAGGCGCCGGAGGTTCAAGCGATTCCCGAATTTTGCGAGACGGGATCCTTGTCATCGCTTCCCGGGATCGGCGAGGTGGCCGACGAGCCGCGACAGCTGTTCGCCATAGGCCTCGGCGAATTCGGCCGAGTTCGGGTCCTGGCCCGAGACGGCCCGGACGACGCGGGGGAATGCCAGCGCGGCACTGGACGCGGCCATGAAGATCACCAGCAGGAACGCCGGATCGAGGTCGGCGGGGAAGTCGCCCGCGGCCTGGCGGGCCCGGACGTACTCCACCTGGCGCTGGAGGAATCCGCGCTGGCCATCGACGCCGATCGCGTCGGGGGCGCCGTCGGTCAGGTTCTCCCAGAGGAACAGTTTGGCGAGATCGTGGTCCCGGATCCCGGACTGGACGAAGAACCGGACCACCTCCGCGAACGGTGTCGAGTCGTCGGAGGCCGCGACGTAGTCGTCGTACATCGTCGCGGTCAGCGCGTTGTAGAGCCCTTCCTTGCCGCCGAAGTAGTACGAGATCAGCTGCTTGTTCACGCCCGCCCTCGCGGCGATCTCGCTGACGCGTGCCGCGGCGTAGCCCTTCGCGCCGAACTCGGCCTTCGCCGCCTCCAAGAGCTGTGCCTTGGTGCGCTCGGGATCGCGCTGGCGTTCGACGGGAGCGCGGCGAGGACTGCGCGGGACGGCTTCGGGCATGGGGGTCACCTTAGTCGCTGACTCTTTCAAACGTTTGGTTGACTTTATTATCCATATGGTTGATAGTTGCGGCGGAGAGAGGAGATCGCATGACCACGAGAATCGCGATCATCGGCGGCGGAACGGGTGGGCTCTGCTTGGCGCAAGGGCTGCGCAAGGCGGGGATCGACGTATCCGTCCACGAACGCAGCCGCACCCGGACCGAGCGGCTGCAGGGCTATCGCGTGCACATCAACCCGCACGGCTCGGCCGCCCTGCACGAATGCCTGCCACCCGAACTCTGGGAACGGTTCTTGTCGACCACCGGCGCCACGGGCGGTCCGTTCACCTTCGTGACCGAGCGGTTGAAGGATCTGATGGTGATCGACAGTGAACTCACGTCGAGCCCCGATCCCGCGTCGAGCCACCACTCGGTCAGCCGGATCAGCCTGCACCAGGTGCTGTCCGACGGGCTCGACGGAGTTCTGCGCCACGGCAAGGAGTTCGTCGGCTACCGCCGCGAGGGCGAGGTGGTCATCTGCGAGTTCGCCGACGGCAGCACCGTCGAGGCCGACCTGGTCATCGGCGCGGACGGGGCCAACTCCCGGGTGCGCAAACAGTTCCTGCCCGAAGCCGAGCGGGTGGACACCGGGATCATCGCGATCGCGGGCAAGCATCCGCTGGCCGAAGAGACCCGCAAACGCTTGCCCGCCAGGCTCACCGACGGTCCGAGCATGGCGATGCCGCGGACCGGGGCGGGGCTGTTCAGTGCGCCGCATGAGCTGAAGGGCACCCCGTCGGTCAACGACGAGACCGCCGACCACGACCCCGTCCTGTTCGACAACACCTCGAGTTACGTCATGTGGGCTTTCGCCGCGGACAACCGGCGCTACCCGGATGACTTGTCCTCATTGGACGGTGAATCCCTGAGGACGCTGGTGCTGGAATTGATCGATGGCTGGGCTCCCGCGTTCAAGGAACTGGTCGCCGGCTCGCCCGCGGGGTCGGTGTCCCGGCTGCCGATCTTCACCTCGAAGCCCGTCAAGCCGTGGCCGACGAGCAACATCACCCTGCTCGGTGACGCGATCCACAGCATGACACCGTTCCGCGGCGTCGGCGCGAACACCGCGCTCCGGGACGCGCGACTGTTGTGCCGCAACCTCGTCGCGGCACGCGAGACCGGCGCGACGCACACCGCGATCGCCGCCTACGAGCAGCGGATGCGGGACTACGGCTTCGCGGCTGTGCGCGACTCGGAGCGCAGCGCCCGCCAGTTCGTGTCGGAAAACCGCGCGGGCCGCACGATGGCGCGGGGGATGTTCCGCTTCTTCCAGGCCGTTCCCCCGTTGAAGCGCAAGGTCTTCAGCGACCACGGCGACTCATAGCCGGGCCGGAGTGGAGATGCCCAGCAGGGACAGCCCCAGCGTCAGCGTCTTCGCGGTGAGTTCGGCCAGCAGCAGGCGTGAGGCGCGGACGCCGGGTCTTTCCGCGTCCAGCACCGGGCACTGTTCGTAGAACCGTGAGAACACGACAGCGGTCTCGTAGAGATAAGTGCACAGCTTGTGGGGGAGATGTCCGGCGGTCGCCGCGCCGACAGCCTCGGGGAAGCGCGCCAGGGCACGTAATCACGCTCGCGATCGCCGGAAAGGTCGGCGTACTTGATCGCGCCGATCCCGATCGCCTTGGCGACCTCTTCCCTGACCTCGGGGGAGAGGCCGCCCCGGCCGTCGATCACTTCGGCGGCATGGGAAACCGCCTCGGTGAGCAGGTCGGAAAGACGGACCGACGCACCCGCCCGGGTCTTCATGGCATGGCCGTCTTCGCCGAGCACAGAGCCGAACCCGATGTGCTCGGCCCGGTGTTCCTCGCGGAGCCAGCAGACGGCGAACACCATCGCGAAGTGCTGCGCTTGCGGCGCTCCGACGACGTAGAGCAGATCGGTGACCCCGCGTTGTCCCGTCCAGTACCGCAGGGTCGCGAGATCGGTGGCCGCGTAGCCGTAACCGCCGTCCCGTTTCCGCACGATGAGCGGCAGCGGCTCGCCTTCCCGGTTACGGAAACCGTCAGGGAAGACGCAGACCGCGCCGTCGCTGATCTCGGTCAACCCGGCGGCGGTCAGATCGTCCACGACCGCGGCGAGGAACGGGTCGTAGAAGCTCTCGCCGTAGACGTCTTCACTCGACAGGCCGATCCCGAGAAGCTCGTAGACCTGAGTGAAATGCCGTGTCGACTCGTCCACCAGATGCCGCCACAACGACAACGTCTCCGCGTCGCCGCCTTGAAGGAGCACCACACGTTCCCGCGACCGGGTCGCGATGTCCCCGCCGGTTTCGAACTTCGACCGGGCGGCCTGATAGAAGCCGTTGAGATCCCCGATCGTGTAAGGACCCGACGGGTGTTCGTCGAGCAGATGCTCGATCAGCATGCCGAACGGAGTACCCCAATCGCCGAGATGGTTGTGGGGGACGACGTCGTGCCCGGCGAACCGCAGCAGCCGCGTGATCGCGTCACCGATGACGGTGGACCGGAGATGCCCGGCGTGCATTTCCTTCGCCACGTTCGGGCTGCTGTAGTCGATGGCGATCCGCCGCGGCCGCGGTGTCGCCGAACAACACGGTGTCCCTCCTTCGCGCTCGTCGTAGGAGCGCGAGGGTAGCCACCTCGTCTGTCGTCGGCGACGGAGTTTTCAGCGCAGGTCGCTGCCCTTGGTCTCCGGCAGGGTCCGGATGACGAAGAACGCGATCGCCGCTCCGACTGCCACATACCAGAAGAACAACGTCGACAAGCCGGCGTCGGACAACGCGGTGAGCACCAGGGGAGCGGTACCGCCGAACAGCGCGACGGTCAGGTTGTACCAGGCGCCGATGCCCAGACCGCGCAGTTCGGTGGGGAACAGCTCGCTCATGATCGCGGGTGCGATCGACGTCATCGCCGTGTACAGGCAGAGCCCGACGCAGAACACGACCAGCAGCCCCGGCAGTCCTGGACGGACCAAAGTGGACAGCGGGACGATGAGGATCGCGGTCGCCGCCGACCAGACGAGCAGCTGTGGCTTGCGGCCGAAGCGGTCCGACAAGGCGCCCATCGGGTATTGAAGCGCGACGAACAACGCCGTCGCGATCGACAACGCGAGGAACACATCGACGTCGTCGGCCTTGCGGGTCTTGACCGCGAACGAGGTCAGGGCGCTGAAGAACGTGTAGTAGCAGAGGGTCGACAGCATCGAGAAGCCGACGAGCTGCACGACAGCACGCGGGTGCTCACGAAGAGTGGTTCGCAGCGGCCGCTCGACCCGGCGCGCGGTCGACTTCTTCTCCTCGAAGATCTCGGTCTCGGCGAGACTGCGCCGCAGCCACAGGCCGATGATGCCGAGAACACCGCCGAGCAGGAACGGGATCCGCCAGCCGTACGCCGTCAAGTCCGCTTTGGACATCGTCCGCGCGAGCACGAAACCGAGGACCGAGGCGATGAGGACAGCTGAACCGGTCGAGATGTAGAAGAAGGCGGAGTACCGCCCGCGACGGGAGGGTGGCGCGATCTCACCCAAGTACGCCGAAGCGTTGGAGACCTCGCCGCCGAGCGACAGCCCCTGTGCCACCCTCGCCAGCAGCAACAGGATCGGGGCCAGCCAGCCGACCTGGTCGAACGTCGGCAGGAGACCGATGGCCACCGAACCGCCCGCCATCAGCACGATGGTCAGGATCATCGCCGGCTTCCGGCCCCTGACGTCGGCGAAGCGGCCGAGCAGCATCCCTCCGAGCGGCCGGAAGAAGAACGCCAGCGCGTACGTGGCGAAGGTGTTGATCATCGCCAGCGCGTCGTTGCCCTTCGGGAAGAACTCGCTGGCGAAGTAGATGCTGAAGGTCGCGTAGATGGTCCAGTCGAACCACTCCAGAGCGTTCCCGACACTGGCGGCGAACAGTTTCTTCACCGGGAGCCGGTGCCCGAGCCGCTCCGTCGTTGAGTCCGCCATCGGCACCTCCGTACTCGCACGTGGACGGAACCTTGCCAGAAAGTCCGCAAGCGGGAAAGAACCTGTCGGATACCGGGACGAGGCGACTCAGGAGGTGCTGGCCAGAGCGAACGGCAAGACGGCACGAGCCCCGGCCTGGCGCAGCAGGCGTGCGGCCAGGGTCACCGTCCACCCGGTGTCGATCAGATCGTCGACCAGCAGGATGGGGCCTTCGGCCGCGGCGACCTTGGCGGCGAGGTCCTCGGGAAGGCTGAGTCGCTTCCACAGATCGGCCAGCCGTTGCGCGCTGTTCGCCTGACGCGGCGGCGGCCCCGCGGAGGCGATGGTGCCCAGATATTCCAGGCGTCCGATCGAGGCCAGCTTCGTCGCCAGACTGTGGACCAGCTGGGGCCTCGTGGCGGACGGCACTTCCACCACCGCGACCGGCCGCTCCGTCCATTGCCAGCCCTTGAGTACCTCGATACAGGCTTGGAAGACCGCATCGGGGAGTTCCGTGTCCGCCGCGGACGGACCGACGAGTTCACGCAGCCGCGTGCCCCAGCCGACGTCGGTCACCCGGCCGACGACCTGACCGGTCTCGGCCTGCTCGCCCGCCGGTAGCCGCCCGGACAGCGGGACGTCCAGGCCGGCCATCCCCGTCGGCCACATCTTCCGCGGCGCGACTTCGACCCCGGGACGGCGCAGCCGTTGCCTGGTGGCATCGACGACGTCGTCGGAAATCGCGGTGTCCCACCGCTTTCCGGTGCAGTTGTCGCACCGTCCGCAGGGGGTCGCTTCGGGATCGTCCAGCTGCTTCCGCAGGTACTCCATCCGGCAGCCGGTGGTTTCGAGGTACGCGAGCATGGCGTTCTGTTCGTTGGTCCGCGCCGCGCTCACGCGCGCATAGCGCTCCTTGTCGTAGCGCCACTCTTCGCCGGTGCCTTCCCAGCCGCCCTTCACCCGGCGGACGGCGCTGTCGACGTCCAGCACCTTGAGGACCATCTCCAGCCGGGACCGGGACAGCTCGACGAACGGTTCGAGCGCGGGAGTCGACAGTGGACGGTCCGCGTACGCCAGCGCGTTGAGCACCTGGGTCACCCGCAGCTCGTCCGGGAACGCCAGCGAGCCGAAATACGCCCAGATGTCTTTGTCCTCGTGGCCCGGCAACAAGATCACTTCGGCGCGATCGACGCCACGTCCGGCACGGCCGACCTGCTGGTAGTACGCGATCGGGGACGACGGGGCACCGAGGTGGACGACGAAGCCCAGGTCCGGCTTGTCGAACCCCATGCCCAGCGCCGAAGTGGCCACCAGCGCCTTGACGTTGTTGTTCAGCAGATCGTCTTCGGCCGCCTGCCTGTCCGCCGGGTCGGTCTTCCCGGTGTACGCGGCGACCGGATAGCCACGCTCGGTCAGCAGGCCCGCCACGTCGTGCGCGGCCGCGACGGTGAGCGTGTAGATGATCCCGGATCCGGGCAGCTCCTCCAGGTGCTCGGCCAGCCACGCGAGCCTGGCCTGCGACGTCGGCAGCTTGGCCACCGACAAATGGAGACTCTCGCGGTCGAGGGTGCCGCGCAGGACGAGGGTGCCACCCCCGTTGCCGATGCCGAGTTGCTCGGCGACGTCGGTGGCCACGCGGTCGTTCGCGGTCGCGGTGGTGGCGAGCACGGGAACGCCTTCGGGCAGATCCTTCAGCAGTGTCCGCAGCCGCCGGTAGTCCGGCCGGAAGTCGTGGCCCCAGTCCGAGATGCAGTGCGCCTCGTCGACCACGAGCAGGCCGGCGCTCGCGGTCAGCTTCGGCAGGACGGTGTCACGGAAGTCCGGGTTGTTCAGCCGCTCCGGACTGACCAGGAGGACGTCGACCTCGCCCGCCGCGATCGCGGCCTGCACGTGGTCCCACTCCTGCTGGTTCGCGGAGTTCATCGTCACCGCGCGGATACCCGCTCGCGCCGCCGCGGAGATCTGGTTGCGCATCAGCGCGAGCAGCGGCGAAATGATCACAGTCGGGCCGTTGCCACGCTCTCGCAGCAGCGCGGTGGCCAGGAAGTACACCGCCGACTTGCCCCAGCCGGTGCGCTGCACGACGAGCGCTCGACGGCTGTGCGCGACCAGTGCCTCGATCGCCGTCCACTGGTCCTCGCGCAGCCGGGCGCCTTCGCCCGCCAAAGACTGGAGGAGGGTCTCGGCGCGGTCCCGGAGAGTCGATGTGTCCACGCCCCCACCTCTACCCCATGCCACCGACGAAGTCGCGATCGGCATGTCGTGAACGGACCGTTCATCCATGGAACGGACTGTA
The DNA here is from genome assembly GCF_042647925.1 of Amycolatopsis speibonae. Lineage (NCBI taxonomy): Bacteria > Bacillati > Actinomycetota > Actinomycetes > Pseudonocardiales > Pseudonocardiaceae > Amycolatopsis > Amycolatopsis speibonae. Next base: position 145,864 of record NZ_JBHRWK010000002.1, read on the forward strand.
ATGTGATCCAGATCACCACTGATCGGTGGGTTCGGCGACCCGCGCGTGAAGCCACCTGCGGTGTATAGGCTCACGACCCATGTCACCACGCAGGATCGGGGTCATGGGCGGCACGTTCGACCCCATTCACCACGGGCACCTCGTCGCGGCCAGTGAGGTCCAGTCGCGGTTCGCGCTCGACGAGGTCATCTTCGTGCCCACCGGCCAGCCGTGGCAGAAGTCGGACAGGGTGGTCACCCGCGCCGAGGACCGCTACCTGATGACGGTGATCGCGACGGCGTCCAACCCCGTGTTCTCGGTCAGCCGGGTCGACATCGACCGCGTCGGGCAGACCTACACCGTCGACACCCTGCGCGACCTGCGCGCGGAGTACCCGGACGATCAGTTGTTCTTCATCACCGGCGCGGACGCGCTCGAACAGATCCTCACCTGGCGCAACGCCGACGAGCTGTTCGACCTGGCGCATTTCATCGGCGTCACCAGGCCCGGTTACCGGCTCAATTCGCAGCATCTGCCGAGTGGGAAGGTGAGCCTGGTCGAGGTGACCGCGATGGCGATCTCGTCCACCGCCTGCCGCGAGCGGGTCGAAGGCGGGGAACCCGTCTGGTACCTCGTCCCCGACGGTGTGGTGCGCTACATCGCCAAAAAGGACCTCTATCGCAAAGACCCGGGTGCCTGACCGGGTACCCTCGTCGGGCGCACCCGCGAGTAAAGCAATCTGTTTGAGGAGAACTGTGACAGCCACGTCCGAGGCACGAGAGCTGGCCGTAGCGGCCGCCCATGCGGCGGCGGACAAGAAGGCGAGCGACGTGGTCGTGCTGGACGTGTCCGACCAGCTGGTCATCACCGACGCCTTCGTGATCGCGTCCGCGCCCAACGAGCGACTGGTCGGCGCGATCGTCGACAACGTCGAGGAGCAGCTGCGGATCGGCGGGCACAAGCCCGTCCGCCGTGAAGGCGCCCGTGAAGGCCGCTGGGTCCTGCTGGACTACGTCGACGTCGTCATCCACGTCCAGCACCAGGAGGAACGCTCCTTCTACGGTCTCGAGCGGCTCTGGAAGGACTGCCCGCGGATCGAGGTCGAAGGGTTGGAGACACCTGCCGAGGAGGACCCCGCCGACGCGCAAGGCGCCTCGTGAGTCCGCGGCGGCTGGTGCTCTGGCGCCACGGCGAGACCGACTACAACGCGGCGGGCCGGATGCAAGGGCATCTGGACTCCGCGTTGACGCCGGTCGGCTGGAACCAGGCCAGGTTCGCCGTCCCCGCGCTCGCCAGGTTCTCCCCGGATCTGGTGATCGCCTCGGATCTGCGCCGGGCGACCGACACGGCCACCGTGCTCACGGAGGCTCTCGGCGTCCCGCTGCGGATCGACAAGCGTCTCCGGGAAACCCATCTGGGTGAATGGCAGGGCTTCACCGGTCAGCAGGTCGACGAGGCCTACCCCGGTGAACGCGCGCGCTGGCGAGTCGACGCGACCTGGGCGCCGCCCGGCGGCGAGTCGCGGGTGGACGTCGCCGAACGTGCGATGGAGGTCGTCGCGGACCTGGACCAGCCCAATGCCGACGCCGGCGATGCCGTACTGCTGGCGACGCACGGCGGTCTGATCATCGCGCTGACCGCGAAACTGCTCGGCCTGCCGGTCGCGTTGTGGCCGACTCTGGGCGGGATCGTCAACTGCCATTGGGTCGAGCTGACCCGGCGGGACGGGAATTGGCGTCTGGCCGCCTACAACGCGGGAATCACCGGCTGATCCATGGCCCCGCGCCTGCTGGTGTTCGGCGATTCCCTCAGTTTCCACGGCCCGGACGGACCGCTCGCCGCCGACGACGCGCGCCTGTGGCCCAACATCGCCGCCGAGGCGCTCGGTGGCGGCGGTGTGGACCTCGTCGCCGGGTTCGGCTGGACCGCCCGGGACGCCTGGTGGTCGTTGATCGGTGACCCGCGTGTCTGGGCCGATCTCCACCACGCCGACGCCGTCGTGCTGGCCGTCGGAAGCATGGACACACTGCCTTCGCCGCTGCCCACCTACCTGCGCACGGGTCTGCGTTACCTGCGTCCCGACCCGCTGCGGCGGGTGGTGCGCAAGGCATATCTCGCCGCTCAGCCGCGGCTCGCGATCGCTCTTCGAGGACGTCCGGTGGTCTTGCCTTCGAAGCTGACCGTCCAGTACCTCGACACCGCCGTCGGGGCCTTGCGCGTGCTGCGACCGGAACTGCCGATCTTCGGCATCCTGCCGTCCGTCCACCGGTCCGACGCCTACGGCCGCGTCCACACCGCCCGGGCCGGTGCCGTCGCCGCCATCGCCGGATGGGGACGGCGCGTGGACGTCCCGCTGCTGGATCTCGGAGCCGTCGTCGGCGACCACGTGCTGAGCGGCCGCGGCAATCCGGACGGGATGCACTGGGGCTGGGAAGGACATGCCTCCGTTGGCGCCGAAATGGCCCGCCTGATGGCCCCGGTGCTGCGCCCCGCGGCAACGTAGGCTGGCTGCCGTGCCGGTCGCCGTTGTCACGGATTCCACCGCCCACCTGCCGGAAGGCTTCGCCGAACGGAACGGGATCCGGGTGGTCCCGTTGCACGTCCTCGTCGACGGCGTCGTGTTTCTCGACGGCGTCGAAATGGGTCCTGCGGCCCTGGCCGAAGCACTCGGCAAACGCAGCCTGGTGACGACGTCCCGGCCGACACCCGCCGAATTCGTCAAGGAGTTCCGGGCGGCGCTGGCCGAGGGCGCGGACGCCGTCGTGTCGGTCCATCTGTCCCGCGAGTTGTCCGGGACCTGGGAAGCGGCGGTGCTCGCGGCCCAGGAGGTCGGTCCGGACAAGGTGCGCGTGGTCGATTCCCGCAGCACCGCGATGGGACTGGGCTTCGCCGCCCTCCGAGCGGCGAGTGCCGCCGCGGACGGGGCCGATCCGGCCGAGGTGGAGGCCGCGGCGGTCGACGCGGTGAGCCGTTCGGAAACCTTGTTCGCCGTCGAGACCCTCGAATATCTGCGCCGCGGCGGCCGGATCGGCCCGGCGGCCGCCCTGCTCGGCACGGCGCTCGCGGTGAAGCCGGTGCTCCACATGTCCGAAGGCAGGATCCAGCCGCTGGAGAAGGTGCGGACGATGAACCGCGCGGTGGCGCGGCTGGTCGAGCTCGCCGTGAAAGCGGCCGAAGGCGGGCTCGCCCACATCGCCGTCCATCACTTGGCCTCGCCGGAGCGCGCCGTCGAGCTGGCCAACCGGCTGGAGGAGTCCATCAGCTGCCCGGAGGGGTGCGTGGTCTCGGAGATCGGCGCCGTCATCGGGGCCCACACCGGTCCCGGCGTGCTCGGCGTCGTGATCCAGCGGGCGGGTTAGAAACCGGCCAGCGTCCCATACGACCCCGACGGAAACCGGCGATCCGGTCTCGGCAGGGGCCGGGTTGTCCACAACACCCCACTTGTCCACAACTTCGGGAATCACCACTGCCGCCCGCCGCCCCCGCTCCGTAGCGTCGTTCACGTGTTCGACCAAACCGCCCGGTCATCGGGTCCCTCCGTCAACGCCAGGCTGGCGTGGCTGGCCGCGCAGCTGTCGCCACCCACCCAGGGCCCGCCCGTGGGCAGGCTCGTGCGCCGCTGGGTGCCAGCCCGGTTCACGGCGGACGGGATTCCGGTGAACCGGCGGTGGCTCGCCGTGGTGGCCGTGCTGATCGCGGTGGCCGTGATCGTGACCGGCGCGGTCGCTTTGTTCGGACACCGGCCAGGGGCGGAGACCCCACCGCCCCTGCCGTCGGCGAAGGCCGCCGGAGACGCCCCCGCCGCGGCGGTCAAGGCGCCTCTGGTGATCAGCGTCGTCGGCCGGGTGCTCAAACCCGGCCTGGTCACCGTCCCTCCGGGCGCACGGGTCGCCGATGCCCTCACGGCGGCCGGTGGGGCACCGTCCGGAACGGATCTGACCGGGCTGAACCTGGCCCGGCGGCTCACCGACGGCGAGCAGGTGGCCGTCGGCGTCCCCGGTCCGGCCGCGGCCGGACCGGGGACACCAGTGGGGAAGCTCGACCTGAACACGGCCACGGCCGAACAACTCGACACCCTGCCCGGGGTCGGTGAGGTGATGGCCAAACGCATCGCCGGCTGGCGGTCCGAGCACGGCGGGTTCACCACGGTCGAGCAACTCCGTGACGTAGAAGGGATCGGCGAATCCAAACTGAAAAAACTCCGGGAATTGGTGTCCGTCGGATGAACCCGTCCGCCGATCCGTCCGAAGTGGACACCACGTCGTGGCGAGGTCAGGACCTGCGGTTGTTACCGGCCGCGGCGACGGCCTGGCTCGGCACTCTTTCCGGGCTGCTCGGCGGCTGGTGGATCACGATGCTCTGCGGTGCGGCCGCCGTGGTGCTCGCGATCATCGCCGGTGTCCGTGCCCGCCGGACGGCGTCCCGGTGGGTGGCGGGCCTGGGCGCGCTCGCGGTCCTCGGTGTGCTCACCGCCGGTCCGGTGGCGTTGCGGATCCGGGCCGCCGAGCATGACGACCTCCGTGCCGCCGCCTCACGGGGGAGCGACGCCACCGCGAGGGTGGTGGTCACCGAGCGGCCACGTCCGGTCCGTGGTGCCGGATACGCCGATCGCCGGGCAGGCACCCGCCTGGTGGTCATCGCCGCGACGGTGGACACCGTGGTGGCGGCGGAGCGGGTGGTGGATTCGGCCGGCCGGATCCTCCTGCTCGCTCCCGCCGAGGGGTGGGTTGACCTGCTGCCCGGGCAGCAGGTCACCGCCTCCGGGCGGCTCGCACCGGCGAAGGGGGCCGAACTGACGGTCGCGGTGCTCTCGGTGCGAGGCCCGCCGTCGGCCCTGTCGCCGGCGCCCTGGTGGCAGCGGGCCGCGGAATCGCTACGCACCGGCCTCCGGGGCCTGTGCGCGGTCCTCCCGGAGGAGCAGGCCGGTCTTGTGCCCGGACTGGTCGTGGGGGACACGAGCACGCTGTCCCCGAGGGTCGAGCGCGAGTTCACGGACTCCGGCATGTCCCACCTGATGGCCGTGAGCGGTGGGAACGTGGCGATCGTCTGCGGCTCGATCCTGCTCCTGTTGAAAGTGCTCCGGGTCGGGCCGCGGACCTCCGCCGCCGCGGCCGCCGCGGGGCTCGCCGGGTTCGTGGTCCTCGCCGGACCCGCGCCCAGCGTGCTCCGCGCCGGGGTGATGGGGGCGGTCGGGTTGCTGGCGCTGGCCCTGGGACGCCGGGGTTCGGCGCTGCCCGCGCTGGCGTTCGCGGTGTCGGCGCTCGTCGTGGCCGACCCCGCGATGGCCGCCGACTTCGGGTTCGCCCTTTCGGTACTGGCGACGGCGGGGCTCGTGCTGCTGGCCCCGCGGTGGGCCGAGTGGCTGGTCGGACGCGGTGTCCCGGCCGGCTACGCCGAGGGGCTGGCCATCCCGCTGGCCGCGTTCGTGATGACCGCGCCGGTCATCGCGGGCATGGCGGGATCGGTCAGCCTCGTTTCGGTGGTGACCAACGTGCTCGTCGCGCCGGTGGTCGCCCCGGCCACCGTGTTCGGCGTGCTCGCCACCGTCGTCGGACCGTGGTGGCCGTCGGCGGGCAGGCTGCTGGTCCGCTTGACCGAACCCGAGGCGAGCTGGCTCATCATCGTGGCCCGCCACGGTGCCCGGGCGCCGGGAGCGGTCGTGGACTGGCCGGACGGCTGGTGGGGTGGCCTCTTGGTGGCAGGGCTGCTCGTCGTGGTTCTCGTCGCCTTCCGGCTGCGTCACGCCAGGATCCTGCTGGCGGTCGCGTTGGCGGGTGGACTGCTCGTCTTCGTGCCGGTGCGGGTGCTGGCCCCGGCGTGGCCGCCGGCGTCGTGGAGCGCGGTCGCCTGCGACGTCGGACAGGGCGATGCCGTCGTTCTGGCCACGGGTGAGCCGGGGAGGGCGGTCCTGGTCGACACCGGGCCGGAACCGGGACCGGTCGACGAATGCCTGAGCAGGCTCGGTGTGGACCGGGTTCCGCTGATCGTGCTGAGCCATCTGCACGCCGACCACATCGGCGGTCTCGAATCCGTCTTCGAGGGCCGGTCGGTCGGGGCGGTCGCCGTCGGCCCTGGCAGGGCTCCCGCGTGGGCGTGGCAGCAGGTCGCGGACGAGACCGCGCGTCGCGGGATTCCCTTGCTGGAACTGGGGATCGGGCAGCGGCTGGACTGGCCGGGGCTGTCACTGGACGTACTGGGGCCGCGTTATGTCACCCGGCGCTCGGTTCGCGAACAGGACGGCACGGTGATCAACAACGGGTCGGTCGTCCTGCGCGCCGTGACCCCGGCGGGCCGGTTGCTGCTGACCGGCGACGTCGAACTCGCCGCGCAGGCCGATCTGATGGCCGAGGGCGCCGATCTGCGTGCCGACATCTTGAAGGTCCCGCATCACGGAAGTCGCTACACGGCACCGGATTTCCTCAACGCCGTCGCGCCACAGGTCGCGCTGGTGAGCGTCGGTGCCGGAAACCCCTACGGTCATCCGAACAAGTCCACTTTGGATAGTTTGACGGCCGTCGGTGCTTCCGTCGCCAGGACGGACACGGACGGCGACACCGCTGTCGTCGCCGACGCGCGGGGCCTTGCGCTGGTGCGCCGGGGTGAGCCCCGCGGCCCGCCTCGTTCTTGAGGCGGGCCGGCGGGAACTCAGATGCCGAGAGCCTCGCGGACCGCGTCGGCCGAGGCGCCGACCGTGGCCTTCGGGCCGACCTTGTCCTCGATGGCGTCGAGGGTCTTGAGGCCGTCACCGGTGATGAGGAGCACGATCTCCTCGTCCGGGTTGAGCTTGCCGGTCTCGATGAGCTTCTTGGCCGTCGCGACCGTGACCCCGCCTGCGGTCTCGGTGAAGATGCCCTCGGTGCGGGCGAGCAGCCGGATACCCTCGACGACCTCTTCGTCGGTGACGTCTTCGATCGCGCCGCCGGTGCGATTGACCACGTCGAGGACGTAGGGGCCGTCGGCCGGGTTGCCGATCGCCAGCGACCGGGCGATCGTGTCCGGCTTGACCGGCTGGACGACGTCGTGACCCGCGCGGAAGGCAGCCGAGACGGGGGAGCAGCCGGTGGCCTGCGCGCCGAACACCTTGTACGGCGTTTCGTCGACGAGGCCGAGCTGCCCGAACTCGCGGAAACCCTTGTCCACCTTGGTGAGCTGGGAACCGGAGGCGATCGGCACCACGATCTGCGGGGGAATCCGCCAGCCGAGCTGTTCGGCGACCTCGAAGGCCAGGGTCTTGGAACCTTCGGAGTAGTAGGGCCGGACGTTCACGTTGACGAACGCCCAGCTTTCCTGCTCGGCCGCGAGCTGGGTGGCGAGCCGGTTCACGTCGTCGTAGTTGCCGTCGACCGCGATCAGGTCGCCGTCGTACACGGCGGTGGTGAGGATCTTGGCGCGCTCGAGGGTCTTCGGGATCAGCACGACCGACCGCCAGCCGGCGCGGGCGGCCGCGGCGGCGACCGCGTTGGCCAGGTTGCCGGTCGACGGACAAGCGAGCACGTCGAACCCGAACTCGCGCGCGGCCGCCAGCGCGACGGCGACCACGCGGTCCTTGAACGAGTGGGTGGGATTGCCGGTGTCGTCCTTGACCCAGACCTTCTTGACACCCAACGCTTTCGCGAGCCTGTCGGCCTGGACGAGCCGGGTGGCGCCGGGCTCGGTGTTGGGGATTTCTTCGACGTTCGAGGGAACGGGAAGGAGTTTCTTGTAGCGCCAGATGTTCTTCGGCCCGGCTTCGATGTCCTCACGGCGCACGCGGCCGAAGTCGTAGGCGACTTCGAGCGGCGAGAAGTCTTCGGCGGAAACGAATTCGGGGGCGAGCGGCTGCCGGTGTCCCTCTTCCTTCGACACCAGTTCGACGGCCGGTCCGAGATCCGGGGTCTTGGTGGTGGAGGTCGTGCCGAGGGTTGCGGTCATCGCGAGGTCCTTTCCTCATCTGCCCCGCCGTGGCGGGCCGGAATTGGCACCGTGTTCGTCAGCTATCCCGCGATCGCGGAATGACAGGCTGACGCCGGTTGCCGGGGCTTCATCGGGCCGTTCCCTCTGCCCCTCTGGATGAGCGGTATTCGATTGTCGGCACGCGCATGATCGCGTCGCCTCGCCAACACCGTACGACATGAGCCTCAGGTGGGGCCACCGTGCCCGGAACACATCACCGGACAAAGCACACGAGAGGAGGAGTGGGAGGATCGTCACCGTGACGACGCAAGCTTCCGCCCCATCGCCGCTGGTCCTGGTTCTCGGTGAGGAAGAGCTGCTGATCGAACGCGCGGTCCGCGCCTCTTCGGACGCGGCCAAAGCGGCCGACCCGACGGCGGATCTCACCCGGATCCGGGTGTCGGACCTCACAGTCCCCGCCCTCGCGGAGATGGTCAGCCCCTCGCTGTTCGCCGAGGGCAGGGTGATCGTCCTCGAATCCGCGCACGACATCTCGCAGGAGCTCTCCGACGGGGTGATGGCCTACGTCAAGGCGCCCGCCGACGGCATCGTGCTCGTCGTCGTGCACAGCGGAGGCGGCCGGAGCAAGGCCGCGAAGGCGCTTCCCGCGGCCTTGAAGAAGGCCGGGGCGGAGATCGTCGAATGCCCGAAACTGACCAAGGCCGCCGAGCGGGAATCCTTTGTCCGCAACGAGGTCCGCCGGGTCGGCGGGAAGATCGACGGTGCGGCCGTGCTCGCGCTGATCGACGCCGTCGGTTCGGATCTGCGCGAGCTGTCGTCGGCCGCGACCCAGCTCGTCGCGGACGCCGGTGGAACGGTCGACGAGCAGGCGGTCCGCCGCTACCACCGGGGCCGTGCGGACGTGAACGGGTTCGCCGTCGCCGAGAAGGCCGTCGCCGGCGACATGGCGGCGGCCCTGGAATCGCTGCGCTGGGCGATGCAGCTGGGTGTTCCGCATGTGCTGGTCGCGGATGCTCTGGCCGACGCAGTGCGGACGATCGCGCGGGTGTCCGGTGCCGGCCGCGGGAACCCGAACCAGATGGCGGGCGAGCTGGGGATGCCGCCGTGGAAGGTGCGCAAGGCGCAGGGGCAGGCCCGTGGCTGGGGCCAGGACGGTCTCGCCACCGCGATGCGGGTCGTCGCCCGGCTCAACGCCGAGGTCAAGGGTGCTGCGGCCAACCCTGAGTACGCGCTGGAACGTGCCGTCCTGCAGGTCGTCGACGCCCACGGCACAAGCCGCTGAACATGGCGAAGGGCCCTTGCGGCGCGAGTCGCAAGGGCCCTTCGAAAACCGATCAGAGAGAGTTCGCGCGCTTCGCGAGCGCGGACTTCTTGTTGGCGGCCTGGTTGGCGTGGAGAACGCCCTTGGTGACGGCCTTGTCCATCTTCTTGGCCGCGTCCTTCTGCAGCTCCAGGGCCTTGGCCTTGTCGCCGGCGTCGGCGGCCTCGCGGAACTTGCGGATCGCGGTCTTCACCGAGGACCGGATCGCCTGGTTGCGCTGACGCGCCTTCTCGTTGGTGGTGATGCGCTTGATCTGCGACTTGATGTTGGCCACGGGGGCGCTCCTCTTGAATCTCTCGGTGGTTTCACCGCCGCGCTGTGACCGGCCCTGCGCGCTCGTGAAAGCGGCGCGGGTTTCCTCCATGACGGAATGCCACACAGCGGTGAAGGGCCAGCTTAACAGTCGTCCCGGGGCGGATCGTGGCCGCCTCCGCGCGTGCTGGTGCGGTACGGTGAAGATCGTAGTGCCTAGGGTTCCGCCGCCTGTCCGCACAGCGAAACACACAATCAGGACAGGCGGGACAGGTCCGAGCGGCACCATCGGCGGGGCCGGAAGCGTCGCCGTTCATCTGACGGGACAAAAGCCTGGAGGACCGGGTTTTCCGCATGCGCGGAAAACGTGAAAGGTCCGTCGTGAACGCCACCGCTCTGTCCCTTGTCATCGTCGCCGCCGTCATCCACGCGGGCTGGAACCTGGCCGCCAAGCGGATCCGCCGGGGCGGCGCCAGGTTCGTCTGGGCTTACTACAGCGTCTCCGCGATCCTGCTCATCCCCGTCATGGCGGTCTCGCTGGCCGTGGAGCCGCAACGTCCACAGTGGACTTGGCTGCTCGCCGCCGCGGTCACCGCGGTGTTCCACGTCACCTACGGAGTCGTCCTCCAGCGGGGTTACGCCGTCGGTGACCTGTCCGTCGTGTATCCCGTCGCCCGCGGGACCGGGCCGCTGATCTCGGTGCTCGCGGCCGTCGTGCTGCTCGGCGAGCGGCCGGGGGTGCTCGGCCTGGTGGGCGCGTTCCTCGTGGTCGCCGGGGTGCTCGTCATCGGCACCGGGCGAGCGCCGGCCCATGCCGACGCCGCTGATCACGCCGCTCGCCGCAAAGGCGTGGCGTACGGACTGCTGACCGGGCTCACGATCGCCGCCTACACGCTGTGGGACGCGCATTCGGTCACCGGTCTCGGTGTCCCGCCGATCATCTACTTCGGGACCGGCGCGATCGTGCAGAGTCTGCTCATGGCGCCGTACGCCCTGAAGGACCGCGAAGAGGTCTCGTGGCTCTGGCGTGAGCACAAGCGTGAAGTCCTCATCGTCGGACTGCTCTCACCGGTCGCCTACCTACTGGTCCTCTACGCCCTCCAGATCGCCCCAGTGAGCCTCGTCGCACCGGCGCGGGAGCTGAGCATCGTCCTGGGCGGCCTGGCCGCGTGGCTGGTCCTGAGGGAGGCGAACGCCGTCCGGCGGCTGGCCGGGTCGGCGGTCGTGCTGGCGGGGATCACCGCGATTGCGATGGCCTGAACCCATCGGGTAGGGATTGAGCCATGGACGTGCTGAGCAGCAGGGTGCTGATCCACCCGAAGGACATCGACGTGTCGACGGCGTTCTATCGGGACACCCTGGGCCTGGCCATCGACAAGGAGTTCCCCGGCGGGACGGTGTTCTTCGCCGGGAACGGGTCGATCGAGATCGTCGGCACCGGGAAGACCGGCCCGACTCCCGACGTCGCCTTGTGGCTCCAGGTCCGGGACCTGCCCGCGGCGCTCGAGGAGCTCGCCGCGAAGGGCTTGGACCCTGTCCGCGGAGCGCGCCGTGAGCCCTGGGGCCTGGACGAAGCGTGGATCGCCGATCCGGACGGCACCAGGATCGTGCTGGTCGAGGTCCCGCGTGAGCATCCGTTGCGCACCGACCCGCGTTAGGCCGTGGGTTCGGCCGCGCAGGGTTTGACCGCGCGCAGCTGAGCGGCGAGGGAAGCGCCGATACCCGGCGGATCCCAGGTCCAGGTCTGCAGGTCGGTGAAGCCGGCTGCCGCCGCTTCGTCGGCCAGCTCGTGCCGGGACACCGGCAGCCACTTCTCGTGCGCCGACAGGAGCAGCCTGCCGCCGGGTCGCAGCACGCGGACCAGCTCGGCGAACCCGGCCGCCCGGTCCTCCCAGAGCTGCACGTTGTTGACGGTCAGGACCACGTCGACACTCTCGTCCGGCTCGCCCGTGGAGTCCGCGGTACCGGCCTTCAGCTCCACCTTGTCGCCGCACCGGCGCCGGGCGCGGGAGAGCATCTCCGGGGACGGGTCGACGCCGATCGCGCGGCCGGCGCGCTCGGCGGCCGCTCGCAGGCCGATACCCGGACCGGGGCCCACGACGAGGGCGGTTTCACCGGATTCGATCGACGCCAGTTCCACGACGCGAAGTTCGGTGGCAGCGTTGCCGTGCGCCATCGCCAGGCCACCGAACCGGCCGAGCAGTCCCCCGGGATGGCCGAACGTGCGATCGAGCATTTGGGACAGTGAAGTACTCATACTTCGAGGGCACCACAGCGCACCACGGGCCGCATCGGGGATGACCCCCACTCGCACCCGGAGCGGCATGGGACCATAGGGGTGGCACACCCCGACCTTCGCGAGGAAACCCGTTGACGACGTTCGCCGACACGACCTTCACGCCCCCGGAGCTCATCCGGAACTTCTGCATCATCGCGCACATCGACCACGGCAAGTCGACCCTGGCCGACCGGATGCTGCAGCTCACCGGTGTGGTCGAGGAACGGGCCATGCGCGCGCAGTACCTCGACCGCATGGACATCGAGCGGGAACGCGGGATCACCATCAAGGCGCAGAACGTGCGCCTGCCCTGGAAGGTCGACGGTCAGGACCACGTCCTGCACATGATCGACACTCCCGGGCACGTCGACTTCACCTACGAGGTCTCTCGCGCGCTCGAAGCGTGTGAAGGGGCGGTTCTGCTGGTCGACGCCGCGCAGGGGATCGAGGCGCAGACGCTCGCGAACCTGTACCTCGCGCTGGAGAACAACCTCCAGATCATCCCGGTGCTCAACAAGATCGACCTGCCGTCGGCCGACCCGGACAAGTACGCCGCCGAGATCGCGCACATCATCGGCTGCGAGCCGTCGGACGTGCTGCGTGTGTCCGCGAAGACCGGTGTCGGGGTCGGCGAGCTCCTCGACGCGGTCGTGCAGCAGGTACCCGCACCGCAGGGTGACGCGGACGCCCCGGCACGCGCGATGATCTTCGACTCGGTGTACGACACCTACCGGGGCGTCGTGACCTACATCAGGGTCGTCGACGGCAAGATCACCCCGCGCGAGCGGATCAAGATGATGTCCACCGGTGCCACGCACGAGCTGCTGGAAGTCGGGATCATCTCGCCTGAGCCCAAGGCCAGCAAGGGGCTGGGCGTCGGCGAGGTCGGCTACCTGATCACCGGTGTGAAGGACGTCCGCCAGTCCAAGGTCGGTGACACGGTGACCTCCGAGCGCAACGGCGCGAAGGAGGCCCTCGCGGGCTACCGCGAGCCGAAGCCGATGGTCTACTCCGGGCTGTACCCGGTGGACGGTTCGGACTACCCCGAGCTGCGTGAGGCCCTGGACAAGCTCCAGCTCAACGACGCCGCGCTGGACTACGAGCCCGAGACGTCGGTGGCGCTCGGCTTCGGCTTCCGTTGCGGCTTCCTCGGCCTGCTGCACCTGGAGATCACCCGTGACCGGCTGGAGCGCGAGTTCGGCCTCGACCTGATCTCCACCGCGCCGAACGTGGTCTATGACGTCGTGCTGGACGACGGCAAGGAAATCCACGTGACCAATCCCTCGGACTGGCCGACCGGGAACAAGATCGACAAGGTGCTCGAGCCGGTCAGCAAGGTGAGCATCCTGGCGCCGTCCGAGTTCATCGGCACGATCATGGAGCTGTGCCAGAACAAGCGCGGTCAGCTGCTCGGCATGGACTACCTGTCCGAGGATCGCGTCGAGCTGCGGTACAACATGCCGCTGGGTGAGATCATCTTCGACTTCTTCGACACGCTGAAGTCGCGGACACGCGGCTACGCGTCGCTGGACTACGAAGAGGCAGGCTCGCAGGCGGCGGATCTGGTCAAGGTGGACATCCTGCTGCAGGGCGAGGGCGTCGACGCGTTCTCCGCGATCGTGCACAAGGACGACGCGTACAACTACGGCAACCGTATGGTCAACCGGCTTCGCGAGCTGATCCCGCGGCAGAACTTCGAGGTGCCGATCCAGGCCGCCATCGGGGCCCGCATCATCGCCCGCGAGACCATTCGCGCGATCCGCAAGGACGTGCTCGCGAAGTGCTACGGCGGTGACATCTCGCGTAAGCGCAAGCTGCTGGAAAAGCAGAAGGAAGGCAAGAAGCGGATGAAGACCGTCGGCCGGGTCGAGGTCCCGCAGGAGGCTTTCGTCGCCGCACTGTCCACAGAGGATTCCGGTACCAAGAAGAAGTAGGCGCTACTCACGGAAAAGGCCGCCCGGCAACGCTTCGGGCGGCCTTTTCCGGTTCAGCGATTCCCGCTGACGCGGTTCGCCGTGACGAAGACGGCGACGCGGCGTTCGGCGGCCATCACGCGGTCGTACTCGTCCCAGTCGTCGTGGGTTCCGGTCGCCGCGACGAAGACCTCGCGCAGCAGCCGGGGAAGCCCGGCGGGGTCGAAGCCCGGATCCGGGTCGTCCGGGCCGATGAGGTGGGTTTCGCCCTGGACCGCCGCCCACTCCCAGCCACGCCGGAAGGTGATCGTGGCGTGGCCGGCCCGGCGGAACAGGTCGAGTTTCTTCACCCCGCCCATCGCGACGAAGGCGACTCCCGGCGCCTTCGTGACCGGGTCTTCGAAGACCCCGGCGTTGACCACCGAGGAGTGCACGGTGCCGTCCGCGCGGACCGTCGAGACGGTCGCGAGTCCGTTTTCGCGCAAGGAAAGGGTGCGGACGAGTTCGAGGTCTGCGGCCATGGATCCACCGTAGCCCGCCCGGCCGGTATTGGGGGCCGAGCGGGCGAGCGGAGCGGATCAGCAGGTGCCGTCGTCGCGCCAGACACCCCATTCGCCGGTGGTTCCGGGCTCTTCGGCCCGCGTCCACCACTTCGCGTACCACTTGTGCCCGTTGTGGGAGACGCTCGTGCCACCCGTGTAGGCGGCAGCGCGGTCCCATGCCGGGAGTGAGCAGGTGCCCGGGTTGCCGGATCCGGTTTCCCAGGGCACCTGGCTCGACTTGTAGTAGCCGAGGCCCTGCGCCTGCCAGCGCGGGGCCTGCGCGCCGAGGCGCACCCGGAAGGCGTTCCAGTCGTGCGTCGACCACGGCGACCAGCCGAGTTCGGCGTGCGCCGGGAGCCGGGGGAAGGCGAGGTAGTCGATGTTCGCCGGGGTCACCACGGTTTCGGTCCACAGCGGGGATTCGACGCCGCGGACGGCGGATTCGGGCACGCCGGAGAGGTAGGCGCCCGGATTCCAGTTGTAGGCGTCCTGGACCTCGATGTAGCCCGCCCACGAGAGCCCGATCGGCGTGCTGGAGTTGTACTTCATGTCCAGGTACGCCTTGTTGGCCGGCGACATGATCACCTTGCTGCCCCTGGCGACTGCGTTCGAGACCTCCGTGCTGGACGTCGTCGTGCCCCAGAACTGCGGGGTCGCCGTGGCGGGCAAGGTGGCCTTGCCGATCTCGTGCCAGCCGACGACCTGCTTGCCCGCGGCGGCGACCATCGGCAGCACGCGGTTCATGAAGGTGCGGTAGTCGGTGTCGCTGGTGGCCTGGGCCTCGTCACCGCCGAGGTGGAAGTACGGCCCGGGGGTCAGCGCGGCGATCTCCCGGATGACGTCGTTGACGAAGGTGTAGGTGTTCTCCTTCGAGATGCAGAGCGAGCTGTAGCCGACAGCGGTGTCGGTGCGCAGCGGGGGAGCGGTGTTGTTGCAGTTCAGCTCGGCGTACGACGCCTGGGCGGCGTTGGTGTGCCCGGGCATGTCGATCTCCGGGATGACCGTGATGAACCGCGAAGCCGCGTAGTTGACGATCTCGGTGTACTGCGCCTTGGTGTAGTAGCCACCGGCGCCGCCTCCGACCTGGGTGCTGCCGCCGTAGGTGGCGAGCCGCGGCCAGCTGTCGATCTGGATGCGCCAGCCCTGGTCGTCGGCCAGATGCAGGTGCAGGTTGTTGATCTTGTATTGGGCCAGCTGATCGATGTACCGCTTGACGCTCGCGACCGGGTGGAAGTGCCGGGCGACGTCGAGCATCGCGCCCCGGTAGCCGAAGCGCGGGTAGTCCAGGATGTCGGCGCCCGGGATCGTCCAGGGACCTTCCTGGACCGTGGAGCTCTCGATCTTGCCGGGCAGCAACTGGCGCAGTGTCTGTACGCCGCCGAAGAGGCCCTGGGCCGTCGTCGCGCGCAGGACGACGGAAGAGGACGTCGAGTTCAGCTGGTAGCCCTGGTCGCCGACGCGCGCGTCGGCGCCGGACAGCAGGAGCGAGATGCCATCGGTGGGCGTGCCCGAAGGCGCGTCGGAGACGGGCAGGGCGAAGCCGGTGGACGTGCGGAAGACCCCGGCGAGGTAGTCGCCGACGGCCTTGGCCGGTGCTGAGCCGGCCTGGGTGTAGATCTTGGTGTTCGCGGTCAGGGAGTGGTCGGCGCCGGTGACCGCTTGGGCCGAGACCGGTACCGGGACGATCGCGTGCAGTGGCGGGGTGGCCGCGTCGGCGACGGGGGCGGCTGCGGTGGTGACGCCGGCGAGCAGCGTCACCCCGACGAAGGCGCGGCCCAGCCGCGCTCTCAAGGTCTTCACCGGGGCCTCCAGGGGACGGGGAGACGTGACCCACGTCACGACTGGTCAGATAGTCGCATCTCCCGCCCTAAAGGTCTAGACCACCAAGGGGGAACCTTCAGGGTCCCGGCAAAGTCGGTTTGGGTCTGCATGAGGGCAGGCACGGTCTCTGGTTGATCATGTGAGTGTCTAAGTCCCATGATCGTGTGAGAGAACCGTGCCT
>NZ_JBHRWK010000003.1:0-120046 GCF_042647925.1 Amycolatopsis speibonae
GCCTCGAACTTCGCCGCCAGTACCGCCTCGACATCCTCCACCGAACCCATAACACAAGCATGACAGCCGAAATCAAAATATACGGTTTATTTATCGGCGCGCCCCGAACGTCCGGGATCTTCCCTGCTCGGTTGTCGGGCGCAGGTCCGGGCCGGGGTGAGCTCGCGACGGTGCTGCTCGGCGGCTGAAGTGCTTGGTGACCGGTGAGGCGTCGGTTGGGTGGGTCGTGAGTGGTAAGTGACGTTAGAATGCGACTTACCACTCACGACCACTCCGGCCCACCCGGCCCTGCGAGCTTCGGCTCCCACCGATCTGCGAGGTGGGCGGCGATCTTCTAGCGTGAGCCTTCATGCGGCGAACTCTGGACGTGGACGAGGTCCTGAAACGGCAGGACTCGGGTGAGCTGAAACGCCGCCTCAAAGCGCGCGATCTGGTCGGCTTCGGGGTCGGCATCATCATCGGTACCGGGATCTTCACCCTCGCGGGTGTCGAAGCGAAATCCCACGCGGGCCCTTCGGTCACGTTGTCGTTCGTGCTCGGCGCCGTCGTGGCCGGGATGGCCGCGCTCTGTTACGCCGAACTCGCCTCCAGCGTGCCGACGGCGGGAAGCGCCTACACCTACGCCTTCGCCACTCTCGGCGAGACTTTCGCCTGGATCATCGGCTGGGACCTGCTGCTCGAGTTCGCCCTCGGCGCGGCCGTCGTGTCACGCGGCTGGTCCGGCTATCTCGCGAATCTGATGGGGCTCTCCCCCGAGTGGTTCGGCGAAGACGCGAAAGTGAACATAGGCGCGGTCGCGATCATCGCCGTGCTGACCGTGATCGCCGTCATCGGGATCAAGGAATCGGCGCGGGTGACGAATCTGCTCGTGCTGGTGAAGGTCGCGGTGTGCGTGCTGATCCTCGCGGTCGGCGTGTTCTACATCCGCGGCGAGAACCTCACACCGTTCATCCCGGCCGCCCAGCCGCCGACGGAGACGGCCGGAGCCCTGCATCAGCCGATCGTGCAAGCCGCGCTCGGGCTCGAACAGTCCGTCTACGGTATCGCCGGGATGGTGACGGCCGCCGCGGTCGTTTTCTTCGCCTACACCGGTTTCGAGGCGCTCGCCAACCTCGGCGAGGAGACCGTGAACCCCAAACGCGATCTGCGGGTCGGCATCCTCGGCGCGCTCGGGGTCTGCGCGCTGCTCTACATCGGGGTCTCGCTGGTGCTGACCGGGATGGTGCCGTTCGCCGAGATCGACACGGGCGCCCCGCTCGCCGACGCCTTCGACCGGGTCGGGCAGCACTGGGTGGGCGCGCTGATCTCGCTCGGCGCGGTCACCGGGCTGACGTCGGTGATGATGGTGGAACTGGTGACGATCGGCCGGATCGGGTACGCGATGGGCCGCGACGGCCTGCTGCCGAAGAAGTTCGGTACCGCGCATCCGCGCTGGGGCACCCCGCACCGGATGACCATCGCCGGCGCCGTGCTGATCGCGGTGCTGGCCGCGCTGGTCCCGATCTCTGAACTAGCCGACATGGTCAGCATCGGCGCACTGTCGGCGATGATCATCGTCGCGCTGGCGGTCCCGGCGCTGCGCAAGCGCCGTCCGGACCTGGATCGCCCGTTCACCGTGCCGTTCTCGCCCTATCTGCCGATCGTGGCGGCGCTGGCGTGCTTCTACCTGATGCTCAACCTGGACGTGATGACCTGGCTGCGGTTCGCCGCGTGGCTGGTGCTCGGCCTGCTGATCTACGTCTTCTACGGGCGCAAGCATTCCCGCTTCGCCAAGGACGGCCTCAGCTCCACAGACCGGCCGTCGTGATCGCGGCGACGGCGGCCTCGGTGTCGCCGTCGTCCACCACGACCAGCATCCGCTTCAGCGCCGCGGCCAGCCATTCCACCGGCTGGTCGTGCAACCCGTGCCGACCATCCATAATGGACACCAGCGTTCCCTCGGTGCCGATCCGCATCCCGGCCGCCAGCACGAAATGCGCCTCGGCCGGTCGCCAGCGGGACGACCACAGCGGTGGGATACCGGTATCGAGGTAGTCGAGCAGCGCCCGCTCGGGCGTGTCGTGCGCGCCGAACTCGGCCGGGTCGACCTCCGCGATCACCGCGACCCGAGGCAGTGGCCACAGCGCGGCCAGGAGCATGAACACCGACTGCGGTGACCGGTCACCGAGGGCGGGCACCGCCACGAGCCGTCCGCCCGACAGCGTGCCGATGGCCCGTGACAGGCCCTCCGTCGTGGTTCCCGACAAAGCCGCGACGTCGTCCTGGCCCGCGACGTCGAACCCCGCCGCGCGCAGGGCGGCCAGCGCCGTGAACGGCCCGGCGAGCCCGTCTTTTTGCGGGAGTTCGGCCCGCGCGACGGCGACGAGGTGCTCGCCGCCGGGCAGCCAGCGGCGACCGGACAGCCCCGTCCGGTCGCCGTCGATTCCGGAGGACATCAGTCTTCGAACGTCCACGACTGCATGACGAACGGCCCTTCGTTCGCCGCCCCGGCCGAAGCGTAGGTCGCCAGCGCGGCCTCGTTGTCCGTTTCGACCCCGACCCACATCCCGCGGCAGCCGCGCTCCCGCGCGATCCCGGCCAGCGCGTCGACCAGGTCGCGGCCGATCCCGCGCCGCTGGTAGTCCGGGCTGACGTCGAGTTCGTTGAGGAACATCTCGGTGCCCTTGTCCGGATGCGTCACCTCGGTGCCGGTGATCATCCCCGCGGGTTCGCCGTCCTCGTAGGCGATCAGGAGGTGGTTCTCCTCCCCCGCGAGGAACTTCTCGGACGCCGTCCGTTCCGCGGGCCCGTCGAACAGGTGCTGGGCGGCGACGACCTCTTCGACGGTCCTGGCCCGCCGGATCTCGGCCACGTGTCCTCCTGGTGCTCGAAGCGCCACAGACTGGTCAGTATCCCGCTCAGAGGGGCGCCGGGCCATCACGTTTCCCCGGCGAGCGCAGCGCCACCCCGGCGACGACGGCCAGCGTGCCGAGCGCCTCGGGCAGGGCCGGGACCTGCCGGAGCCAGAGGAAGCCGATCACCCCCGCCGTGACCGGCAGCAGCGCGAGCAACAGGGCGAACCGCGCCTGCCCCGCCTTGCGCAGGACCACCTGATCGAGCGCGTACGGCACGACGGTCGCGAGCACACCGACCCCGACGCCCAGCAGGAGCAGGCGTGGCGAACCCCACACGGCGCCGGTCCCGAGCGCCAGCGGCGACAGCACCACGGTGCCGACGGTGAACCCGACGGCCAGCCCGTCGATGCCGTTCCCGCCGACCGCGACCCGCTTCCCGAGCAGGATGTACCCGGCCCAGGCGGCGGCCGCGGCCAGCGCGAAGAGCACGCCGGACAGGCTGCCTTCGAGCCGGACGTCCGCGATGGCGAGCACCCCTGCCGCCACCAGCAGCAGCGCGAAGACGTCGCGGCGGGTCCGCGAGCCGAACGCCGCCACCACCACGGGCCCGGTGAACTCGAGGGCGACCGCGGTGCCGAGGGGCAGCCGGGCGATCGCCTCGTAGAAGAGCACGTTCATCCCGGCGGTGACGACGCCGAAGGCGCCCGCGAGCAGGAACGTGCGCCCGGTCCACGCCGAGCGGGGCGGTCTGCGCCACGCGAGGAGGACCATCGCCGCCCCGAGACAGCGGAGCCAGGCCACCCCCGCGGGGGAGGCGACCGAAAAGAGACCTACGGCGACGGCCGCACCGGCGTACATGGAAATTCCGCTGAGAACGAACAAGATCGGTGCGGGCGCGCTCGGAAGGCGGTTCCGGACGACTGCGATACCCACCCCCGCATGGTGCCTGACGTGGGAAAAGACGGTTCGACGGGGAGTCTTCTCCTACTTTGCGTGATTACGCTACGACATCCGAGGTAATTACCAGTGACAAATGAGACACCCGCACGGGAACACTTGCGGGTCGCCAAACGTCTGGAAGAGTGGAAGCACGAACACGGCGGGGCCGGGAACGAACGTTTCCGGCATCAGTGCCGAAGTGGTCGTAGCTGGATCGATGGCACCGGGTCACCGGTGCCGGGACGGAGGGAGACTCCAATGACTTCGCCGACGCTCACCCGCCCCGAACTGACCGCTGTCGACCGATGTGACCGGTGCGGTGCGGCAGCTCAGGTTCGAGCCATTCTCAGCACCGGTGGCGAGTTGCTCTTCTGTGGTCACCACGCCCGCGCACACGAAACGAAGCTCAAGGAAATGTCCGCGGACATTCAGCGGTAGTCCACCAGTCCACGACCACCGGCGGCCGGCTACTCCCCAGGGAGAGAGCCGGCCGCCCTGTTTTTTGCCTGCGGCCGCCCTGGTTTTGCCTTCAAACACATACAGACAGCATGTATGTTAGTTGCCATGACGAACCACGACCTCCTTGGCGAAGTGCACGAGGTGGATCTCGGCGGCGCCCGCGTCCGCTACCGCGACCGCGGCGAAGGCCCTCCCGTGGTCTTCGTGCACGGACTGCTGACCAACGGCTTGCTCTGGCGCAAGGTGGCTCCCACGGTCGCCGACGCCGGCTTCCGCTGCCTGACCCCGGACTGGCCGCTGGGCTCGCACGAGATCCCTGCCCCCGACGCCGACCTGAGCCCGCCCGGGGTCGCCGCGCTGATCGCGCGGTTCCTCGAAGTACTCGACCTGACCGACGTCACCGTGGTCGCGAACGACACCGGCGGCGCGCTCACGCAACTGCTCATGACCACGTCCCCGGCACGGGTGGGCCGTGTCGTACTGACCCCGTCGGACTCCTTCGAGCGGTTCCTGCCGCCGATGTTCGCGGGGCTGACCCCGCTGGCCCGGATCCCCGGCGGCGTCCGGGCGGTGATCCTGGCGTTGCGCTGGCGGTGGCTGTTGAAGACGACGGACTTCCTCTGGCTGGCCAAGCACCCGGTCCCGGAGCACATCCTCGACGCCTATCTGCTGCCCAGCAGGCGGAGCCCGGAGATCCGCGACGATCTGCGCCGGTTCCTCGTCGCGGTCGACAAGCGCTACACGCTGACCGCGGCCGAGCGGCTTCCCGCGTTCGAGAAGCCGGTGCTGCTGGCCTGGGCGCCCGAAGACCGGCACTTCCCACTGTGGCTGGGCCGCAAGCTCGCCGGGGTCCTGCCGAACGCCGAACTGAAGACGATCGAGGACTCCTACGCCTTCGTGCCGGAGGACCAGGCGGAGCGGCTGAGCGGCATGATGGTGGAATTCCTGCGTGCCCACGCCACGACGTAGCCAGACCGAACGATCGCAGTCGACGCAGGCCGCGTTGATCACCGCGGCGCGGAAGCTGTTCGCCGACCCGGGTTACGCCGCCGTGCCCGCCGACGAGATCGTCCGGGCGGCAGGCGTCACCCGTGGCGCGCTGTACCACCACTTCGGGGACAAACAGGGGCTGTTCCGCGCGGTGATCGAGCAGATCGAAACCGAGATCACCGAGGAGCTTCGGGCGTTCGCGCGGTCGGTGGACGATCCGTGGTCGGCGGCCATCGGCGCGCTGGGCCGCTTCCTGGACCTGTGCCTGCGGCCCGAGGTGGTGCGGATCTCGCTCACCGACGCCATCTCCGTCCTCGGCTGGCCGGAATGGCGCGAGCTGGAGAACCGGTACGGCCTGGGCCTGATCACGGAGTTCCTGGAAGGTGTCGCCGCGGAAGGGCGGCTGATCGACGCGCCGATCCCGGAGCTCGCCCAACTAGTGCTTAGTGCCTGCGCGGAGGCCGCGCTGATGATCGCGCACGCCGAAGACCCCGAAGCGGCGAAGGAGAAGTCCCTCGCCGCCCTGGTGGCCCTGCTTTCCGGTCTGGTGAAGACCTAGACGGTGTCCAGGATCATCTCGAAGGCTGCTTCGGCCGCGCCCAGCAGCTTCACGTCCGCGCCGAGCGCCGAGCTCACGATCTGAGTCCCGCCGACGGCACGGCTGACGAGACTCCGCCGCCGCACCTCGGCCGCCACCGTCCGCACGACCGAATCGGGCAGCACGGTGAGCAGGTCGCCCAGCACGACCAGCTGCGGGCCGAGCAGGTTGACCACGTTCACCAGGCCCAGCGTCAGCCACTCCGCGAACTCCGAGAGCCGTTCCTCGGCCGCGCGCGGATCCCGGCCCAGTTCGCGCAGTTCGAACAGGATCGCCCCGCGCGGGGTGTCCTCGGGCAGGTCGAGCGCGCGGCACAGGGCCGCCTCGCCGACCTCGGTCTCCCAGCAGCCGCTGGACCCGCAGTAGCAGGGACGGCCGCCCGGCCGGATCGCCATGTGCCCGATCTCGCCGACGTACCCGGAGCCGCCGCGCAGCGACGAGCCGTCCGCGATGATCCCTCCCCCGACCCCGACGTCGGCGGAGACGTACACGGCGTCGGACGAGCCCCGCGCGGCACCGCGCAGGTGTTCGGCGATGGCCCCGAGTTCGGCGTCGTTGCCGACCAGGACGGGAATGCGCAGCACACCGCCGAGCCGTTCCCCGAGCGCCACGTCGGTCCAGCGCAGGTTGGGCGCCTCGTGGACGTGCCCGTCCGTCCGGCGGACGACGCCGGGCACGGACACCCCCGCGGCGATCGGCTGCACGCCGAGGTCGCCCGCCAGTACGGTGGTCGACTCGATCACGTGGGTGATCACCTCGTCGGCCTCCCGCATCCGGCCGCGGAGGTTCCAGCTGTTGCGCCCGAGGATCTGGCCGCCGAACCCGACCAGCGCGATCGCCACGTGTTCGACCTGGAGGTCGACCGCGAGCACCACCGCCGCGTGCGGCTGCGGCAGGACCAGGAGCGAGGGACGGCCCGCCCCTCGTCCCGGCCTGGGGACCCGCTCCTCGACGACACCCGCTTCCGCGAGGCCGTCGACGAGGGTCTTGATGGTGCTGCGGTTGAGCCCCAGCGAGGTCGCCAAGGTCGCCCTGGTGCTCGGGCCGCTGACGTGCAGCAACCGGAGCAAGGTCGTGCGGTTGTGCCTGCGCACCTCGTCTGGTCGTGCAACGGGTGTGCTGGTCACGGACTTCATCATTCCATGCGGACTCAGCGCGGCGACGCAGCCGCGCGGCGCCGGGACAGCGCGTCCACCGTGGCCGCGAGCAGCAGCACGAGCCCGGTGACGATGTTGACCACCGCCGCCGACTGCTTGAGCAGGCCCAAGGCGTTCTCGACGACCGCGAGCACGAGGCCACCGATCACCGCGTCGACGACCCGGCCCTTGCCGCCGAACAGTGACGTACCACCGATGACGGCGGCGCCGACCGCGAACAGCAGCGTGTTGAGGCCACCGGCCTGCGGGTCGACCGAACCGACCTTCGACGAGTAGACGATCGCGCCGATCGCCGCCACCGCCGAGCAGATGACGAACACCGAGGCGCGGATCTTCTCGACGTTGATACCGGCGCGGCGGGCCGCTTCACGGTTGCCGCCGACGGCGTAGATGTGGCGGCCGTACTGGGTGCGGTTGAGCACGTAGGTGCCGAGCACCAGCAGGGCGAGCACGATCGGCACGACGTACGGGACACCGGAGATCACGATGTTCGGGTTGGGCGCGCGGTTCAGCGTCAGCAGGTACGTCGCGATCGCGGCGACCACGCCGATCGCGCCGACCTTGAACAGCACCATCGGCGTCGGCTGGGTGACCAGGCCGCGTTTGAGCCGGGAGAAGTGCTGGCCGAGGCTCACCGCGGCGAAACCGCCCGCGAAGACCAGGAAGAGGATCCAGCTGCCCAAAGTGGACAGGTTGCCGTTGGCGACCTTGAACAGCACGTCCGAGGTGCTGATGCCGAGCGTGCCGCCCTCGCCGATGAACTGGAGGATGACACCCTGCCAGGCGAGGAAGAGCGCCAGCGTCACGACGAACGAGGGCATCCCGATCTTCGAGACGAGGAACCCGGTGAGGACACCGATCGCGCCACCGACGCTGATCGCGAGCACGATCTCGATCCACGGGTTGGCCGCGGTTCCCGACAGCACCAGTGCGATGGCGAGCACGGCGAACCCGACGCCCGCCCAGATCCGCAGGATCACGCCGAGCAGACCGGCGATCGCGAGCACCACGAGGAACGTGATGAACACGCCGTTCCCCATGCCGCCCAGCAGGTTCCCGTTGCGCACGTAGTGCATCGCGAGCACGGCGGCGGTGACGCCGGACGCGGTACCCGCGGACAGGTCGATCTCGCCGAGCAGCAGCACGAACACGATGCCCATCGCGATGATCGCCTTGCCGGCGCCCTGCGCCATCAGGTTCGCGATGTTGTTCATCGTCAGGAAGGTGTCCGACAGCGAGGCGAACACGATCACCAGCACGAGCAGGCCGAGCAGCGCCGGGAGCGAACCCAGCTGTCCCGCCTTGAGCCGGGAGAAGTAGTCGCCGATCGCCTCACCCGTTGACATCGATGTCGTGTCGATGCCGAAGTCCGTGATGGCCGCCGACGGGTTGAGCGCGGCGGCCGCCGGCTTGCCCCCCTCCGGCGAGGCGGGCTTTGCAGGTGTCTCAGTCATTTCCGGTTCTTTCTCGCCTCGTACTAGAGGACGGCGGCTTCGGGGCGGGCAAGGCCGAGATCGCCGGAGCGGCCGGCGGTGATCAGTTCCACGACCTGGCCGTGGGTGACGTCCTTGGTGTGCACCTCGGCGACGAGGCGGCCGAGGTAGAGCACCGCGATGCGGTCGGCGACCTCGAAGACGTCGGCCATGTTGTGGCTGATCAGCACCACACCGAGGCCCTGTTCCGCGAGGCGGCGGACGAGGTCGAGCACCTGGCGGGTCTGTGCGACACCGAGCGCGGCGGTCGGCTCGTCGAGCAGGACCACCTTCGAGTCCCACAGCACGGACTTGGCGATCGCGACGGTCTGCCGCTGCCCACCCGAGAGGGCGGAAACGGGCGTGCGGACGGACTTCACGGTGCGGACCGAAAGCGACGCGAGCGTCTCGCGGGCCGCCTTCTCCATGCTGGCCTCGTCGAGCAGCCATTTGCTGCCGCGTTCCCGGCCGAGGAACATGTTCTGCACGATGTCGAGGTTCTCGGCCAGGGCGAGGTCCTGGTAGACGACCTCGATCCCCAGATCCGCGGCGTCACGCGGGCCGTGGATGTTCACCTGTTTGCCCTGGAACGTCACCGTGCCCGAGTCGTAGCCGTGGATGCCGGCGATCGACTTGACCAAAGTGGACTTGCCGGCACCGTTGTCGCCGACCAGCGCGGTGACCTCACCGGCGCGCACGTTGAAGTCCACGTCGTGGAGAACGTGGACCGGCCCGAAGCTCTTGTTCAGCTGCTTCAGTTCGAGGATGGGTTCGCTCATGGGGGTTTCTCGAATTCTCCCGGCTGGTTACCGGACCGGGCCGCGCTGTGTCCGAGCGCGGCCCGGCCCGGTTGTCTGGATTTAACGGGTCAGGAGATACCGAGCTGCGTGCACGCCGCCGCAAGGTCGCCGCCGCAGATCTCGGCCGCCTTGACGTAGCCCTGCGTCACGACCTCCTTGACGCCTTCCTTGGTGGTCAGCTTCGGCTCGAGGAGCACGGACTTGACCTCGCGGTTGCCCTTCGGGTCCTTCGCCTTGCCGGTGGCCAGCGCGTCGGCACCGGCCTTGTCGCCCTTGGCGAGCAGGACGGCGAGCTTCGCCGCGGCCTCGGCCTCTTCCTTGATCGGCTTGAAGACCGTCATGTACTGGTCGCCGCGCAGGATCGCCATGAGGCCGTCCGCGGTGGCGTCCTGGCCGGTGACCGGGACCTTGCCGTTGAGGCCGTTCTTCTTCAGCACGGTGATGACCGCGCCGGCGAGACCGTCGTTCGCGGCGACGACGCCGTCGACCTTGCCCTTGTTGTCGGTCAAGATCTGCTCGAAGGTCTGGCCACCCTTCTGGTTGTCCCAGTTGTCGATGGCCTGCTCGCGGACGAGCTTCAGGTCGTTGCTGGCGAACTTCGGCTGCAGAACGGACTTCTGGCCGTTCGCGAACAGCGTCGCGTTGTTGTCGGTCGGGGCGCCCTCGATCATGACGACCTCGGCGCCCTTCTTGTCCTTCAGCGCGTCGGCGAGGCCCTGGCCCTGCAGCTGGCCGACCTTCTCGTTGTCGAACGAGACGTAGTAGTCGGAGCTGCCGCCGAGGTTCAGGCGGTCGTAGTCGATCGTCGGGATACCGGCGGCCTGCGCCTTCTTGGCGACCGCCGAACCGACCTCACCGTTGATGGCGGCGATGATCAGGACCTTGACGTTCTGCGCGATCATGCCGTCGGCCAGCGTGGTGAACTTCTGGACGTCGCCCTGGGCGTTCTGGACGTCGGCGTCGAAGCCCGCGTCCTTGAGCGCCTTGGTCAGGAACGGCTTGTCGAAGGACTCCCAGCGCGCGGAGGTGGCGGTCTCCGGCAGGATGACACCGACCTTGCCGCCGGCGGCGGCACCGCCCGGGGCAGGGGCGGACTGCGAGGAGTTGCCGCTGTTGCCCGAGTCTGCGGTGTTGGCGCCACAGGCGGACAGCACCAGGCCGGCGCCCACCGTCGCGGCGAGGAGGGTAAGGGTTCTGCTGCGCATCCTCGTTCCTTCTCCGATCTTGCTCGCGGGCGGCGATCCTGGAGGACCCGTCGCACCATCGCGCATATGTTGTGGGCGACAACATATGCCGCCGAACGTGTTTCGCGGAAGATGGCTGGATCGATTAAGCCTCATCAAATGGACACGGTTTGGCAACGTGGCCGTAGCAAGGCGTACGAAGTCTAGGTCCGCTGACGGTGTGACCGCCACCACTCACTCAGGGTGATCGGCGCAGCTGATCACCCTGCGAGGACCGGCGCGTTCGCCGACGCCATCTGGACCGAACCGGCGGTTTCGCGTGACTGGCTGGACGGCACGCGTGATCCGAGGGACGACTCATGTGACTGGACGGACGACACGATGTACGAGCTGGTCCCACGGTGAGTCGTCCGCCTGATCACGCGTGTCGTCCATCTGATCACGCGTGTCGCCCGCCTGATCACGTGTGTCGCCCGCCTGATCACGTGTGTCGCCCGCCTGATCACGTGTGTCGCCCGCCTGATCACGTGTGTCGCCCGCCTGATCACGTGTGTCGTCCGACCGCCGCAGCATGTACCTAGGACGCTCACGACCCAGTGCTCTCGCCGCCGGATGCTATGAAAGGTCCTTTCCTTGCAAATTTTGCAAGGAAAGGACCTTTCATAGCGTTCGGTACGGGGCGGCTACCAGGTGCGCAGGGTGACGATGCGCTCTTCGAGCTGCTCGACCGTCGCCATCGCGGTCGGCGGCCCGCCGCAGATCCGGCGCAGCTCGTTGTGGATCGCGCCGTGCGGCTTCCTGGTGCGGTGGTGGATCACGCCCACCAGCGCGTTCAGCTCCTTGCGCAGGCTGCCGAGCCGCTCGCTGACCGACTGCGGCCGCGCGACCGGCGCGGCCTCCTCGGCCTTCGGCTTGCGCCGCTTGTCGTCGGAAAGCTGCTCCTCCTGCCGCTTCCGCAGCAGGGCGCGGACCTGGTCCGGTTCGAGCAGCCCCGGCAGGCCGAGGTACTCCTGCTCCTCGTCGGAGCCGGAGAACACGGCGGTGCCGAAGGAGTTGCCGTCGTAGATGACCTGGTCGAGCTCGGCGGAGGCACCCAGCGAGGTGAACGCCTTCTCCTCCTCGCCCGGCTCGTCCTCGGTGCGGTTGGCCTGGGCGAGGAGCTCATCCTCCCAGCCGTCCTTCTCGCGGTGCGGCTTGCCGAGGACGTGGTCGCGCTGCGCCTCCAGCTCACTGGCCAGTTCCAGCAGCACCGGCACGCTCGGCAGGAAGACCGAGGCCGTCTCGCCGGGTTTGCGCGAACGCACGTACCGGCCGATGGCCTGCGCGAAGAACAGCGGGGTCGACGCGCTCGTGGCGTAGACGCCGACGGCCAGGCGCGGGACGTCGACGCCTTCGGACACCATCCGGACCGCGACCAGCCAGCGGTCGGTCGAGTCGGCGAACTCCTTGATCCGCCCGGACGCCTTGGGGTCGTCGGAGAGGACGACCGTCGGGGTCTGGCCGGAAAGGCGCTCCAGGATCTTGGCGTAGGCGCGCGCGGACTCCTGGTCGGTGGCGATGACCAGGCCGCCGGCGTCCGGGATGCCGTTGGCGCGCAGCTGCGCGAGGCGCGTGTCCGCGGCCTGCAGCACCGCGGGGACCCATTCGCCCGCCGGGTCGAGCGCCGTGCGCCAGGCCCGCGCGTTCTGCTCGGCCGTCAGCGGCTCGCCGAGCCGCGCGGTGAACTCCTCCCCCGCGCTCGTGCGCCAGGAGGCCTCACCGGAGTAGGCGAGGAAGACGACCGGCCGGACCACGCCGTCGGCGAGCGCGTCGGCGTAGCCGTAGGAATGGTCGGCCTTGCTGCGCTGGAAACCCGAACCGTCGGGCTCGTAGGTGACGAACGGGATCTGCGAGTCGTCACTGCGGAACGGCGTCCCGGTCAGCGCGAGACGGCGGACGGCGGGCGTGAACGCCTCGCGGACAGCGTCGCCCCAGGACTTCGCGTCACCGCCGTGGTGGATCTCGTCGAGGATGACCAGCGTCTTGCGGTTCTCGGTGCGCACGCGGTGCAGCGTCGGATGCGCCGCGACCTGCGCGTAGGTCAGCGCGACACCTTGGTAGTCGCGTGACGTGGCACCGGCGCCGTTGCGGAAGTTCGAGTCGATCGCGATGCCCGCGGCCGCCGCCGAGGCGGCCCACTGGTGCTTCAGGTGCTCCGTCGGCGCGACGATGGTGATCGCTTCGATGGTCCGGTCGCTCAGCAGCTCGGCGGCGATCCGGAGACCGAACACCGTCTTGCCCGCGCCCGGCGTCGCGACGGCCAGGAAGTCCTTCGGTTTCTTCGTCAGGTACTTCGTCAGCGCGCGGCGCTGCCAGGCACGCAGCGGGCGGGCGGTGCTGTCCTTCGCCGCGGGAGGCGCGCCCAGCTCGCCGCGCTTGCGCTCAACCGTTTCAGACATGCCGGTTCCCCTCCTCCCTCACCCGAAACCCCTGGTCATCCGCCCTGTCACAAGCGAAAACCCTCACTTTGCCAGCCGGCCGCGACGCCGGCGCCTGAGGTGAGGGCACTCCAGTGAGCCTACCTGCCGGGTCTATGGAACGCCGGAAGCGCCACCCCCGTTGTCGATTTACTCACCCGAAAACCCAGGGGTGGCGAGCCGAATGCCGCAGCATGGACCATGCTGGACACCGTCAAGGGCGCTCGGCGCCGGCGGAGGAGCTGCATGAGCGAGGAGAACGGCCGTCCCGAACCGGCCGCCGAGGTCGCGAAGGCCCGCAAAGGCCCGTTGCGCCTGCTCAGCCGCACGCTCAACAAGGCCTGGGAAGGCAACATCTTCTCCGAGGCCGCCGAAGCCGCGTTCTGGCAGACGCTCTCCCTGCCGCCGCTCCTGCTGGGTCTCCTCGGCTGTCTCGGCTTCGTCGGCGACTGGTTCGGCCAGGAGGTCGTGACCGCGGTCCACGACCGGATCATCACCTTCAGCAAGACGATCTTCAGCGACAACGCCGTCCACGACATCATCGAGCCGACGGTCAACAGCATCCTGTTCGTCGGCAAGGGCGAGATCGTCTCCATCGGCTTCCTGATCTCCCTGTGGGCGGGTTCGTCGGCGATGTCCTCGTTCGTCGACGCGATCACCGTGGCGCACGACCAGTACGGCGTCCGCAACGACGTCTGGCAGCGGATCTTCGCGCTGCTGCTGTACCTGGCCGGGCTGGTCATCCTGGTGGTCGGGCTGCCGCTGCTGGCGATCGGACCGGATCTGCTCCCCCAGTTCTTCCCGAACGACTGGCGCGACACGGTGTCGTTCTGGGTCGGCACGCTGTACTACCCGGTGCTGGCCGTGATGATCGTGCTGGCGCTCACCACGCTCTACAAACTCTCGCTGCCGCGACGGCTGCCGTGGCACCGCGGGCTGCCGGGCGCGATGCTCGCCATGGGTGTTTTCCTGCTCTCCAGCATCGGCCTGCGGATCTACCTGAACTGGATCACCAAGACCGGCTACACCTACGGCGCCCTCGCCGCGCCGATCGCGTTCCTGCTGCTGATGTTCTTCATCGGGCTCGCGGTGGTCGGCGGCGCGTACTTCAACAGCGCGATCCAGGAACTGTGGCCCGCCAAGGCGACCAAACGCCAGCGCCGGAAATGGCGGCGGCTGGAAATGGAACGCGCCGGGGAACGGATCCGCGCCGAAGAGGGCCGCAAACTGTGGGAACGGACGACGGTCCCGCTCCGCCGTCCACGCCAGAACGGCGATTCTCCCGAAAGTGACGCCGAACACGCGTCGGAACAATCAGTGAACGAAGAAACGCAGAGCGAAACCGATCAGGTGACAGAACGGCGAAGTTGACGCCGTTCTGTCGATGACCTCATCCCGAAGTCGTACTCAAATTCCACCCGTGGTGTGAATCCAGCCCGCCCTCCGCCATGAAAAGCTCGCGGCAATCGCACGTTCCGAGTCGCCTTTCTGGGGGATCCCGTCATGTCCACGCTGGCCAGACTGAGCCTGCGCAACCGAAGTCTCATCGGGCTGCTCGCCCTGGTTGTGATCGGCTTCGGCGCTTTCGCCCTGCCGCAACTGAAGCAGCAGCTGTTCCCGTCCCTGCAGTTCCCGCAGGCGCAGATCATCACGCCGTACGCGGGCGCCTCACCGGACGCGGTCGACCGCCAGGTCACCGAGCCGCTCGAAGGCGGGCTGCAGGGGTTGAAGGGGCTCGAAGAGCTGAACTCGTCGTCGTCGGAGGGACTGTCGCGGATCACCGCGCAGTTCGAGTTCGGCACCGACATCGACGCGGCCGTCGGGCAGATCCAGCGCGTCGTCGACGGGGTCAAGGCGCGGCTTCCGCAGAACAGCGAGCCGTCGGTTTCGGCGGGGTCCACCGACGACCTCCCGGTCGTACTGCTCGCCGCCGGGACCACCGGTGACCCGCAGGTGCTCGCACCCGCGCTGACCGGGGAGGTCGCGCCGGAACTGCGCAAGATCGAAGGCGTCCGCGACGTCCAGGTGACCGGCGCGCGGCAGCCGCGGGTCACCATCGCGCTGGACTACGCGAAACTGGCCGCCGCGGGCGTCGATCCGTCGTCGATCGCCACCTCGCTGCAGACCGCCGGTGCCGCCGTCCCGGCCGGGACGCTCACCGAAGGCGACAAGACGCTCACCGTCCAGGTCGGCGGCGGGCCGACCACAGTGGACACGATCAAGAACCTCTACCTGACGCCGTCGGCCACCCCGGGAGCGCGCCCCGGCGCCCAGGCGCCCAAGCCGGTGCAGCTCGGCGACGTCGCCGACGTCCAGGCCGGGTTCGCGCCGCCGACGTCGATCACGCGCACCAACGGCAAGCCGAGCCTCGGCCTGTCGATCACCATGGTGGAGAACGGGAACGCGGTCGCGATCTCGGAATCGGTGCGCGACAAGCTGCCCGAGCTGTCGAAGAAGATCGGCGCCGAGATGAGCGTCGTGTTCGACCAGGGCACCCCGGTCAAGGACGCGATCAGCGGCCTGACCACCGAAGGCCTGCTGGGACTGGCTTTCGCGGTCATCGTGATCCTGCTGTTCCTGATGTCGCTGCGCTCCACGCTCGTGACGGCGGTGTCGATCCCGCTTTCGGTGGTCGTGGCGCTCCTGGCGCTGTGGACCGGTGATCTGTCGCTGAACCTGCTCACCCTCGGCGCGCTCACCATCGCCATCGGGCGGGTCGTCGACGACTCGATCGTGGTGCTGGAGAACATCAAACGACATCTGGCGTACGGCGAGGAGAAACAGCGCGCTGTCCTCGACGGCGTCCGTGAGGTGGCGGGAGCCGTAACCTCGTCCACCCTCACCACCGTCGCGGTGTTCCTGCCGATCGCCTTCGTGGGCGGGTTCGTCGGCGAGCTGTTCTCGCCGTTCGCGATCACCGTCACCGTGGCGCTGCTGGCGTCGCTGCTGGTCTCGCTGACGATCGTGCCGGTGATGGCGTATTGGTTCCTCAAGCCGCCCAAGACCCCCGCGAACGAGCAAGAAGCCGAGCTCACGCGCTTGGCCGCCGAGGACAAGGAACGCCGCGGGCCGCTTCAGCGCGGGTATGTGCCGGTGATCCGGTTCGCCACCCAGCGCCGTGTCACCGTGGTGCTGCTGGCGCTGATCATCTTCGGTGGCACGGTCGGGCTGGCCTCGCGGCTGAACACGAACTTCCTCGACCAGTCCGGCTCGACGACGCTGAGCCTGTCGCAGAAGCTGCCGCCCGGCACCAGCCCCGAAGCCAAGGAGAAGGCCGCCGGCGCGGTGGAACAGGCGCTCGCCGCCGAATCCGCCGTCGAGACCTACCAGGTGAGCATCGGCGGAGGCGGCTTCTTCGGCGGCGGCGGGACGGCGACCAACATCCAGGCCACCGTCGCCAAGGACACCGACCTCGACGCGCTCTCGGATCGCTTGCGCGACAAGCTGGACAAGCCGGAACTCGGCGAGGTCAAGGTCGGCGCGGAGGCGGGCGGGTTCAACTCGGACCAGGTCTCGATCACCGTCACCGCACCGGACGAAGGCGCGCTGAAGCCCGCCGCCGAGCAGATCCGCCAGGCCCTGTCCGGGGTGCCGGACCTGACCGAGGTGACCAGTGACCTCGCGCAGGGTTCGCCGCGCGTGCAGGTCGAGGTCGACGCCGCCAAGGCCGCCGCGAGCGGGCTTTCGGCGACCACGATCGGCCAGATCGCGAACCAGGCCATCGCCGGCCGCACGGTGACCCAGCTGCCGGTGGACGGTCAGCGCACGGACATCGTGCTGCGGGCGGGCTCGGCGCCGGTGTCGGTGGACGCGGTCAAGGCGCTGCCGATCCCGAGCACGACCGGCGTCGTCCGGCTGGACTCCGTCGCGAATGTGTCCACAGTGGACGGCCCGGCCGCGGTGCACCGCACCTCGGGCGAGCTGAGCACCACGGTCACCGCCAAGAACACCGGCGCGGACCTGGCCGCCACCACGAAGGCCATCCAGTCCAAACTGGACGGACTGACCTTCACCGGTGGCGCGGCGTACAAGCTCGGCGGGGTCAGCGAGGACCAGCAGGAGGCCTTCGGGAACCTGTTCCTCGCACTGCTGGCCGCGGTCGCGATCGTGTACCTGATCATGGTGGCGACGTTCCGCAGCCTGATCCAGCCGCTGATCCTGCTGGTGTCGATCCCGTTCGCGGCGACCGGCGCGATCGGGCTGCTGCTGGCCACCGGGACCGCGCTGGGCCTGCCCGCGCTGATCGGGATGCTGATGCTCGTCGGCATCGTGGTGACCAACGCGATCGTGCTGATCGACCTGATCAACCAGTACCGGGCTTCGGGGATGAGCGTCGCGGACGCCGTCGTCGAAGGCGGCAGGCGGCGGCTGCGGCCGATCCTGATGACCGCGGCGGCGACCATCTTCGCGCTGGTCCCGATGGCGCTCGGCCTGACCGGCCAGGGCGGGTTCATCGGGCAGCCGCTGGCGATCGTGGTCATCGGCGGGCTGGTCAGCTCGACCCTGCTGACGCTGATCCTGGTGCCGACGCTGTACACGATGGTCGAGACGCGGAAAGAGAAGCGCCGCGCGAAGAAGGACGCTCGGCGGTCACGGTCTTCGGAGGCTCCGGCTTCCGAGACGCTGACGCCCGAGCCGACTTCGTAGGCCTGGGGGCGGGGGAGGAAGGCACGCCGGGCCGGTGGGACGCCCGGCGTGCCTTTCGCATTCGGCCGACTAAATGCGCCGGCGCGGGTTCAGGCCTTCCGGAACCGCCAGGTCTTGCTGTCGAACGCCACACACCACGAAGGCGACAGCACGACCACTCGCAGCGTCCCGTCGGCGGCCACGTCGATGCCCTCGGTCTCGAAGTTCCCGCTGCAGGTGCTCTTCAACGGCAGCTGGCCCAGCGAGGTCACCCGCCCGGTCACGTCCGAACCGGACAGCGCGCCGGAAAGATCGACCTGCAGCAGCGGCTTGGTCGTCCCGAAGAGCGAGCCCTCGGGATCGTCGGACGCGCACAGCAGGCGCGTCGCGGTGACGAAGTCGCAGCCCTGGATGTCCCGCACCGGCTTGTCGAGCCGGATCGCGGACGAGTACGGCAGGTTCGCCGACGGGTTCGTGTGCGCGACGCCGGGCATCGGGTGCACGAGGAGCCTGTCCATCGTTCCCCACTCGCCGGCCACCATCCAGCGCGCGTCGGGGGTCACCGCGGCGAACGAGTTGTTGTTCGCTTCCCACGACTCCAGCGCGTGCTTGTAGTTCGCCCATTTCCCGTCGGGCGACTCGACGCGGAAGAGCTTCTCTCCCCTGTCGTCACGCTGGTACGGCTCGACGTACCAACCCTGGGCGGAGCCCGGGTCGCCGACGTGCTTCCAGCCCTGAGAGGAGAGGTCCACGGGAACGGTCGTGATCCCGGTGTAGCGGTAGGTCGTCCCGGAAGGCCGCTCGATGGTGGCCAGGCCCTGGCCCTCGTCGAGCGGGCGGGCGTTGTCCGAACCGACCGTGGTCCAGCCTGTGACGGCTTGGGCGGCGGCGGGTGAGAACACCGCGACCAACGCGGCGATGGCGAGCACGATCCCGGTTCTACGCATGAAGGCTCCGTCCCGGCGGGGTTTCGCTGGCGGGTACTGATTACCAGCGATCACCGGGACGGGCAGCCACCATGTGAAGGATTTTCAGATTTTGTCCGGTTTCGGACACCGGACGGACGGCTGTCAGTCGCCCGGCTTGAGACCGTCGTAGATCTTCTTGCAGTCGGGGCAGACCGGCGAACCGGGCTTCGCCGACTTCGTCACCGGGAAGACCTCGCCGCACAGCGCCACGACGTGCGTGCCCATGACCGCGCTCTCGGCGATCTTGTTCTTGCGCACGTAGTGGAACATCTTCGGCGCGTCGTCATCGGTGCCGTCGGTGCCCTCGGGACGGGTATCCGGCTTCGGAAGGGTCTGTGTACTCACCCCTCCATAATGCCCCAAATCCTCCTGCGCACACCGGCGACCTGGCAGGATCTCGCCCATGTTCCAGAAGGTGCTCGCGACATTCGGTTCGGGCGGGGCGAAGATCGACGCCCGGCTGCTCGACCGCTCGGTCTCCCCCGGCAGACCCCTGCGCGGCGAGGTCCTGCTGCTCGGCGGCGAAGTCGATCAAGAGATCAACGGTCTCTCGGTGAAGCTGCTCGCCAGGGTCACGCTCCCGGACGAGCGCCGCCCGGGGGTCGAGGACCTCGAGTTCGGCACCCAGCAGCTGGCGGGCAGCGAACGGATCGGACCGGGCCAGCAGGTCCGGATCCCGTTCGAGGTCGCCCTGCCCTGGGAGACGCCGATCTCCAGCGTCTTCGGCAAGCCGCTGAACGGGATGGCCGTCGGCCTGCAGACCAGCCTCGACATCGCGAACTCCGTCACCGACCCGGTCGACGTCGACGGCGCCTCGATCGAGCCGCTGCCCGCGCAGAAACGGATACTGGACGCCTTCAGCCGGATCGGCTTCGTCTTCCGCGAGGCCGTGTTGGAGCGCGGCCGGATCAACGGCGCGACCCAGCAGCTCCCGTTCTTCCAGGAGATCCGCTTCACCCCGTCGCCGCGGTTCGCGCCCGTGTTCACCTCGGTGGCGGTGACCTTCCTGTCCTCGCCGTCGGAGACGCAGGTCGTGCTGGAGGTGACCAAGCGGGTCCGGGTGTCCAAGACCGGCGGGTTCGGCGGGCGCGGGCAGGAGTTCCTCGGCCTGTTCAAGGTCGAGCACGCCGCGCTGGACCGGGTCAACTGGGAGCCGCAACTCGAAGGGTGGTTGCACGAGGTGGCCAAGTCACGCGGAATCTTCGACTGAGATGGACTGGCCGACAGCGATCACCAGGCTCGGCGGCGATCACCAGATCGCCGCTGTCGCGTGGAACGACCTTCAGACCCGCTACGCCGAGCCGCATCGCCGCTATCACGATCTGCGGCACGTCACGGCCGTCGCCCGCGACAGCGGTGCCCTCGCCGTCGCCTTCGGCCTGAGCGCCCGCGAGCGGGCCCTCGTCGCCGTCGCCGCCTGGACGCACGACGTCGTCTACGACGCCCGCCCCGGCGAGGACGAAGAGGCGAGCGCGGCCTGGACCCGCGACGAGCTCACCAACGCCCGGGTCCCGGCAGCCGACGTCACCCGCGCGGAGGACCTGGTCCTCAGCACCATCCACCACTCCGCCCCGGACGACGACCTCCTCGCCACGGCGCTGCTCGACGCCGATCTCGCGATCCTCGGCGCGCCACCGGAGAGCTACGCGCAGTACGCGGCCGGTGTCCGCGAGGAGTACTCGATCTACTCCGACGAAGACTGGCGCGCGGGCCGCTCGGCCGTGCTGGAGAACCTGCTGGCCCGGCCGCGGCTATACCGCAGCGACATCGCACGGGCACGCTGGGAGAGCAAGGCACGCGAGAACCTCACGAACGAGCTGACCCGATGGCGTGACGCGGACCCACATCACCGATGATGTTCGTTCGTGACTCCGCAACTGTCCCTTCACGAAGAGGTCGCCTCCGCCCTCGCCGCCGGTGACCCCGTCGTCGCGCTGGAGAGCACCATCCTCTCCCATGGTCTCCCGCCCGGCCGCAACCTCGACGTCGCCCGGCGGCTGGAGAAGGTCGTGCGGGACGGCGGCGCCGTCCCCGCGACCATCGCCGTGCTCGACGGCGTCCCCCTGGTCGGCCTCGCCGGCGAGCAACTGGAACGCGTCTGCGCGCCCGGCGCGGACCTGGACAAGCTCTCCCTGCGCGACATCGGCCCGGCGGTCGGTCTCGGCCGCTCCGGGGCGACGACGGTCGCGAGCACCGCGGCGCTGGCCGCCGCGGCCGGGATCGGCGTGTTCGCCACCGGCGGGCTGGGCGGCGTACACCAGGGCGCGGAGCTGAGCTGGGACGTCTCGGCCGATCTGGGCGTGCTCGCGAAGGTGCCGACAACGGTCGTCTGCTCCGGCGTGAAGTCGGTACTCGACATCGCCGCGACACTCGAACTGCTGGAGACCAACTCGGTGCCCGTGCTGGGCTACCGCACCGGCGAGTTCCCCGCGTTCTACCTCCGCTCGTCCGGATTCGAGGTGCCGTGGCGGGTCGACGACGCCGCGCAGGCCGCCGCCGTCATCGCGGCGCACCGCGCGCACGCCGATTCCGGGGTGCTGCTGGCGAATCCGATCCCCGAAGCGTCCGAAATGGACAAGGAACTGCACGACCGGCTGCTCGCCGAAGGGCTGGAACTCTTGAAGACGCAAGGGGTGCACGGCAAGGACGTCACGCCGGTGCTGCTGGAGCACTTCCACACCGCGAGCGGCGGTGCGAGCCTCGACGCGAACGAGGCGCTGGTGCTGTCCAACGCGGAACTGGCCACCGCGGTGGCCGTCGAACTCGCCGGGAACGCGGCATGAGCGGCGGCATCGTCGTCGTCGGCGACGTCGGGCTCGACGTGGTCGCACGGCACGAGGGCCCCATCCCGCACGGTGGCGACATCCGCGCGAAGGTCCACTTCACCAGCGGCGGCGCGGGCGCGAACACCGCGCTGTGGCTGCGGGCAGAGGACACGGAGACCACCCTGGTCGCGCGGATCGGCGACGATTCCGGCGGCCGCATGGTGAAGAGCGAGCTGGAAGCGGCGGGCGTCCGCTGCGAGTTCGCCGTGGACCCCGAGGAACCGACGTTCTGTGTCGTGGTGCTCGTCGACGGCGCCGGTGAGCGGAGCATGCTCGCCGACCGCGCCGCGAACGCGAAGTTCAGCCCCGAGGACATCACCGAGCAGGCACTGGCCGGGGCGAGTCACCTGCACCTCTCGGGCTACGTCCTGTTGTACCCGTCATCGCGACCGGCGGCGCTCGCCTCGCTGGCGGCGGCGAAGAAGGCCGGGCTGACGACGTCGGTCGACCCGCAGGCGGCGACGCTGATCACCGATCCGGCGGCCTTCCTCGACGACGTGCGCGGCGTCGACCTGCTGATGCCGAACACCAGCGAACTCATCGCGCTGACCGGGTCGAGCGATCCCGAAGCGGCGAAGGAACTGCTGGACTACGTGGGCGAGGTCGTGGTCACCGCCGGTCTCGACGGCGCCAGCTGGGTCGACGCGGGCGGCACCATCACCTCGGTGCCTTCGAAGCCGGCCGAATGCGTCGACTCGACCGGTGCGGGGGATGCCTTCGACGCCGGAGTGCTGGCGGCGTGGCTGCGCGGCGAGTCGACCGTGGAGGTCCTTCGGGCCGGTACCCGCCTGGGTGCCCGCGCGGTGGCGAAGGTGGGACCGCAGCCGTAGCCCCTCACCGAACGCTATGAAAGGTCCTTTCCTTGCAAATTTTGCAAGGAAAGGACCTTTCATAGCACGCCCGAAGCGGGTCAGCCGCCGTCGATGACTCGGTGCGTAGTGCCTTCGATGCGGGTCGGTTCGGCCTGGAAGCGGTTGACCGACTCGCTCTTGCGCGGCGGCCGGTCGTTGGCCACCAGCACGGCGATCCACGGCAGCGGGATCGAGATCGCGATCAGCGCCAGCGCCAGCCACCAGGTCTCGTAGAAGATGCCGGCGAGGATGAGGCACGGGATGCGGAACGACATCATGATGATGTACTTCCGCTTCCGCTTGGCGAGTTGTTCTTCGTAGGACGGGGCGGCTTCGGTGATCAGCACCGGAGCGGGTTCCCTCGGTTCGGGACCGTGGGCGGGCGCGTTCACAGCACCACCTCCGGCTTCCATGCTCCCACTCCCCGGCCTCATCCGACACCCGGGTGGGTGAGCCGGTGCAGGGCCGCGACCACGAGCGTCTCGACCCCGGCCGAAAGCGTCGGATGCGGGATCGGCGCGAAGAGCGGCGAGTGGTTCGACGGGATGTCCTGTTCGAACCGGCCGGCGGTCATCGCGGCGATCACCTTCTCCGCGTCCAGCCCGCCGACCAGCCAGAACACCGACGGAACGCCGGCGGCGCGGCCGAACTCACTGAAGTCCTCGCTGCCGGTGACCAGCGGCGCGGGCATCACGCGGGCATCACCGAAGTGGTCGACGAAGGCGGCAGTGAGCCCTTCGTTGGCCTTCTCGTCGTTCTCGGTGACCGGGAACGCGCCGATCCGCTCGATCTCCGGCGGCTTCGGCGCGCCCGCGGTGGCGGCCTCGCCGTGGACGATCCGCTCGACCGCCGCGACGACCTTCTCCCGCACGGCCTGGTCGAACGACCGGATGTTGACCTCGAGGACGGCGTGGTCGGCGATGATGTTGTGCGCGGTGCCGACGTGCAGCGACCCGACGGTCACCACCGCCGACTCGGTCGCCGAGATCTCCCGCGAGACGATGGTCTGCAGTTTGAGCACCACCGACGCGGCGAGCACGGCGGGGTCCACGGTGGTCTCGGGGCGCGAGCCGTGCCCGCCGCGGCCGTGCAGCGTGACGCGGAGCGCGTCGGTCGCCGCCATGATCACGCCCGGCCTGGTCAGCACCCAGCCCGCCGGACCGGGGACGACGTGCTGGCCGAGTACGACGTCGGGTTCGCCGGCGGGCCCGAAGACCCCGTCCCGCACCATCCCGACGGCGCCGTCCCCGGCCTCCTCCCCCGGCTGGAACACGGCCATCAGCGTGCCGGACCAGTGCTCGCGTCCGGCCGCGAGCAGCGAGGCGGCGCCGGAGAGCCAGGTGGCGTGCATGTCGTGGCCGCAGGCGTGCATCACCGGGACGTCACGGCCCTCGGCGTCGACCCCGCGCGCGGTGCTCGCGTAGGGCAGGCCTGTCTTCTCCTCGACCGGCAGCGCGTCGATGTCGGCGCGGAGCATCACCTTCGGGCCGGGCCCGTTGCGCAGCACGCCGAGGACGCCTGTGCGCCCGATGCCGGTGTGCACCTCGTAACCGTCGGCCTCCAGGCGCCGGGCCAGTTCGGCGGCGGTGCGGGTTTCGGCGAACGACAGCTCCGGATGCCGGTGGAGGTCGGTGTACAGGTCTTCCAATCCGGGCAGCGCCGCTCGCAGCGGTGCCAGGACACGTTCGAGGCTCACCACTTCATCCTGGCAGTATTACCGAACGTGAGCACACGAGCGGCCCTCCCCGACCTGTCCGACGACGTCTGCGCGAGGCTGCGGGACGCCTTCCGCCGGACGGGTTACGACACCGACGGCGTGGTCGACGCCCTCGGCTCGGCGCACGCCGCCCTCGGGCGCGGCGAGCCCGAACTCGCCTATCGCGCGACCCGTGACTCCGGCGACCTCGGCACACTGATCCGGCTGTTCCTG
Source organism: Amycolatopsis speibonae (assembly GCF_042647925.1). Classification (NCBI taxonomy): domain Bacteria; kingdom Bacillati; phylum Actinomycetota; class Actinomycetes; order Pseudonocardiales; family Pseudonocardiaceae; genus Amycolatopsis; species Amycolatopsis speibonae. The sequence goes on from NZ_JBHRWK010000003.1 coordinate 24,090, forward strand.
CTGGGCTCGACCGAGCCGGAGAAGGACGTCAAGGCCGCTTTCGCGCCACTGTCCCTCGACGACGCGGTCGCCGCCACGCTGCTCGTGCCCGCAGCCGACGGCTACCGGGCCGGTCTCGACATCCGGCCGCACGGCGACGACGAAGGCTCCTGGTGGGTCGTCTCCGACCTCGACGCCGACATCCTGGGCACGACCGTGCCCGAAGACCACGTGCTCGGCGTCGGGCACGCCTCGATGAGCCTGGTCCGGGCCACCAGCCGCCGCCAGGTCGGCAGCCTGCTCGACGTCGGCACCGGCAACGGCGTCCAGGCGCTGCACGCCGCCCGGCACGCGAAGAAGGTCACCGCGACCGACGTCTCGGCCCGCGCGCTGGCGCTGGCCGCGGCCACCTTCCGGCTCAACGAACTGGACGTCGAACTCGTGCGGGGCGAGTGGTTCGCGCCGGTCGCGCGGCGCCGGTTCGACCAGATCGTCTGCAATCCGCCGTTCGTGGTCGGCCCGCCGCGCGTCGACTACACCTACCGCGACTCCGGTCTCGCCGGTGACGACGCCAGCGCGCTCGTGGTGCGGCAGCTGCCCGGGTTCCTCAACGAAGGCGGCACGGGCCAGCTCCTGGCGTCCTGGCTGCACGTCGAGGGCGAGGACTGGGGCGATCGGGTGACCCGCTGGCTGCCTGCCGAGACCGACGCGTGGTTCGTCCAGCGGGACATCGCGGACCCGGGCCTGTACGTCGGCACGTGGCTGCGCGACGCGGGCATCGGCCCCCGTTCCCCCGAGGGTCGCGCGAAATCCGGCGCCTGGCTCGACTGGTTCGCCGAAAACAGCGTCAAGGGCATCGGTTTCGGCTTCGTCACTCTTCGCCGGGCGGACGGCGCGACACCGACGATCGTGTGCGAGGACCTGCGCCAGGCCTACGACGACCCGCTGGGCGCCGAGGCGGCGAACTGGCTGGATCGCGTGGAATGGCTGCGTGTCAACGGCGATTCCCTCCTCGATGTCCGATTCCGGGTCCCGGAAAGTGTCCTTCTGGAGAGCGTCGCCAAACCGGGCGAGGAGGGCTGGGCCACGACCGTCCAGCGTCTGCACCGCACCGACGGTCCCGGGTGGTCACACGAGGTCGACGAACTCGCGACACGGCTGCTCGCGGGCTGCCAGGGCGCGTTGCCGATGGAGGACCTGATCGTGCTGCTGGCGGCCGCCCAGGGCCTCGAACCGGAGGAACTGGCCGAGGCCGCGCTGCCCGTCGTACGGAACCTGGTCCGGCACGGCATGCTCCTCCCCGCCGCCTGATGCGGGCGGTGGTGGCGAGGGTCACGGAAGCGAGCGTGACCGTCGGCGACGAGGTGACGGGCGTCATCGACGAGCCGGGTTTGCTGGTACTGCTGGGAATCCATATCGACGACGAGGTGCCGAAAGCAGCCACGATGGCACGCAAACTGCACGAAGCTCGCATTCTTCGTGATGAAGAGTCCTGCGCCACCACCGGCGCTCCCCTGCTTGTCGTAAGCCAGTTCACCCTTTACGGCGACACCCGCAAAGGCCGCCGTCCGTCGTGGACGGCGGCCGCCCGCCCCGAAGTCGCCGAACCTCTCGTGACGGCCGTCGTCGACGCCTTGCGCGAACGCGGCGCGCGGGTCGAGACCGGCCGGTTCGGGGCCATGATGGCGGTCCGGAGCGTGAACGACGGTCCGTTCACGATCCTCATAGAGGTCTAGACCACCTCGGTTTCTCCCGTGCGCGGTCATTCTCAGGAAAAGCTCAGGGTTGGTCGAGCAACGTCCCAGGTCAGCCACCCGTCTCCTCTGTAGCGGCCGGGAACGTTTCGGGACCTCCCGGCGTTGAGGAAAGTGTCCAGCCAAGCTGGGCCGACGAGGAGTAGCGGGTTTTCCACAGGGCTTGCTACGCCGAGGCGGATCCGGCGGACACATCGCAGCACGTTCAGCCCGTGACCGGGGAGGCAGAATGTCAGTCCAGACTCTCGAACGCGAAGCGCGCGGGATTCGCGAGCGCCGTATCCCGGCGCAATCCACCCAGGAGCCGGTGAGCACGGGGGTGTTCACCGACGCCGACCTCGACGCCCAGAGCCCGGCCGCGGACCTCGTTCGCGTGTACCTCAACGGAATCGGCAAGACGGCACTGCTGTCCGCCGCCGACGAGGTCGAGCTGGCCAAGCGCATCGAAGCCGGGGTTTTCGCCCAGCACATGCTGGACACGGCCGAGAGCCTCACGCCGAAGCGGCGCTCGGAGATGTCCGCCCTCGTGCGTGACGGCCACGTCGCTAAGAACCACCTGCTGGAGGCCAACCTCCGCCTCGTGGTCTCGCTCGCGAAGCGTTACACCGGCCGGGGGATGCCGCTGCTCGACCTGATCCAGGAGGGGAACCTGGGTCTGATCCGCGCGGTGGAGAAGTTCGACTACTCCAAGGGGTTCAAGTTCTCGACCTACGCCACCTGGTGGATCCGCCAGGCCATCACCAGGGGGATGGCCGACCAGGGACGCACCATCCGGCTGCCGGTCCACCTGGTGGAACAGGTGAACAAGCTGGCCCGCATCAAGCGCGACCTGCACCAGCAGCTCGGCCGTGACGCGACCCACGAGGAACTGTCGGCCGAATCGGGCATTCCGGCGCACAAGATCTCCGACCTGCTCGACCACTCGCGCGACCCGGTGAGCCTGGACATGCCGGTCGGCACCGAGGAGGACGCCCCGCTCGGTGACTTCATCGAGGACTCCGAGGCGACCGACGCCGAGAGCGCTGTGATCTCCGGTCTGCTCCAGGACGACCTGCGCCGCGTGCTCGCGACGCTGGACGACCGGGAGTCCCAGGTGATCCGCCTGCGCTACGGCCTCGACGACGGCCAGCCGCGCACGCTCGACCAGATCGGCAAGTTCTTCGGGCTCTCCCGTGAGCGCGTTCGGCAGATCGAGCGAGAGGTCATGTCGAAGCTTCGTCAGGGTGAGCGGGCAGACCGCTTGCGCGCCTACGCTTCGTAGTCCCCGCTGAGCCTTTCGGCACGGAAAAAGCAACACCCGTTCGGCAGCGTTGACTTATGACCTGCGTCACGAGACCGTCGAGCAGGTAATAAGTCTTCGCGGTCGGGTGTTCGCGCCCGGATCGCTTTCCCCGGGAGGTCGGGTCCGTCGGGGTGGGCCCGGCCTCCCGAACTAATTTGTGGGGAGCGGCGACAAAGTGCGGTGGGGGCAAACTGCACCGGCGGCAAAGTGCGGCGCGGGAATTGCAGGCGGTCCCGTTGGTCGTGAGTGGTAAGTGCCGTTCTAACGGCACTTACCACTCACGACCCACTCGCGTCGGCGCCCACCGGCAGTGGTCCCGGTTACTTCAGCCGTGGCCTCTCCATCACGACGCCCGGGCTTGGGTACCGTGAGCGGGTTCCCGATGCCGGCAAAGGAGCCCGCTCAGTGGCGCCCACCACGTTCCAGCACACCGAAGTCCTTCCGCTCGCCAAGGACACCCGCACCGAATACCGGCTTCTCGGCACCGAAGGTGTCGAGGTCGTCGAAGCCGCGGGGCGCAAGTTCCTCAAGGTCGAGCCCGAGGCGCTGACCAAACTCGCCAAGACGGCGATCACCGACATCCAGCACCTGTTGCGCTCGTCACACCTGGCTCAGCTGCGTGCGATCGTCGACGACCCCGAGGCGAGCGGCAACGACCGGTTCGTCGCGATGGACCTGCTGCGCAACGCGGCGATCTCCGCCGGCGGCGTCCTCCCGATGTGCCAGGACACCGGCACCGCGATCGTGATCGGCAAACGCGGCGAAGGCGTACTCACCGGCGCCGAGGACGAACGCGCGCTGTCGCGGGGCATTTTCGACGCCTATCAGGAGTTGAATCTGCGCTACTCGCAGATGGCGCCGATGAATTTCTGGGATGAGCGCAATACGGGCACCAACCTGCCCGCTCAGATCGAGCTCTATCACAAAGACGGTCAAGGCGACCCGAGCTATGAATTCCTGTTCATGGCCAAGGGTGGTGGCAGCGCGAACAAGACGTTCCTCTATCAGGAAACGAAAGCGGTCCTGAACCCGAAGCGGCTCGCGAAGTTCCTCGACGAGAAACTGCGCAGCCTCGGCACCGCGGCCTGCCCGCCGTACCACCTCGCGATCGTCGTCGGCGGCACGTCGGCGGAGTTCAACCTGAAGGTCGCGAAGCTGGCTTCGGCCCGCTATCTCGACGACCTGCCCACCGAGGGTTCCGAGCTGGGCCACGGTTTCCGTGACGTCGACCTCGAACAGCAGGTGCTGGAGATGACGCGCCAGTTCGGTATCGGCGCGCAGTTCGGCGGCAAGTACTTCTGCCACGACGTCCGCGTGATCCGCCTGCCGCGCCACGGCGCGTCCTGCCCGGTCGGCGTCGCCGTCTCGTGCTCGGCCGACCGCCAGGCGAAGGCGAAGATCACCGCTGACGGCGTGTTCCTGGAGCAGCTGGAGCGCGACCCGGCGCGGTTCCTGCCGGACGTCACCGAGGACGACCTGTCCGACGAGGTGGTGACCGTCGACCTCAACCGCCCGATGGCCGAGATCCGTGCCCAGCTCTCGCAGCTGCCGGTGAAGACGCGTCTGTCGCTGACCGGCCCGCTCGTCGTCGCCCGCGATATCGCGCACGCGAAGATCGCCGAGCGGCTCGACGCGGGCGAAGAGATGCCTCAATACCTTCGCGACCACCCCGTGTACTACGCGGGCCCGGCGAAGACGCCCGAGGGCTACGCGTCGGGTTCCTTCGGGCCGACCACCGCGGGCCGGATGGACTCCTACGTCGAGCAGTTCCAGGCCGCGGGCGGCTCGCTGGTGATGCTGGCGAAGGGGAACCGGTCCAAGAAGGTGACCGCCGCGTGCAACGAGCACGGCGGGTTCTACCTCGGCTCGATCGGCGGCCCGGCCGCCCGGCTCGCGCAGGACTGCATCAAGAAGGTCGACGTCCTCGAATACGCCGAGCTGGGGATGGAGGCGGTCTGGAAGATCGAGGTCGAGGACTTCCCCGCGTTCATCGTCATCGACGACAAGGGCAACGACTTCTTCGAGGCCACTTCGGAACCGGTGCTGCAGATCAGCTTCCGGTGAGATGAAAGGTCCTTTCCTTGCGAATTTCGCAAGGAAAGGACCTTTCATCTCACGCGCGCGAGCGTTACCGCATCTGCTTCAACACGACGGTCCGCTCCCCCAGCGGCGCCGCGAGCGCCACCGAGATCACCGGATGCCGGATGTCCATGGTGCACATCTGGCCCGTCTGGCCCTTCAGCTCGGTCAGGTTGACGGTGACCCGGTTCCCGTCCTGCTGCGCGGCCTCCGCCGTCGCGTGCCCGCAGCCGCCTTCCTGGCCGCGGATGTTCAGGATCGTCCCGCCGTTGCTGGTGTACACCTCGCGCGGATAGTCCGCGGGCAGCGCGGCCGCGTCGAGCTGTTTCTCCGGCACCTTCGTGCTGCCTTCGGGAACTTCCTGCCGCGGCGCGCCCGGCTGCCCGGGCAGGCTGCCCGGCACGGACGGCGCCGGAGAGGACGGCGGCACGGTCGGCGACGGCGGCGGCGGCGGCACGGTACTCAGGGTGCCGCTCCCGGGTCCGGCCGCGGGTTCCGCTGCCTGGTTCTGCGCCCCGCAAGCGGATACCGCAACGACGATCAGGCCAAGGCCGATGACATTCGTTAAGTACCTCATGCGGCTAGGACGGAACGAGGCCTTCGTGGGGTTGCACATGCTCTCAACCCGCTTCCAGGACGACGGTCCGTGTCCCGACCGGCTCGGCGAGTTTCACCGGCAGGACGGCGTAGCGGATGACCTGCGGGCACATCTGGCCCGGCTTGCCGTGGTCGATCTTCACCTTGACCACGACCCGTCGCGCGTTCTGGTCGGCGAGGTTCGCCGTCGCCTCGTCGCAACCGCTCAGCTCGATGTGGACGTTCAGGCCGCCGTTCTCCGCGCTGACCTGCGCGGGCACTTTGGCGTCGACCTGGCCCGGCGGCAGCATCTTGTCCATGGGCGGCGGGCCGACGGTCGGCCGCGACTGGGGTGGTTTCGCGACCGGCGGGCTAGCCGGGAGCGAGGTGGGCAGATCCGAGGGTGTGGTGACGACCGGAGGGGCGCTCGTGTCCGCCGGTGCTCCCGGGCCGCCCGCGCCACAGGCGGCCGTCGCGGCGAGCACGAGCCCCACGCCCAGCGTCTTCGCTGCGTTCTTCATGGCCCGAAGACGTAGCCATGACCGAGAAAGGTTGCATCAACGCTCTGTCATTCAACGCTGGGCAGCCCGTCCACGGGCCAGTCCGAGGATCACCACCCCGGCCAGGGTGACGGCCAGCAGCAGCACCGTGCTCGCCGACGCCAGGAACACCTGCCCCCGGTCCGTGAGCGCGAAGATGCTTGCGGGCAGCGTGCGCCAGTCCGGCGGGTACAGCATCATCGTCGCGCCCAGTTCGCCCATCGACATCGCCAGCGCGAGACTCGCCGACGCCGAGATCGACGGCAGCAGCACCGGCAGCCGGACCTGGAACAGCACCCGGACCGGGCCGGCGCCGAGACTCGCCGCCGCCTGCGCCAGCAGCGGGTCCATCCGCGCGATCGCGGCGGAGACGGTGCTGTAGGAGAACGGCAGCAGGATCATCACGTGTCCCAGCAGCACGATCCAGCGCGTGCCGTTGAAAGCCAGCGGCGGACGGCTGAACGCGACCAGCAACGCCAGTCCCAGCACCACCGACGGCACCGCGATCGGCAGGTGGAACAGGGTGTCGACGGCGTTGCGCAGCCTGGACGGTGCGGACTGCGACGCGAGCGCGGCCCACGTCCCCAGCAGCACCGAGACCAGCGACGCGATGACACCGGTCTGGATGCTCACCGAAAGGCTCGCGAACGTCTCGCCGGAGAACGCCTGCGCGAAATGCGAGCCGGTGAGCGCGCCCGGCAGCAGCCCCGTCCAGTTCCCGGCGACCGAGGCCAGCACGATCATCAGCAGCGGCGCCAGCACGATCGCGGTGAACAGCACCGCGAACACCGCCCACAGCAGGAAACGGCTACGCCTGGTCCACAGCAGCACGACGGTCTCCCTTCGTCAGTCGCCGGTAGGTTCCGTACAGGGCGAGGGAGAACACGACGTTGACCACCGCGATGACGCACGCCTGCGGGAAGTCGAAGGTGACGATTCCCTTGCCGTAGACCAGCATCGGCAACGTCGTGACGTCCTTGGCGCCGAGGAACAGCACGATGCCGAACTCGTTCATCGCCAGCAGCATGGTCAGGCAGGCGCCGGAAGCCAGTGACGGCAAGGCCTCCGGCAGGATCACCCGGCGCAGCACGCGGCCGGGTTTCGCGCCGAGGCTGGCCGCGACCTCCATCTGCGCCGACGAGACCTGGCCGAACGCGGCGAGCGCCGGCCGCATCACGAACGGCGTGTAGAAGGTGATCTCCGCCAGCAGGATCCCGAACGGCGAGTACAGGAATCCGCCCGCGCCCAGGATGCCCGCGCTGCCGTAGATGAAGGTGAACGCGAGCGCGATGAGGAACGACGGGAACGCGAGCACGGTGTCCACCAGCCGCGACAGCGTCCGCGCGCCGGGGAACGGCACGAAAGCGATCACCAGCGCGAGAAACGTCCCGAGTACCACGCAGCCCGCGGTGGCGCCGAGCGCGAGCGCGACGGTCTTCCAGGCGGCGTCCCGGAATTCCGCCGACCCCAGGACGTCGAGCCACACCGAAAGTCCGAATTCGCCGGTCTTCGATTCGAGGGACTGGAGGACGACCAGCACCAGCGGGTAGCCGAAGAAGCCGAGCAGGACGAGCACCGGCGGCAGCAGGAGCCAGCCGCGGCCGGGCTGTTTCTCCCGCCGCCGCGCCGGTGCCGCCGTGGCGGCGAGCGCGAGGCCGGTCATCCGATGCCCACCAGCGGGCAACCGTCCGGAATGGACACTCCGACCTTCTCCCCCACGCCGGGCAGTCCCTCGACGTCCGGCACCTCGGCCCGGACCTCGTCCCCGTTGTGCGCGAGTTCGAGGTCGAGCCGGAAGCCCGTGCCGCGCCACTGGACGCCGCGCAGCACGGCGGGCAGCGCGCCCGGGGCGTCCACCGCGGTGATCCCGACCCGGTGCGGCCGCACACCGAGCGCGACGGACTGCCCGGCGCGGAACGTCCCGGACGGATCGGCCGCCAGTTCGCGGCCGCCGAGCCGGACCCTTGTGCCGTCGGCCTGGATCAGTTCCACCGGGATGAGGTTGGACGCGCCGAGGAAGCTCGCGGTGAACTCCGTCGAGGGACGCTGGTACAGCTCACGGCTCGGCCCGAGTTCGACCAGCTTCGAGTCGCGCATGACGGCGATCCGATCGGCCAGCGCCAGCGCCTCACCCTGATCGTGGGTGACGTAGATCAGCGTGGTGTCGGGCAGCTCCGCCCGCAGCCGCAGCAGTTCCGCGACCATGTCCTCGCGCAGGGCGGCGTCCAAAGCGGACAGTGGTTCGTCCAGCAGCAGCACCCGCGGCCGGATCGCCAGTGCCCGTGCGAGCGCGACGCGCTGCTGCTGGCCACCCGAGAGTTCGCGCGGGTAGCGACGGGCGTACTTGCCCATCCCGACCAGCTCCAGCGCCTCGGCGACCCGGCTCGCCGTCTCCGCACGAGGCGTTTTCCTGGCTTTGAGGCCGAAAGCGACGTTGGCCTCGACCCGCATGTGCGGGAACAGCGCGTAGCTCTGGACGACCACGCCGAGGCCGCGCCGGTGCGGCGGCAGGCCGGTGACGTCCTCGCCGTCGAGCAGGACCCGGCCGGTGCTCGGCACGACGAAACCCGCGAGTGCTTTCAGGGCCGTCGACTTGCCGGAGCCGGACGGGCCGAGCATCGCCAGCGTCTCCCCTCTCGCCACGGCGAGGTCCAGTGGTGAGAGGGCGATCGTCTGTCCGAAGCGGACAGACACCCCGCGGAACTCGACCGCCGGGGTCATCGGCCCACGGCTTTCTTGTACGCGGCGAGGTCGGCGTCGAGCTTCGCCAGGACGGCGTTCCAATCGGGCTGCCAGATCTCGACGCCGTCGAGGGCGGCCTTCACCTTGTCCGCCTTCGGGCCGGACGGCGTGACGTCGGTCCGCGACGGGGCGCCGAAGGCGTCGACGGCCTTGCCCTGCACCTCGGGCGAGAGCAGGAAGTCCAGGAACTTCTTGGCGTTCTCCGCGTGCGGCGCGTTGTTCACGAGACCGGCGTAGTACGGGAGCGCGAACGTGGACCGCTTGCCCTGCGCGTCGGCGGGGAAGAAGATCTCGAAACCGCCGCTCTTCTCGATCGAGGCGAGGTTCATCTGGACGTCGCCGTTGGCCACCAGGATCTCGGCCTTGGCCACCTTCGGCTGCAGCTTGCCGGTGGAGGACGACGGGCCGACGTTGTTGGCTTCGAGCCTCGCGAGGTAGTCGAGCGCGCCCTGGTCACCGAGGACGTGCTGGAGCTGGAGCAGGACGGCGGTGCCGTCGCCCGCCTCGCCGGGGGTGGAGTACTGGAGCTTGCCCTTGAGCGCGGGGGCCAGGAGGTCGTCCCAGGTCTTGGGCGAGGCCTGCGGGTTGCGGATGAAGCTGAGGTAGTTGTTCATGACGGCGAAGTAGCGGCCCTGGCCGTCCTTCTGCCCGGCGGGGACCTGGTCGATCCCGGACGGCGTCGTGGCGGCGAGCAGCCCCTGCGACGCGGCGCGCTGGATGAACGGCGGGAGCGTGACCAGGATGTCGGCCTGGGTGTTGGCCTTCTCCTTCTCCACCCGCGAGGCGACCTCGCCGGATCCGGCGGTGACCGCCTGGACGGTGATGCCGGTCTTGGCTTTGAACTCCTCGACGCGCTGGGCGTACCAGTCCTCAAGACCGTCCACTGTGTACATCGTGACGGTCTGGTCGCCGGACGCGCCGCCGGCGGTTCCGCCACAGGCGGCCAGGGTGATCGTGAGCAGCCCGGCGAGGGCTGCGGCCGCGAGTTTCTTCATGTCGTCAAAGCTCCTTTTAGGACAGCAGGGCGGGGAGGTCGCGGACGGATTCGAGGACGTGGGTGGCGCCGGCGGCGTCGAGTTCCGGTTTCTTCGCCGATCCGGTGAGCACTCCGGCGACGATCGACGCTCCGGCGGAGAGCCCGGTCTGGACGTCCGACGGGGTGTCACCGGCGACGGCGATCCGGCGGACGTCGGTGATTTCGAGCCGCAGCGCGGCGGCGAGGACGAGGTCGGGGAACGGGCGCCCACGGACGCCTTCACCCGGTGCCAGCACGGCGTCGGCGAGGCCGTGCCAGCCCAGCGCGTCCAGGATCGCGTTCTGGGTACTCGCGGCGAACCCGGTGGTGAGCGCGACCTTCACGCCTTGGGCGCGCAACTCCTGGATCGTTTCCTCTGCACCGGGGATCGGCTCGCAGTGGCCGTCGGCGACGAGCTTGCCGTAGGCGTCCTGGAAGGCGGTGTTCGCGTGCTGAGCCAGCTTTTCGTCCCCGTCCAGCAGGGCGCGGAAGACGACGATCTTGGACTGCCCCATGGTTTCGACGACGTAGTCGAGCATTCCGGGGTACCGGCTGTCCTCTTCGGACACTCCGGCGGCGGCGATCGCGGCGGTGAAGGCGCGGATCACCAGGCCGTCGTCGGCGACGGTGGTCCCGGCCATGTCCAGGACGACGAGTTCGGTGTTCACCAGGACAGCTCCTCGGCGGTGTCTTCGGCGATGGCGGGGGAACAGGTCATGCCGCGGCCGCCCGGCCCGGTGACGAGCCAGGCGTTGTCCGCGACGCGGGCGCGGTGGACGATCCGGGAGGTGTCGATGGTCTGTGCGTAGACCCCGGCCCAGCGGCGGGCGATGCGTGGGAGCGGCCGTCCGAGCAGCGCACCGGCGACCTCGGCCAAGTGGTAGTACGGGTCTTCGGTGGTGTCGAAGGAGAACGGTTCGTCGTACTCGTGGGTGTCGCCGATGGTCAGCGAGCCGTCGAGGCGCTGGACCATGAGCAGCTGCATCTTGTTGACCGCGGCGATCTCGCCCTGCGGCTGGCCCGCGTTGAGACCGTCGAGCGCCTCGCCGCGGTACGCCGGGTAGTAGCGGAAGCTGTCCGCGTCGGCGACCGTGGTGGTGAGGGTTTCCCCGAGCGGCTCGGTCTGGGCCATCTGCAGTCGCACCCGGCGGACCGGGGCCGGCCCGGCGAGTTCTTTGACGAGGCCACCGGTCCAGGCGCCGGTGCACAGCACGACGACGTCGCCTTCGTGGGTCTCACCCGTGTCGTCGACGACGCCACGGTCGGTCAGGTCGCGGACCTCGCGGCCCGGCACCCAGGTGTAGCGGCCGGATTTCGCCAGTTCGGCGCGCAGGGCGGGCTGGGCGACGCGCGGTTCGACGGCGGCGTCGCGATCGCACCAGAGCGCGCCGAGGAAGTCGCCGCGCAGGGCCGGGTTCAGCTCACGGGTCCCGGCGGCGTCGAGCAGCTTGAAGCCGCGGTCCTCCGTGCTCGCGGCCGCGGCCTCGGCGACGGCGAGTTCGGCTTCGGTCCGGACGACGGTGAGGGAGCCGTTCGGCCGGAAGCCGATCCCTTCGACGCGCTCCCCGATGCGTTCCCACAGCACCCGCGCCCGCGCGGCCGTCTCCAGTTCGGGACCACTGGCGCGGCCGCCGACCCAGACCAGCCCGAAGTTGCGCACGGACGCGCCACGGGCCTCGGGTTCGCGTTCGATCTGGACGACGTCGTGGCCGCGTTCGACGGCCTGCCAGGCGTGCTGGGTGCCGAGCACTCCGCCGCCGATGATGAGGATTCGCACACCGCAGACGCTCGCTTGCCCGCACCAACGCTCCGTGACCGCGGTTCTAACTCCAGGTGAAGGCCCTCCGAAATGTGGACCAGACCTGTTACCTTCGCGTTACATTACGCCGCGTTTCGCCCTCTGCTTGCGGTCGTTGAAAACGCAAGTACCGCGTCCAGGGGACTAAATGCGGGAAGGGATCACTCCACGCGGCCCAAGCGGGTCTCGAAGGAAAGCCTGTCGCCCCGGAACAGCGACCGGACGCGCTCGAACGGGACGCCGTCGGTCCCCCAGGAGGTCCGGTGCATCAGCAGCATCGGCAGGGCCGGGTTCGTCCCGATCAGCAGCGCCTCCCGCGGGGTGGCGAGCACGGTCTCGACCCGCTCCTCCGCGCCGTCGAAGACCACGCCGAGCCTTTCCCGCAAACAGGCGTACAGCGACTGTGTGGGATCGAACACATCCATCAGCGTCGGGAATCGCGCGGCGGTGAGATAGGTCGATTCCAGCCCGACCCGCTCGTCGTCGGCGAGCAGCACCCGCTCGATGTGGATGACGTCGTCGTCGGGATCGATTTCCAGTTCCGAAGCCAGCGACGGACCCGCGTCACGGCGTTCCAAAGAGATCAGATTCCGGCCCGGCCGAATGCCCTGCCTCCTGAGTCCTTCGGTGTAACTCACCAAGGCGAGTGGCTGAACGAGCTTGGGCCCCGCGACGTACGTGCCACTCCCCTGCCGCCTGCTGAGACGGCCTTCGAGCACGAGTTCGCCGACGGCCTGGCGGACCGTCGCGCGGGAAACCTCGAATCGCTCCGACAGTTCCCTCTCCGTGGGAAGTACCGATCCTTGGCCTAATTCGGAGATCACGTCGAGCAGATCGACTTTGACCGCGTAATAGCGGGGAATGCGGCCGTGCTCGGGAATTCCGTCCCGAACCGGGCCGTCTGCGGGCGGATGAACTCTGGGCGAACGCGCTTTCACGATCCAGATCTTAGGCGGGTTCCCCCATGCCTGTACTGACCCGAACGAAGTGTTCATGCCACGCTCACACTCGTGGACGAAAAGGGCACCCTCATTCGGCGGATCGGCACGCGCGACGCGGTCTTCATCGGACTCGGTTCGATGATCGGGGCGGGGGTCTTCGTCGCGTTCGCCCCGGCCGCCCGCGCCGCGGGAGCGTGGCTCCCCGCCGGGCTCGCCATCGCCGCCATAGTCGCCTATTGCAACGCGACGTCTTCGGCCCGGCTGGCCGCGCTGTACCCGGCTTCCGGCGGAACCTACGTCTACGGACGGGAAAGGCTCGGCGAGTTCTGGGGCTATCTCGCCGGCTGGGGTTTCGTGGTCGGCAAGACGGCCAGCTGCGCGGCGATGACCCTGACCGTGGTCACCTACGCCGCACCCGGGCTCGGCCAACCGTGGCGGAGCGTGTTCGCGGTGGCCGTCGTGGCCGCGCTGACCGGGTTGAACTATCGCGGCGTCCAGCGCTCGGCTTTCGCGACCAGGCTGATCGTGTCCGTCACGCTGACGATCCTGGCGCTGGCCGTCGTGGCGATGCTCTTCGGCGGCACGCCGCGAGCCGGGTCGCCGGGCCTCGTCGCGGCACCCGGCTTCGGCGGTGTGCTCGAGGCCGCCGGTCTGCTGTTCTTCGCCTTCGCCGGGTACGCGCGGATCGCGACGCTGGGCGAGGAGGTCCGCGATCCGGCGCGCACCATCCCCCGCGCCGTGCCGATCGCGCTCGGGCTGGCCCTAGTCGTCTACGCGGTTCTCGCCTTCGTGCTGCTGCGTCACCTCGGGCCGGAGCTGCTGGGCCGTAGCCCGGACCCGATCGCGGAGGGTGTCGAGAGGTCGTCTTGGTCCTGGCTCACCCCGGCGGTGCGGGTGGGCGCCGTGCTCGCCGCGCTGGGCTCCCTGCTCGCGCTCGTGCTGGGCGTTTCACGCACCACGCTGGCCATGGCGCGCGACGGGCACCTTCCCCGCTACCTGACCGCCGTGCACCCCCGCTTCGGCGTGCCGCACCGGGCCGAGGTGACCGTCGGCGTCGTCGTCGCCCTGCTCGCGAGCACCCTCGACCTCCGCGGCGCGATCGGATTTTCGTCCTTCGCCGTACTCGCCTACTACGCCGTGGCGAATGCCAGCGCGCTGACCCTGCCCAAACGTCGGGTGATCCCTACTCTCGGTCTGCTCGGGTGCGCGGTGCTCGCGTTCAGCCTTCCGGCGGTTTCGGCGATCGCCGGTTCCGGAGTATTGGCGTTAGGCGCTCTGGGCTACGCCATTCGTCGGCAATTCGCATCGAACGTCCGTTAATCACCACCATCGGCCGAAAGATCCGAAGAAAGTCGGTTGTCCCGGCATATGCCCACCTGCTGTAGTCAGATGGCCGCAGTCAGTCTCCCTGCCTCCACTGTGGACAGCCGGAAGGAATGAACCCTTGGACATCAAGCGTCGGTTCAGCCTGCTCAAAAAGACCCTGATCGCCGTCGCGGCGGCCGGAACCCTGGCGGGCCTCGCCACGGCTCCGCAAGCCGCGGCCGCACAGCCGCCGTCCACCGACGTGGTCGGCGGAACCCGGGCCGCTCAGGGCGAATTCCCTTGGATGGTCAGGCTTTCCATGGGCTGCGGTGGTGCGCTCTACACCTCGCAGATCGTGCTGACGGCCGCGCACTGTGTGTCGCGCACCGGGGCCAACACAAGCATCACCGCCACCCTCGGCGTCGTGGACCTGCAGAGCGGCTCGGCCAAGAAGGTCAAGTCGACCTACGTGCACCGGTCGCCGACCTACCCCACCGCCACCGGTGGTGACTGGGCCCTGATCAAGCTCGCGAGCCCGGTCACCGGTATCGCGACGCTGCCGATCGCCACCACGACGGCGAACAACAGCGGCACGTTCACCGTCGCGGGCTGGGGTGCCGCGTCCGAGGGCGGGGCGCAGCAGCGCTACCTGCTCAAGGCCAACGTCCCGTTCGTCTCCGACGCGACCTGCAAGGCGCAGGGCGGCAGCTACGCCGACCTGATCGACAACGCCGAGATCTGCGCGGGCAACGTCAGCTCCGGTGGCGTCGACACCTGCCAGGGTGACTCGGGCGGCCCGATGTTCCGTCGCGACAGCGCCAACGCCTGGATCCAGGTCGGCATCGTCAGCTGGGGCGAAGGCTGCGCACGGCCGCGCGCTCCCGGCGTCTACGCCGAGGTGAGCACCTTCGCGACCGCGATCAAGAACGCGGCCGCCGGGTTGTAGTTTCGTCGCACGGCATGCGCTGAAAGCCCCCTTCACCACAACGGCGTGGTGGAGGGGGCTTTCTTCTTTCGGGGCCGCCGGTCTCGCGTGGATGTCATGAAAGGGTCGTTCAGGACATGTTTCGTCCTGAACGACCCTTTCATGACACGCGTCAGCGGGTCTTGTCCAAACGCGACAGTGCCTCTTCGTATCCCGAGACGAGCTCCGCGATCACGTCGGCGACCGGGCGCACCCGGTCCATCCGCCCGACGATCTGCCCCACCGGCATCGACACGACACTCGGATCCGCCGCGTGGTGGATCCTGTTGTGCGCGTGGGAAACCAGCAGGTTCTGCAGCGGCATCGGCAACGGTTCGGGCGCCTCGGGCGAGGCCCACGCCTCGGTCCACCGCGTCTTGAGCAGCCGCGCCGGTTTGCCGGTGTAGATCCTCGTCCGGACAGTGTCGGACGAACCCGCCGCGACCAGTGCGCGCTGCATCGCTTCGGAATCCCCCATGGTCTGGAGGTACTCCTCGGTGGCGAGCCAGAAGGAGCCCATCCACACCCCGGACGCGCCCAGCGCGAGCGCCGCCGCGACCTGCCTGCCCGAGCCGATCCCGCCGGCGGCGAGCACCGGGACGCGGTCACCGACTGCGTCGGCCACTTCGGGCAGCAGGACCATCGACGCGATCTCGCCGGTGTGCCCGCCCGCCTCGTACCCTTGCGCCACAACGATGTCGACGCCGTTCTCGACGTGCCGGACGGCGTGCTCGGCCTTACCCGCCAGTGCCGCGACAGGGACACCCTTCGCGTGACACTGCTCGATGACGTCCACCGGCGGTGACCCCAAGGCGTTGGCGATCAACCGGATCGGGTGCTTCAGCGCGACCTCGACATGCGCCCGGGCGACCGAATGCAGCCAGCCCAGCACTCCCGCGCGTTCGTCGGTGTCGTCCGGCAGCGGCGGCACCGCGAGGTCGCGCAGCGTCCGCTCCACGAAGTCGCGATGCCCCTGCGGGATGTGTTTCGCGAGATCGATCGACGTCCCTTCGGCCGGGATCTTGGCGGGCATCACGATGTCGACGCCGTACGGTTTGCCGCCGGTGTTCTCGTCCATCCAGGACAGGACGGAGTCGAGTTCGGCGGCGTCGTTGAACCGCACGCAGCCCAGCACACCGAGCCCGCCCGCCCGGCTGATCGCCGCGGCGACGTGTTCGGACGGGGTGAACCCGACGATCGACAGCTCGATCCCGAGCCGGTCGCACAGTGGTGTCCAAATCCGCGACGTCCGCATGAAACTCCTTTACGCCGGTTGGATGGTGACGGGCTCGTTCTCGGCGGCGTAGCGCTCCGCCCAGGGATAGTCCGGCTTCCCGCTGGGCGACCGGCCGATCTCCTCGGCGAGCCACAGGGTGCGCGGCACCTTGTACCCGGCGATCTCGGTCCGCACATGCGCTTCGAGAGCGGCGAAGTCCAGTTCCTTGCCCGTCCTCGGCTGGATCACCGCGGCCACCCGCTGGCCGAGCCTGTCGTCGGGGATGCCGATGACGAGCGCGTCGAAGACGTCCGGATGCGATTTCAGCGCACCTTCGACCTCTTCCGGGTACACCTTCTCGCCGCCGGTGTTCACGCACTGTGATCCCCGGCCGAGCAGGGTCACCGTGAGGTCTTCCTCGTAGCGCGCGTAGTCACCCGGGACGACGTACCGCTTGCCGTCGACCTCGACGAAGATCTTCTCGGTCTTCGCGGGATCCTTGTAGTACCCGAGCGGGACGTGCCCGCGCCGCGCGATCAGCCCGATCGCCCCCGGCTTCGGATCGACGAGCGCGCCGTCGTCGTCCACCAGGATCGCGTCCTTGCCGAAGTTGACCCGCGGCCCGGCCGAATGATCGCTGTCCTTGCTGACCATGCCGATGCCGGTGAACCCGCTTTCGGACGACCCGATCGCGTCGGTGATCACCACGTGCGGGAGCAGCGCCAGGAATTCCTGCTTCACCGACTGGGAGAACAGGGCGGCGTGACTCGACACCGCGACGATCGACGACGCGTCGTAGTCGCCCTCGCGGTAGGCGTCGATCAGCGGCCGCGCCATCGCGTCGCCGACGATGGTGAGCACCTGGACCTTGTTGTCCTGCACGGCTTTCCAGACCTCGTGCGCGTCGAACCGCGGGACGAACACGACCGGGCTGCCGGTGAACAGCGCGCCGAACGCGGCCCACTGCGCGGCGCCGTGGATCAGCGGCGCGGCGGGGAGCCGGACCAGGCTGCCCGACTTGCCCTGTTCGGCGAGCGCCCATTCGTCCGGGACGTATTCGCCGGTGACGAAGTTGATGCCGCCGCCGAGCGCGCGCCAGATGTCCTCGTGACGCCACAGGACGCCCTTGGGATACCCGGTGGTCCCGCCGGTGTAGAGGATGTAGATGTCGTCGGCGCTGCGCTCGGCGAAGTCACGCTCGGGCGAGCCTTCGGCGAGGGCTTCTTCGTAGCCCACGCCGCCATAGGACGAGTAGTCGCCGTCGCTTCCGTCGTCGACAACGACAACGTGTTTCAGTTTCGGCGCCTCCGGCAGGACGGCGGCCACCTTGTCCGAATACTGACGCTCGTGGACCAGCGCCACGAGGTCGGCGTTGTCGAACAGGTACCGCAGTTCGCCGTGGACGTAGCGGTAGTTGACGTTGACCGCGATCGCGCGCAGCTTGTACGCGGCGATCATCGATTCCAGGGCCTCGATCGAGTTCCGGGAATAGACACCGATGTGGGATCCAGGTCCCACGCCGTGTGCGGCGAGGTGATGCGCCAGCCGGTTGGCGCGCTCTTCCAGTTCGGCGAAGGTGACCCGCCGATCGCCACAGACGACCGCGATGCGCTCCGGCACGGCGTCGACGGCGTGCTCGAGTAGATCCGCGATATTGAGTGCCACTTCCCCAAAGTAGAACATGTTATCGTTCCGGGCAATGGCCGCTCTTTTGGAGGCTGAGACTTTGAAAAATGTGGTGAACGAACCGCAGGCGCTGGTGGAAAAGATCGACCACACCCTCGTGGTCACGATGAACCGGCCCGAGGCCCGCAACGCGCTCAGCGGCGAGATGCTCGGGATCATGGTCGAGGCGTGGAACCGGGTCGACGAAGACGACGACGTCCGGTGCTGCGTGCTCACCGGCGCGGGTGGCGCGTTCTGCGCGGGCGCGGACCTCAAGTCGATGTCGAAGAACTCGCCGTCCGACTCGTTCGCGAAGGGCACTTTCGACCCCAGCAAGATCGAGGGCCTGCTCAAGGGGCGGCGGCTCACGAAGCCGCTGATCGCGGCCGTCGAAGGCCCGGCGATCGCGGGCGGGACGGAGATCCTGCAAGGTACCGACATCCGCGTCGCGGGCGAGAGCGCGAAGTTCGGGGTGTCGGAGGCGCGGTGGAGCCTGTTCCCGATGGGCGGTTCGGCCGTGCGGCTCCCCCGCCAGATCCCGTACACCGTCGCCGCCGACCTGCTGCTGACCGGGCGGCACATCACGGCGGCCGAGGCGCGGGAAATCGGCCTGATCGGACACGTCGTCCCGGACGGGACGGCCCTGGACAAGGCGCTGGAACTGGCGGGCAAGATCGCCGCGAACGGGCCCCTTGCCGTCCGCGCGATCCTCAAGACGATGCGCGACACCGAGGGCATGCACGAGGAAGAGGCCTTCAAGCTCGACGCCCAGTACGGCATCGAGGTCTTCGCGAGCGAAGACGCGAAGGAAGGCCCTCGCGCCTTCGCCGAGAAGCGCAAGCCCGTCTTCCGGGGCCGCTGACCCACGCAATCAGTCGCCTACTTGCGACGGAAGACCATCGCAAGTAGGCGACTAATTGCGTCAGGGGGCGCGGTGGCCCTCCCAGTACGGGTCGCGGAGCTTGCGTTTGTAGAGCTTCCCGTTCGGGTCACGCGGAAGCTCGGGCAAGTAGTCGACGGAACGGGGGAGCTTGAACTTCGCCAGGCGCGCGGCGGCGTACTCGAGGATCTCCGCGGTCAGCTCGTCCGAGGGTTCGACACCGTCCGCCGGCTGGACGACGGCCTTGATCGCCTCACCCCAGTCCTCGTGCGGGACACCGAACACCGCGATGTCGGCGACCTTCGGGTGCATCACCAGTTCGCCTTCGATCTCCGCCGGGTAGATGTTGACGCCGCCCGAGATGATCAGGTCCGCCTTGCGGTCGTGCAGGAAAAGGTAGCCGTCTTCGTCGAGATGCCCGACGTCGCCGAGGGTGAACAGGTCCCCGACCCGCGCCTTGTCCGTCTTGGCCCGGTCCTTGTGGTACTCGAAGTTCGAGTCGCCCATCTTCATGTACACCGTGCCGGTCTCGCCGGCGGGCAGTTCCGCGCCCTCGTCGTCGAGGATCTTGATCGTCGAACCCGGCCACGGCAGTCCCACCGAACCCGGCTTCTTCAGCCACTCCTCCCCCGAGATCGCCGTCCCGCCGCCTTCGGTGGCCGCGTAGTACTCGGTGACGACAGGGCCCCACCAGTCGAGCATCCGGCGTTTGACTTCCAGCGGGCACGGCGCGGCGCCGTGGATCATCACGCGCAGTGAGCTCAGGTCGTAGGCCGCGCGGACGTCGTCCGGCAGCCCGAGCAGGCGGCGGAACTGGGTCGGGACCATATGGCTGTGTGTGACGCGGTGCCGGTCGATCAGGCGCAGCATGTCCTCGGCGTCCCAGCGGTCCATCAGCACCGCGGTATGCCCCAGCTGCAGGGAAATGGCGACGAAGTTGAGCACCGCCGTGTGGTAGAGCGGCGACCCGCACAGGTGCACGTGCTCGTCGTGCGGCGCCAGTCCGAAGATCCCGAAGAACCACGTGGACGCGCCGGGGACGGAGTCGGGGTCGGCGCCGGACAGCGGCCGCCGGACGCCCTTGGGCCGCCCCGTCGTCCCGGACGTGTAGAGCATCGGCGAGCCCGCCGTACGCCCCTCCGGACGTCCGTCGCCCTCTCCGGAACCGAGTTCCTCGATCCGGCGGAAGCCCTCGACATCACCGACGGCGAACCGCCCGCGCTCGGGGATCCCGGCCTCGTCGGCGGCGGCGATCGCGACGTCGGCGAACCGTTCGTGCGCGAGGAAGGCCTTGGCGCCGCTGTCGGAGAGGATGTAGGCGACCTCCGGCCCGACCAGGTGCCAGTTGACCACGACGATGTACAGACCGGACTGGATGGCGGCGAAGTAGGCCGCCACGAGTTCGTCGCCGTTGGGCTGCAGGACGACGACCACGTCCCCGGCCTCGAGCCCGAGGGCCCGCAGGCCCCGGGCGTACGCGTTCGCTTTCGCGGCGAGGTCCCCGTAGCCGATCGAGCGGCCGTCCGGATCGACCAGCGCGACCCGCTCCGGCTCCTGTGCGGCGATATTCCAGACCCCAAGTGTCCCGGTGGCAGTCGACATACCCGCGAATCTAGAACGCGTTCCACTCAAGGGCAACCACCAGGCGGGCCGAGATGGCCGATCTTGCCGTCAAATCGAGAACGTGTTTCACTCAAACGGTGAGCGCACCTGAACTCCCGCTGTCGGCCCCGCTCAACGTGGGCTTCGACTACACGCGTTCGGTCGGCCCGGTACTCGGCCGGTTCGTCAACGCCCTGCGCGAGCGCCGTGTCGAAGGCGTCCGGGGCAGTGACGGCCGCGTCCATGTGCCACCGCTGGAATACGATCCCGTGACCGCCGAAGCGCTGTCCGAATTCGTACCGGTGGCCTCCGAGGGCGAAATCGTCTCCTGGTCCTGGATCGCCGAACCGCTCGACGGCCAGCCGTTGTCGCGGCCGTTCGCGTGGGCGCTGATCCGGCTCGACGGCGCGGACACCCCGATCCTGCACGCCGTCGACGCCGGTGATCCTTCGAACGTCCACACCGGACAGCGCGTGCGGATCCGGTGGGCGGAGGAGACCGTCGGCCACATCCGGGACATCGCCTACTTCGTCCCCGCCGACGGCCCCGACACCGAACTCACCGAAATGCCTCCCCCGATCGCGAAACGCGAGGAGGACGCGCCGGTCAGCGTGGTGATCACGCCGATCCACCTGCGCTACGAGCATTCCGCGTCGCCGGAGGAAAGCCGGTACCTGCGCGGGCTCGCCGAAGGCAAACTGATCGGCCAGCGCTGCCCGTCCTGCGAGAAGGTCTACATCCCGCCGCGCGGCGCCTGCCCGACCGACGGCGTGCCGACCACCGACGAGGTAGAACTGCCCGACACCGGCATCGTCACCACGTTCTGCATCGTGAACGTGCCGTTCCTCGGCCAGAAGATCAAACCGCCATACGTCGCCGCGTACATCCTGCTCGACGGCGCGGACATCGCGTTCCTGCACCTCGTCCTCGGCTGCGACGCCGCCGACGTCCGGATGGGCATGCGCGTGCGCGCCGCCTGGAAACCCCAGGACGAATGGTGGACTTCGCTGGAGAACATCGGCCATTTCGCACCGACCGGCGAGCCTGACGCGCCGTACGAATCCTTCGCCCACCATCTGTGAGGACCACCGTGCCAGATGTAGCAGTCGTGGGCTTCGCGCAGGCCCCCAACGTCCGCAGCACCCCGGGCACCACCAACGGCGTGGAAATGCTGGTGCCCATCTTCGCGGAGGTCTTCGAGCGAACCGGTCTGTCCAAAGAGGACATCGGATTCTGGTGCTCTGGCTCTTCGGACTACCTCGCGGGCCGCGCGTTCTCGTTCATCGCCGCGGTCGACGCCATCGGCGCCTTCCCGCCGATCCACGAGTCGCACGTCGAGATGGACGCCGCCTGGGCGCTCTACGAGGCGTGGCTCAAGATCCGGATGGGCGAGGTCGAGACCGCGCTGGTCTACGGCTTCGGCAAGTCTTCCGCCGGCCAGTTGCGGCGGGTGCTGGCCCTGCAGATGGACCCCTACGTCGTCGCGCCGCTGTGGCCGGATTCGGTGAGCGTCGCCGGGATCCAGGCGAGGCTGGGACTCGAAGCGGGGCTGTGGTCTGAAAAGGACCTCGCCGAGGTCGCCGCGCGCAGCCGCGCCGACGCCGCCGGGAACCCCGCCGCCCAGTTCTCCGGAACGGTCGAGGTCGCCGATCTCCTTGACAGCCCGTACTTCGCGGATCCCTTGCGAGCCCACGACATCGCCCCGGTCACCGACGGTGCCGCCGTTCTCGTGCTCGCCTCGGCCGAACGGGCGGCGGACCTCGTCGACAGTCCCGCCGTGATCACCGGGATCGAGCACCGGGTCGACTCCCCCGCGCTCGGTGTGCGGGACCTCACCCGATCACCGTCCACAGTGGCCGCCGGGCAGGCGCTGGACCTCGACGGCGTCGAACTCGCCGAACTGCACGCGCCGTTCACCCACCAGGAACTGATCCTGCGCGACGCGCTGGGCCTCGGCGAACAGGTGCGGATCAACCCCTCGGGCGGCGTCCTGACCGGCAATCCGATGTTCTCGGCGGGACTGGCGCGGATCGGCGAGGCGGCGAACCGCATCCTCGACGGCAGCGCGCGCAAGACCCTCGCCCACGCGACCAGCGGCCCCGTCCTCCAGCAGAACCTGGTCGCGACCTTGGAGGTCCTCTCGTGAAGCACCTCGCGGCCGTACTGGGTACCGGCCAGACCCACCACAAGGCCAAACGCACCGACGTGTCCATGCCGGGCCTGCTCCGGGAAGCCATCGACCGGGCGATGCTCGACGCTCAGACCGGCTGGGACGACATCGACGCCGTCGTCCTCGGCAAGGCGCCGGACCTGTTCGAGGGCGTGATGATGCCCGAACTGTTCCTCGCCGACTCGCTCGGCGCGAACGGGAAACCGTTGCTGCGCGTGCACACCGCGGGTTCGGTCGGCGGGTCGACCGCGCTCGTGGCGGCCTCGCTGGTGCAGGCAGGAGTGCACAAGCGGGTCCTCACGGTGGCCTTCGAGAAGCAGTCCGAGTCGAACGCGATGTGGGGACTTTCGATCCTGCCGCCGTTCCAGATGCCGGTGGGCGCCGGCGCGGGCGGCTACTTCGCGCCGCACGTGCGCTCCTACATCCGGCGGTCCGGCGCGCCCGGCCACATCGGCGCGATCGTCGCGGCCAAGGACCGGCGCAATGGCGCCCTCAATCCCTACGCGCACCTGCGGCAGTCCGACATCACGGTGGAATCGGTGCAGGCCTCGCAGATGCTGTGGGACCCGATCCGCTACGACGAGACGTGCCCGTCCTCGGACGGCGCTTGCGCGATGGTGATCGGGGACGAGGCCGCGGGCGACGCCGTCCCCGGTGGCGCGGCGTGGATCCACGCGACCGCGATGCGCACCGAACCGACGACGTTCGCCGGACGCGATCAGGTCAACCCGCAGGCGGGCCGCGATGCCGCCGCCGCGTTGTGGCGCGACGCCGGGATCACCGACCCACTGTCCGAAGTGGACGCCGCCGAGATCTACGTGCCGTTCTCGTGGTTCGAGCCGATGTGGCTGGAGAACCTGGGATTCACCGACGAAGGCCAGGGCTGGAAGCTCACCGAGGCGGGTGAGACCGCGCTTGGCGGGCGGCTGCCGATCAACCCGTCCGGCGGCGTGCTGTCGTCGAACCCGATCGGCGCGTCCGGGATGCTCCGGTTCTCCGAGGCGGCCAAGCAGGTGATGGGCCGGGCCGGGGACTACCAGGTCGATGGCGCCCGGATCGCGCTCGGGCACGCGTACGGCGGCGGTTCGCAGTTCTTCTCGATGTGGGTGGTGGGTGCGGCCAAGCCGAGCTAATTCCGGCGGCGGGGCCGGAGGCGTTGCGCGGCCAGCGTCGCGACCACCCCGGTCACCGCGCCGACCAGCGCCGGTTTGAGTCCGTGCCGGTCGGGCGCCGCCACCACGGGCCGGACCACCACGGGAGGCGGCGGCCGGACAGGGTCCGCCGGCGCGTCCCGCGCGGTCGCCGTCCAGGCCGTGACGAACACCAGCATCCGGGCCACCAGCGAGATGAAGAAGATGAGACCGATGATGGACCCGAACGCGACCCCGGTCGGCGAATTCCCGATCAAGCGCAGGTAGATCCCACCGGCCTGCTTCAGCAGCTCGAAACCCAGCGCCAGCGCGACCGCGCCGCGCATCGCGCTGCGGACTCCGACCGGTTTCCGGGGCAGCCGGGTGAGCACCCAGAGGAATACGAGCCAGTTGGCCAGCAGCGCCAAGGGAATCGAGATCGCCGACAGCACGTTGTGCCCCCAGGCGGTGTCGTCCACTCCGGCCAGCCCGAGCAGGTACCGGCCGAGCGCGGACCCCGAAATGGTGATGGCGAAGGAGACCAGCAGCGCGGACGCGAGGCCGAGCAGCGCGAGCAGGTCCGCGGCGATCGTGCGCAGCAGCGGGAGATCCGACCGGTTCTGGCCCCACAGCGCGGTGAGCGCGTCCCGCAGCGAGTTCATCCAGTTCCAGCCGGAGTACAACCCGATGATCAGACCGATGAGGCCGACGCTGGTCCGTTGTTCCACGAACCCGGTGAGCAGATCCCCCGCCTTGTCGCCGAGGCCGCCGGGCAGGGTGCCGGTGATCGCGTTCAGCATCGACTCGATCAGCTGCGGCTGGCTCGCCAGCACGAACCCCGCCACCGACACCGCGACCATGAGGATGGGCACCAGCGAGAACAGGCTGAAATAGGTGATCGACGCGACGTAGTGGTAACCGCCGTACTCGACGTAGCGGTTCACCGCCCGCGCCAGATGGTCCAGCCAGCGGTAGCGGGCACGCAGCCGCTTCCATTTCGTCGGTGTTCGCTTCTCCCTCACACGCCAATGTCTACCTCAGCGAGGTCACGGCTCGTGCGCAACACGCGATCAGGCGAGCGCGATCAGCTCCGAGCCGTCGTCCTCCGGCAGGGACGGGCCCGCTGTCGCCAGCACGGTGTTGCCGAGAAAGTCCAGCTCACAGCCGAGGGTGGAGAGGAACGCGGTATCGGAGGCGTCCCGGCCGGTCGCGATCCGGCTCAGGCTCTGCCGCGGCGCGAGGCCGGTCGCGTCGAACACGTACCAGCGGCCGTCGATCGCGGCCTCGAACACGGCGTGGAAGTCCATTGGGGACAGTCCGGGCGCGTAGACGGCGGCGAACCGCGCGGGGATGTCGATCACGCGGCAGAGCGAGATGCAGACGTGCGCGTAGTCGCGGCAAACCCCTTCCCCGGCGAGGTAGGTGTCGACGGCGTCGTCGGTCGGCGAACCGGAACCGACCACATAGGACAGGTGTTCGCCCACGTGCCGGACGATCGCCTCGACCTGGGTGCGCGCGTCGGGCAGGCCACCGAAGCGCGAAAGCGCGAGCCCGCCCATCCGGTCCGAGGGGCAGTACCGGCTGGGCCTTGTGTAGCGGATGAGGTCTTCCATGCCGACGCGTTCGGGCTCGGCGGGACCGAGCGCGCGTTCGGCCCGGTACCGCACGACGTGCTCGCCGGTCGGCAGGTCGAGCACCTGGGCCCGGGTCCCGTGCTCGAACGCCACCTGGCGCGGCGGCGCGGGATAGGCGAACTCCTCCTGGTCGGCCCCGCCGGCGAGCGCGACCACGAACGCGGCGGGGCCGGGTTTCGTGACCCGGAAGGACATTTCGACGTCGACCTGAACGTGGGGACCCATCGCCCTATGGTGCCCCACCGGCTCGCTTCGGGCCGATCAGGCGTAACGGACCTGGTAGTGCTTGATCCCGTTGAGCCAGCTCGACCGGAGCCGGTCGGGTTGGGCCACTTCGCTGATGTTCGGCATGACGTCGGCGATGGCGTTGAAGATCAGGTCGATCTCCAGGCGCGCGAGGTTGGCGCCGATGCAGTAGTGCGAGCCCGTGCCGCCGAAGCCGACGTGCGGGTTGTCCTCGCGGAGGATGTCGAACTTCTCCGGCTGGTCGAAGTGATCCGGGTCGAAGTTCGCCGAGCTGTAGAACATCCCGACCCGGTCGCCCTTGCGGATGTGCTGCCCGCCGAGTTCGGTGTCCCTGGTCGCGGTGCGCTGGAAGGCGACCACCGGGGTGGCCCAGCGGACGATCTCGTCCGGCGCGGTCTTCGGCCGCTCCTTCTTGTAGAGCTCCCACTGATCGGGGTGGTCGAGGAACGCCTTCATGCCGTGGGTGATCGCGTTGCGCGTCGTCTCGTTGCCCGCGACGGCGAGCAGGATGACGAAGAACCCGAATTCGTCGGAGGCCAGTGATTCGCCGTCGACGTCGGCCTGCACCAGCTTCGTGACGATGTCGTCCATCGGGCACTTGCGGCGTTCTTCGGCCATGTTCCAGGCGTAGCCGACGATCTCCGCGGACGCCGCGAGCGGTTCGACCTCGTACTCGGGGTCGTCGTAGGAGACCATCTGGTTGGACCAGTCGAAGATCTTCAGCCGGTCTTCCTGCGGGATGCCGAGCAGTTCGGCGATGGCCTGCAAGGGAAGTTCGCACGCGACGTCGACGACGAAGTCGCCGGAACCCTTCTTCTTGGCCTCGCTGACGATCCGCTCCGCGCGGTCGCGCAGGGTGTCTTCGAGCTTCGCGATCGACCTCGGCGTGAAGCCCTTCGACACGATCCGCCGCAGCTTCGTGTGCTGCGGGGCGTCCATGTTGAGCAGGACCAGACGGTTGGCTTCGAGGCTGTCGTCGGTCATGTGCTCGTCGAATCGGATGATCGCGGTCTTCTCCCGGGAGGAGAACAGCTCGCTGTCCCTCGAAACCGCCTTGACGTCTTCGAGCCGGCTGACCACCCAATAGCCGTCGTCGCGGAAGCCCGCGGTGTTGTGCGGCTGAGGGTTCCACCAGACCGGTGCCGTGCGACGGAGTTCCGCGAACTCCGCCAGAGGCAGTCTGGTGGCGTACAGATCCGGATCGGTGAAATCGAAACCGGCGGGGATCAGGGGAGCGGCCACGGGCTACCTCCTACGCGGTTCGCCAATGAAACACGTTCTAGACCCGATTGAAGCATATGGCGTCCGTCACGTGAAGAGTTTCAGTGAAACCCGTTAACTCAACCGGACCTGATCGTGGAGTCCCAGCAAGAAGCGGCAACCGGGACCAGTGATCAAAATCAGGCCGACCCTGGGACGACTTGCTCAAATCAAGAACGTGTTCTACTTTTTTGGTAGTGAACAGTGTTTTCCCAGGAGGCGAACGTGGGTAGTCCGGTGATCGTCGAGGCGGTCCGCACCCCTGTCGGCAAGCGCAGGGGCCACTTGGCGGGTCTGCACGCCGCCGAGATCCTGGGCGCGGCGCAGCGCGCCCTGCTCGAACGCGCGGGGCTGGATCCCGCGCTGGTCGAACAGGCGATCGGCGGTGCCGTGACCCAGGCGGGCGAGCAGGCGGGCAACGTCACGCGGACGGCGTGGCTGCACGCCGGGCTCCCCGAGACCACGGGCGCGACCACCATCGACGCCCAATGCGGCTCCGCGCAGCAGGCGACGCATCTGATCGCCGGGCTCATCGCGGCCGGGGCGATCGACGCGGGCGTCTCCTGCGGCGTCGAGGCGATGAGCCGGGTACCGCTGGGCGCGAACCGCGGCGAAGATATCGGCACGCCGCGACCGGAATCGTGGTCGATCGACATGCCGAACCAGTACGGCGCGGCCGAGCGGATCGCGGAACGCCGCGGGATCACCCGCCAGGACGTCGACCTGTTCGGGACGGCGTCGCAGGCCAAGGCCGCCGCCGCGTGGGCGGCGGGACACTTCGACCGCGAGGTCGTCGCGGTCAAGGCTCCCGTGCTCGGCGAGGACGGCAAGCCGACCGGCGAGACACGGCTGGTGAACCGCGACCAGGGTCTCCGCGAGACGACCGTCGAAGGCCTCGCCAAGCTCAAGCCCGTCCTCGAAGGCGGCGTGCACACGGCCGGGACGTCTTCGCAGATCTCCGACGGCGCCGCCGCGCTCCTCCTGATGGACTCGGACCGGGCCAAGGCACTGGGCCTCAAGCCGCGGGCGCGGATCGTCTCGCAGGCCTTGGTCGGCGCGGAGCCGTACTACCACCTCGACGGTCCCGTGCAGGCGACCGAACGTGTCCTGGCCAAGGCGGGGATGGCGATCGGCGACCTCGACCTCTTCGAAGTCAACGAGGCGTTCGCTTCGGTCGTGTTGTCGTGGCAACGGGTGCATCGACCCGACGAGGACAAGGTCAACGTGAACGGTGGCGCGATCGCGCTCGGGCATCCCGTCGGCAGCACCGGCGCCCGCCTGCTGACCACGGCACTGCACGAACTGGAACGCCGGGACGCGAGCACCGCGCTGGTGACGATGTGCGCCGGCGGCGCGCTTTCCACCGGCACCATCATCGAACGGATCTAGCGCTTCAGCCCAAGTCGACCTCGACCACCGGACCGTTGTCCGGCCTCGCGAGCCGTTTGCTCCCCTGGCCCTCCTTCCAGAAGTCGAAATAGATGGTGTTGCCCTCGACCCAGGTCAGCACCACCTCGGTGAGGTCGAGGCGGAACACGTGGGCCTCTCCGTCGTCGCCCTGCAGGCGGGCGACCTCCGCCGGATCGGTGATCTCGACGGCCTTTCCCGCCACCTTCGCGTCCGCGCCGCCCTCGTCGATCGCCGAGGCGGCGTGGATCGCGAACCTGGCGTCGCGCTGCAGGTCTTTCGCCTTCATCGCGCCGATCATCGAACCGATCAGCAGGTCCTGTTCACGGAAATCGACCTCACTGCCACTGACCCGGGGCGAGCCGTCCCGCCGGACCGTCGCCAGCACGTGCGACTTCTCCGCGGTGAACCGCTCCTTGATCTTCTCGGCCAGCGCGGGTGCCTCTTCACTGAACTGCTGCCACGTCGCCATGCCGAACAGCGTCCCACCGGGGTCCGACAGTTTCGAGAATCAAGGCCGCGGTGCCCCCATCGGATTCGGCAGCGGGATCGCTCCGGCGTCGAAGATCCGGCGGCTCAACGGCACGGCGATCCGCACGAGCTCGGCGGCGCCGTCCTCCCCGAGCGCGTCGAGAGGACCGGTGGCGAGACGGTCGGTGTCGTCCTCGATCCGTTGGCGCAGCGCGATTCCCGAGTCGGTGAGCTTCAGGTCGCCGCCGAGGATCCCCCGCCCTGCCAGCCGGGCGACGCTCTCTTCCCAGTCTTCGTCGGACCAGCCGCGATTGACCTGGATGACCTCGCGCGTCACCGCCCCGCTGCCGATGTGGGTCAGCGTGGTGTCGAGCCCGCGCAGCCCGGCGGCGACGGCGGACAGCACGTGACCGTCCCCCCGATGCTCGCGCAGCACCGTCGCCGCGAGCCAGCTCCGCCCGATCGGCGTGGCGGGCCGGGCGACCGAAGACCACGCGGCGGCCAGCGGCCTTGCCGCGTAATCGCAGCCGGTGACGGCTTGTTCGAGCAGGTCGGCGAGTTCACCGAAAGGCGAGTCCGCGGGCAGAATCCGGTTCAAGGCCTCCTCGACGGCGTCCATCCGGCTCCGCAGCACGACGGCGGGCTCGGCGTACTTCCACGCGTCAGGCAGAGATCGCGCGACCATCCGCGGGGCGAACCCGAAGAGCATCGCGGTCACCGGTGGTTCCGGCAGCGGTCCGAGCGGCGCGACCCGGCCGGCGAAGTAGCCCATCCACCAGCTCGGCATGCCCGCCGCCTTGGCCGCGGCCGCCGTTTCCGGCGCGAAGTAGACGACGGCGTGCAGCGGCTCGACCGCTTCCCAAAGACGGCGCTGAAGTGACGTCACTCCCCCATCTTGGCCTCACCGAAAACCGGATGCGACTTCTCGCGAGGTGGTGTGTGATCACCGGCATGGCGATCACTGTGGAGAAGCCGGGCGTGGACGGGCTGAACGAGGCCGTGGCCGCGCTGCGGGACTGGCAGTCCGAAGGGGTGGCGTGGCAACTGCATCCCGGTGACCTCGGCTGGTTCTGGCGCTCGGGGGCGGAAGCGACGGCCGCGGCGGTCCGGATCTGGCGCCGGGACGGCCGGATCCTCGCCGTCGGACTGCTCGACGGCGCCGACCTCCTGCGGCTCACGACCGCGCCGGACGTTCGCCGGGACGAGGAACTCGCGCGGCGGCTGGCCGACGACGTGATCGCGCCGGAGCACGGCGTCCTGCCCTCCGGGAAGGTATCCATCGAGGCGCCGATGGACGCGCTGCTCCAAGAAGTGCTGCCCGGGGACGGCTGGCACATCGACGAGGAGCCGTGGACGCCGTTGAACCGCGATCTCACCGAGCCGGTGAAGGCCCCGGACCTGCGGATCGAGACGATCGGACCGGACAAGGCCCCCGTGTGGGCCGAGGTGATCGGGGCCTCGTTCGACGGCTCGAAGTTCACCGCCGGGAAGTGGCACACGATGGCGGCCGGAGCGCCGTTCGCCGACGCCCGATGCCTGCTCGGATACGACGACCACGGCGACGCCATCGCGGCGGTGGCCGTGTGGTCGGCAGGCCCGGGTAAGCCCGGGATTCTCGAGCCGATGGGCGTGCACCGGGACCATCGCGGCCACGGGTACGGCAAGGCGATCACCGTCGCCGCGGCGGCCGCGCTCCAGGAGCTCGGCTCGTCGAGCGCGGCCCTGGGCACGCCTAGTTCCAACGTCGCGGCGGTCGCGACCTACGAGTCGGGGGGCTTCCAGCGGCTGCCCGAGGTCCGGGACCTGACCCGCGACGCCTGAGCTGGGACGCTAAGCCCCGTAGACGGCTTCGGGTGCCGGAGCCTCCGCCAGCAACTCGGTCACCACTGGGCCGAGTTCGGCGGGCGACCACCGCGATCCCTTGTCCCGCACCGCGCCGTGCCGCCAGCCCTGCGCGATCGAGACGCGTCCGCCGTCGACCTCGAACACCCGCCCGGTCACCTCGGACGACTCCTCGCTGCCGAGCCACACCACCAGCGGCGACACGTTTTCCGGGGCCATGGCGTCGAAACCGGCTTCCGGGGCGGCCATGTCGTCGGCGAACGCCTCTTCGGTCATCCGGGTGCGGGCGGCCGGGGCGATCGCGTTCACGGTGACGCCGTAGCGCCCGAATTCGGTCGCGGCGACCAGCGTCAGTCCTAAGATCCCCGACTTCGCGGCCGCGTAGTTCCCCTGCCCGACGCTGCCGAGCAGGCCGGCGCCGGAGCTGGTGTTGATCACCCGTGCGGCCCTCGTCCGGCCCGCCTTCGCTTCGGCTCGCCAGTACTCGGCGGCGTGGCGCGTCGGCGCGAAATGCCCCTTCAGGTGGACGCGGATGACGGCGTCCCACTCGTCCTCGCCAAGGTTCACCAGCATCCTGTCGCGCAGGAACCCGGCGTTGTTGACCAGGACGTCCAGCCCGCCGAAGGTTTCGACGGCGGTCCGCACCAGCGCCGCGGCGCCGTCCCAGGACGCGATGTCGCCGGTGTTCGCCACCGCCTTGCCGCCGAGCGCCTCGATCTCGTCGACGACGTCCTGCGCCGGGCCCGCCGACCCGCCGCTGCCGTCGATCCCGGCGCCGAGGTCGTTCACCACCACCCGCGCGCCCTCGGCGGCGAACGCGAGCGCGTGCGCCCGCCCGATACCTCGACCGGCACCGGTCACCACCACGATCCGGCCGTCGGCGATCCCGCTCACACCGGCTCCTTTCGTTCTTTTGCCTCGGAATGGGAAGCGGCGAGGAAAGCGGGCAGCTCTCCCCCGCCGTGCACTGTCAAGCAGGCGCCGCTGACATAGGAAGCCAGCGGAGAAGCCAGGAACACCGCGCAGGAACCGATCTCGTCCGGTTCGGCCAACCGTCCTAACGGGACTGTCGCGCCCACGGCCGCGATTCCCGCCTCGTCGCCGTAGTGCAGATGCGAGTGTTCCGTCCGCACCATGCCGACGTCGAGCGCGTTGACCCGCACCTTCGGCGCCCACTCGACGGCGAGCGTCGCTGTCAGGTTGTCCAGCCCCGCTTTCGCCGCGCCGTAGGACGCCGTCCCCGGCGACGGTCTCGTCGCGCTGACACTGCTGATGTTCACGATGACGCCGCCGCCGTCTTGGCGCCGCATAATCGCGTTCGCCGCGCGGGCGACGGTCAGCGGCGCCAGCAGGTTCAGGGCGACGATCTTCTCGTGGAACCGCGGCGACGCGTCCGCCGTCTCGGCGTACGGCGCGCCGCCCGCGTTGTTGACCACGACGTCGAGCCTGCCGTGACGCCGGACGATCTCCTCGATGAGCGCGTCGACCTCTCCCGCGTCGCGGACGTCGCAGGAAATGAACGTCGACGCCTTGTCCTCGGCGCACACAGGCCGCTCGGGTTCGGTGCGGGCGCAGGTGACGACTTCGGCGCCGGCCCGCAGAAAAGCCCTGGTCACACCGGCGCCGACGCCGCGTACCCCACCGGTCACCAGCACCACGGCACCGTCGAGCCGGAGTTCGAGTGTCATGCCGGTCCTCCTTCACGGTCGCTGTACCCGGGCCGGACGTCCTGCTAACGTACCAAGCAAGTGCTAGGTTTGGTAGCTGTGGAGGGTGCCCGATGACCGTTTCCACCCACTCACCGGAGCCCGGCATCGCCGTGGTCACGGTCGACGCGCCCCCGGTGAACGCGCTGAGCGTGAAGGGCTGGTTCGCCCTCGCCTCGGCCGTCACCGACGCCGGGCGTGATCCCGAGACGCATGTCGTGGTGCTGCGCGCGGCGGGCCGGGGGTTCAACGCCGGGGTCGACATCAAGGAGATCCAGCGCGATCCGGGCTACGGCGCGCTGATCGGCGCGAACGAGGGCTGCGCGGCGGCGTTCTCCGCCGTGTACGACTGCGCGGTCCCGGTGATCGCCGCGGTGCAGGGCTTCTGCCTCGGCGGCGGCGTCGGCCTGGTCGGCAACGCGGACGTGGTGATCGCCAGCGACGGCGCGACCTTCGGGCTCCCCGAGGTCGATCGCGGCGCGCTGGGCGCGGCGACCCATCTCGCGCGGCTGGTCCCCCAGCATCTGATGCGGGCGCTGTACTACACGGCTTCGACGATCACCGCGGCCCAGCTGCACCACCACGGTTCGGTCTACGCCGTGGTCTCGCGGGACGAGCTCGAGGAGACCGCGCTCGGCGTGGCGCGGCAGATCGCGGCGAAGGACACCCGCGTGATCCGCGCCGCGAAACAGGCCATCAACGGCATCGACGTCCAGCCCGTGCACCGCAGCTACCGCTTCGAGCAGGGATTCACCTTCGAACTCAACCTGGCGGGCGTCTCGGACGGCGCGCGCCAGGAGTTCTTGGACGGTAAGGGGAAGTGATGGCCGACAAGCGGATGACGCCGGACGAGATCGTCGCCGAACTCAGGGACGGCATGACGATCGGGATCGGCGGCTGGGGCTCCCGGCGCAAGCCCATGGCACTGGTGCGCGCGCTCCTGCGCTCACCGGTCAAGGACCTCACCGTGGTCTCCTACGGCGGCCCGGACGTCGGACTGCTGGCGTCGGCGGGCAAGATCAAGCACCTCGTCTTCGGCTTCGTCACCCTGGACACGATCCCCTACGACCCGTGGTTCTCCCGGGCGCGGGAAACGGGGGCGATCACCGTCACGGAGTACGACGAAGGTGTTTTCGGGACAGGCCTTTCCGCTGCCGCGCAACGACTTCCGTTCCTGCCGACGCGCGCGGGCCTCGGCTCCGGCGTCCTGGACCTGAACCCGTCCTTGCGGATCGTCCGATCGCCGTACGACGACGCCGAGGAACTTCTGGCGGTGCCCGCGCTCGACCTCGACGTGGCCTTCGTCCACCTCAACCGCGCCGACGCGCGGGGCAACGCGCAGTACCTCGGACCGGATCCGTATTTCGACGAACTGTTCGCGCTCGCCGCCGACAAGTGTTACGTGTCCACGGAAAAGATCGTGGAGACGGCCGAGCTCGCCGAAGCGGGGCCGGTGCAGAGCCTGCTGCTGAGCCGGATGCTCGTCACCGGGGTCGCCGAAACGCCGAACGGCGCGCATTTCACCACCGCCGCCCCCGACTACGGGCGCGACGAACGCTTCCAGCGTCACTACGCCGAGGCCGCCAAGGATCTCGACGCGTGGCCGAAATTCGTCGACAGGTTCCTGTCCGGGGACGAAGCGCACTACCAGAAGGCCGTCGCAGAATTCGGGGAGTCCGCATGAGTGACCTCAGTCGTGCCGAAGTGGCGGTCGTCGCCTGCGCCGAACTGTTCCGCGGTGACGGTGAGATCGTGGTGAGCCCCATGGGTTTCATCCCGTCGCTGGGCGCCAGGCTCGCCAGGCTGACGTTCGAACCGGACATCGTGCTGTCCGACGGCGAGGCGTACCTGATGACCTCCGACGCCGTCGTCGAAGGCTGGCAACCGTTCCGCAAGGTCCTCGACACGGTGGTACCGCGCGGAAAACGCCATGTGGTGATGGGCGCCAACCAGATCGACGGTGAAGGAAACCAGAACATCTCGGCGATCGGTGACCATGCCCAGCCGAAGAAGCAGCTTCTCGGCGTCCGAGGCGGGCCGGGCAACACGGCCAATCACCGCACGAGCTACTGGGTTCCCCGGCACAGCAAGCGGGTCTTCGTCGATCAGGTCGACATCGTGTCCGGTGTCGGCTACGCCAGGGCACGCGAGGCAGGCTTGCGGTATCACGACGTCCACCGCGTCGTCACCAACCTCGGCGTCCTCGACTTCGGCGGCGAAGACCACGCCCCGAGGCTGGTTTCCGTGCACCCGGGGGTTTCCGTGGACGAGGTCGTCGAGGCGACGTCGTTCCCGCTGATCACCGATGGCGTCACGGAATCCCGGCTGCCGACCGAGTCCGAGCTGCTCCTGATCCGGACCAGCCTGGATCCGAAGTCCTTGCGGGACAAAGAAGTCCCGTCGTGAAGACCGCGCTGACCGAACTGGCCGGGATCCGGCATCCGGTCGTGCAGACCGGTATGGGCTGGGTCGCCGGGCCGCGGCTGGTGTCCGCGACGGCGGAAGCGGGCGGCCTCGGCGTCCTCGCCTCCGCGACGATGACCTACGACGAGCTGGCTGCGGCGATCAAGGAGGTCAAAAGCCGTACCTCACGGCCGTTCGGGGTCAACCTCCGGGCGGACGCCGAAGACGCCCAGCGCCGGGTCGAACTGCTCATCACCGAGGAGGTCAAGGTCGCCTCCTTCGCGCTCGCGCCGAAGAAGGACATGATCGCGCGGCTGAAGGACAACGGCGTCCTCGTCGTCCCGTCGGTCGGCGCGGCCCGGCACGCGGAGAAGGTCGCGGGCTGGGGCGCCGACGCCGTCATCGTGCAGGGCGGCGAAGGCGGCGGGCACACCGGTGGGGTCGCGACGACGCTCCTGCTGCCGTCGGTGCTGGACGCCGTCGACATCCCGGTGGTCGCGGCGGGCGGCTTCTTCGACGGCCGGGGGCTGGCCGCCGCGCTCGCCTACGGGGCCGCCGGGGTCGCCATGGGCACCCGGTTCCTCCTGACGAAGGAAAGCACCGTCCCCGACGAGATCAAGCAGGCGTACCTCGCCCGTGACCTCAACGGCACCGTCGTCACCCGCAAGGTGGACGGGATGCCGCATCGCGTCCTCCGGACGGAGCTGGTCGACCGGCTCGAATCCGCCGGTCCGGTGAGCGGGCTCGCCAGGTCGGTCCGTAACGCCGCGAAGTTCCGGAAGCTGAGCGGGCTGTCGTGGCGTTCCCTGGCCACTGAGGGCCTGCGGATGAAACGAGGCGGCGACCGGACGTGGTCACAGGTGCTGATGGCAGCCAACACGCCGATGCTGCTGCGCGCCGGGCTGGTCGAGGGCGATCGGAGCGCCGGTGTACTGGCGTCCGGGCAGGTCGTCGGCCTGCTGGACGACCTGCCCGCGGTCGGCGAGCTGATCGAGACGATCGTGGCCGACGCCACCGACGCGCTGCGGCGGCTGGGCTCCGGGTGAAGGACCGAGCGCGCTGTGCTTGACTTCGGCCATGATCTCGGAGAGTCGTTGTCCGGTCGAGGACGGTGAGCTGTATGTCCGCAGTACCGGCGAAGGGCCGCTTCTGCTCCTGATCGCCGGTGGGCTGGGCTCGGCGGACACCTTCCGGGCGATGACGAAGCTGCTCGCCGACGACCACACCGTCGTCACCTACGACCGGCGCGGCCATTTCCGCAGCACCGACACCAGCACCGGCCCGGTCAGCGTGCCGAAGCAGGCCGACGACGCCCACGCCGTCCTCCAGCACGTCGGCGGCGGGCCGGCGAGCGTGTTCGGGACCAGCGCGGGCGCCCTGATCGGCCTCGACCTCGTCGCCCGCTACCCGGACGCGGCGAACGTCCTGGTCGCGCACGAGCCCCCCGCCGTCCAGCTGCTCCCGGACGCGCTCGGCTGGCTCGACGAGGCCAACGCCCAGGTGCGGCTCGCGCAGGCCGGTGACCTGATGGGGGCGTTCAAGCGGTTCACCGACGGGATCGCCGGTGCCGCGCTGCCCGAACTGCGCGCGATCCGGCTGCCGAACGAGGAGGACTGGAAGCGGCTGTTCGGCCGCGAGCTGGCCGAGATCCTCGACTACCTTCCCGACCTGCGGGCGCTGCGGCGGAGCACCACCGAGATCTTTCCCGTCGCGGGCGTCGGCAGCCGGGGGCACTACCACTACCAGCCGGCCAAGGTCCTCGCGCTGGAGCTGGGTTTGCCGTTCACGGAGGTGCCCGGAGCGCATCTGGCGCCGCAGCGGAACCCGGCCCGGTTCACCGAAGCACTGCGGGATCTCCTCGACGGCTGAGGCTCACGCCATCAGAGGCAGCTTCCCGACCAGCTTGTCGATCCGGTTGCGCGGGCCGACGATGCCGATCGCGCAGAAATCCATCTCCTCGGTCGGGATCTCCTTCATTGTCGCGAGGAAATCGGTGTAGACGCGGATCTGCTGGGCGACCCCGGGCATGTCGGCGACGTGGCAGCCCGGCGAGGCCGCGGCCTTGGCGCGGATGGCTCGCAGCTTCTCGGCGTCGGCGGTCAGGATCGAGCAGCCGACCCACGGCAAGCCCGTGTAGTGCTCGCCGTCGGCGTCGACAGCTTCGTCGCCGAGGAGACCGGTCACGGCCTGCGTGGTGGCGACCGCGGTGCAGACCGCCGCGTTGACCGCGCGGCCGGGCGGCAGCTCGCTGTTGACCACGATGACCCACTTCAACCTGGCCGATCGGGTGGAAGCGGTGAAGTCGATCTCGTCGGGGGCGAACCCGATGGCCGTACCGTGCTCGGACATTCAGCTGGACTCCTGCTCACATCAACGGATGAACAAGGTCAAACTAAGAGGACATACGAGTAGAGTCCACCGTGTTCGTACTTAATACGGTGAGAGGGCTGAGATGGCGCGCTTGGACGAACTTGATAAGGCGATCCTGGCGCAATTGCAGTCGGACGCACGGAAGACCAACCGCGAAGTGGCCGCCGCGGTGGGGGTTTCGCCGACCACCGCGCTGGACCGCACCCGCGGTCTGCGGGAACGCGGCGTGATCCGCGGCGCGCTGCTGGACGTGGACCTGCCGTCGATCGGCCGCGGGGTGCAGGCGCTCATCGCGGTGCGGGTGCGCCCGCCCTCACGGCGGAACATCGAAGGCTTCCGGAACTGGGTCAACGCGCTGCCCGACCTCGTCGGGCTCTACGTGACCACCGGGACCGAGGACTTCATCCTCCACGTCGCGGTCCCCGACAACGACAGCCTCTACGCCTTCGTGATCGACAAACTGACCGAGCGCTCGGAGGTGGCCGACGTGCGCACCTCCATGGTCTTCGAGCACAGCCGGCGCACCCGGATCACGCCGGTGGACCGGTGAGCCTCAAAGCTCCCGGATGACGCGGGCCGGGTTGCCCGCGGCGAACACCTTCGACGGCAGATCACGGGTGACGACGCTGCCCGCGCCCACCACCGTGTCGTCTCCGATCGTCACCCCGGCACAGACGATGACGCCGCCGCCGAACCAGACGTTGTTCCCGATGGTGATCGGCGCGGCCGATTCCCAGCGGGCTCGCCGCAGCTCGTGGTCCTCCATCGGATGCAGCGCGGTCAGCAGCTGGCAGCGCGGGCCGATCGAGCAGTCCGAGCCGATCTTGATCGGGGCGCAGTCGAGGAGGATGGCGTCGTAGTTGAGGAAACTGTTGGCGCCGATCTCGATCAGAGAGCCGTAGTCGCACTGGAACCGCGGCATGATCCAGGAACCCTCACCGAGTTTTCCCAGCAGCTCGCGCAAAATCGTGTCCCGCTCACCGGTCTCCTCGGCGCCCGTGCCGTTGAACCGGTCCACAAGCGCCTGCGCGCGCCTGCGGTCCTCGACCAGCTCGGGATCGTTGTCCCGGTACAGCTCGCCGCGCAGCATGCGGTCCTTCTGCTCACCCATGTCGCCAACCTACCGAAAAGAGCCCTGCCGGCGGCTTCCTCGGGAAGCTGCCGGCAGGGCGGGTAAAACGCTGGCGGAGCGTTCTTCAGTTGTGTCGATCGTTTCGAGTAGGGCCGGCCCGGCGGGTGGGTGAGGTGTAGGGGGGGACCCGCCGGGCCGGAGTATTTTCCTCCTGTTCGCCGGTCTGGCTTGGCGTTGACCGCCTCGGCCGTCGGAGTGAGCCGAGGACGTCTGGAGTGGTCGCTCAGCGCCTCATTCGCGGCACTTGCGACCTTCGTTGACGCAGTCGACGAGGCGATCCATGATCTGGTTCGACATCACGTTCGCGAAATCGTCGTGGTCGGAGAAGGGGTTGTGGTCCTCTTCGGGGAAAGAGTCCACTTTGTACTGTCCGTTGACCTGGATGTCCCGGGGGATCTTGTAGGTCAGCGAGATGGTGAGCTCCGGGACCGCGGTCAGGCCGTTGGCGCATTCGCCGTTCTCATCGGGATACTTGATGTGGTCCCGGTGGTTCTCGCTGTCGATGTTGTCGCCATCGAGACAGCTCGGGAACGTGTGCACCCGCTTGACGTCACTGCCGCCGGGGCAGATCGGATACTGCTTGATGACCCTGTCCTCGAAGCCGGTGCAGGTCCAGCTTTCCCGCGCGTTGGCGGGACCGTTCGTGGTGACCTTCGCGTCACCGTAAAGGATCCGGAGGAACTTCGGCATCTCCTTCACCTTCTCCTGGGCGTTGCCCTTGAAGGTGATGTCGACGGTCGCGGGGCGCTGGATCTCGCCGTCGTTGCCGGCGAGTTCGTTGTTCGCGTTCGGCTCGTCCAGCTGGGCCTGCTCCTGGTCGTTGTTCTGCTGGTCGTTCTGGTTGCCGTTGTTCTGGTCTCGGCCTTGCCGCTCGTCGCCCTGATTCCGTTGCCGGTTCCGGTCGCCGCCGCGGTCCTGGTTCTGACTCTGGTTCTGGTTCTGCTCGCCTTGCCGCGCTTCGTCTTCCTGACCGGTGTCGATGCGCACCACCGGCCAGAAGTACGTCGATTCGTCGCCGTTCTCACAGGTGGTACCGGCGCCCAGCAGGCTGTTGTTGTCCGAATCCGCGTTCGTGGAAAGGTTCCCGACGTAATCGTGCAGATGCTGGGCGCCGTTGCGGATACCCGGCTGCGCGATGAAGTTGTCGGGATTGAAGTGCCCGTTCTCGTTCCGTCCACAGTCGACGGTGAACGAGCCCGTGGAAGCGTTCCGGCCCGGCCGTGGTTTGTCGGCGTTCGGCCGCACTTTGGTGATGTCCACGAACTGCGACTTGTCCACCTCGTCCGCGGAAGCGCGGTCGGAGTCGCCGGTCGTGGTGGCCACCACCAGTCCACCGACCGCGATCGACAGGCCCAGCAACGCGGTCGCGATCTTGGTCCTGCGGGCGATACGGTGGCGCCCTTGATTTCGTGCCATTGATTCGCTCACCTCATTCGTTTCCGAACACATCGAAAACTCATGTCCGGTATGAGCCACGCCTTTGCCGAATATCCATCCGGCTACTGGGAGATACGGTTCCCGACGACAAGCGGTTCAAAAAGCGATCCCGCCGTTATCTTTCCGTTATATGACTAGCGGCGCACGACGGCCAGCACGGTGCCGTCCTGCTTGTGCACCTCGAAGCGTTCGATGTCGGCCTTCCGCAACGCCGTCGAGCCTGTGACGACAAGAGGCTCCGGGGAGCCGGGTACGCCGTACCCCTTGGACGGCACGCTCCAGTTGTTGACGACGTAGGCGTCTCCGCCGTGGGAGTAGGCGAAGAGCTGGCAGGTCATCGGCCCGATGAGGCCGCGCAGTTCGAGTTCGACCGCGCTGCCCCACTCCTTGTCCTGGACCGTGACTTCGGCGGCGACCGCGTTGCCCGCCTCGGACCAGCCGAAGGGGGCGGCGCCGCCGTCCGGGCCCGCCTCGCGGGACAGCGGCGCGGGCGACGGCACCACCGAGGTGACGACGGTGGGCGCGGCCTGCGTGACGACCGGTTCACGGTCGGTGAGCGAAAGAACGGTGAGCGGTCCGCCGACGACGAGCACGAGCACGGCGGCGGCCGTCGCGAGCCGGATGACCTTGCGACGGCGGCCCGCCCTGGCGGCGTCCGCGAGCAGCATCCGCAGCACCCGCGGCCCGGGGCCCTTCACGGGCGGATCCGGCCAGCTCTTCTTGACCATGTCGAGGATGTCGGGCAGGTGGTACATCTCCACCAGCTCGACCTGACACTCGGGGCACTCCAGCAGATGCGCCTCGAAATGGGCGTGATCCTCCTCGCCGAGGACGCCCAGCACGTAGGCGGCGATATCCGTGTGCGGCTCTCCGGACACCTCGCTCACCCCCGCTCCTGCAGCGCCCTGCGCAGCGCGCGCACAGCGTGGTGGATCCGCGATTTCACCGTACCCGGCGGAACCCCGAGCGTCGCCGCGACCTCGTTCACGGTGCGGTCACGCAGGTAGGTCTGCTGGACGGCTTCACGTTGCTCCGGGGAGAGATTGCGCAGGGCCTCGTAAACGATCATGGCCGCGAGCGTCTTCTCCGATTCGTCCGGCACTCCGATCGAATCCGACTCGAGTTCCTCCACCTCTTGAGGGCGGGCGCTCCGGCTCCGCCAGCCGTCGATGACGATGCGCCTGGCCACGGTGAACAGCCAGGCACGCAGCATTTCCGGCTGCCGGTCGAGTTTGCCGGCGTTGCGCCACGCCTTGATGAGCGTCTCCTGGACCACGTCCTCGGCCCACTGGCGATCGTGGCCGGTCAGCTTCAGCACGAACGCCATCAGGCTCGATCCGAACTCCTGGTACAACGCCCTGATGAGGTCGTCATGCCCGTTCGAAGCGGGTTCATGATCGACTATTGGCTGCAGTATCCGAGAGTGGCGTCCCACGCGGCACATCTTTGTGCGATCAGGGGCGATAAGTCCAGTACCAAAACTGTTCCTGCCCGGTTCACCGAGCGTGGCAAAGTTTTTTGAACCGTTCCCGACTCGTGACCGTATCCCCTACCGAAGACCCCGACCCGGCGCTGTCCCCCGCATCGCCGAATCCACTGTGGATCATGAGAGTCCGGCTTGAATGTCCGACTTGACCGTCCACAGTGGACTTGAACCTGCCTGCACACCATCTCCCCGCGGCGATGGCGTTCTCCTCTGCCCCGACAGGAGGATTTCCGTGAACCCCGTGTCACGCTCGGTCATACCTCTGACCCTCACCTTGTCCGCGATCGCGCTGACCGCGGCCTGCACCACCGGTACCGCGGGACCGAACGGCTCTCCCGGCGCGGCCCCCGCCGCCGGCGTGGCGCAGATGCCGGGAATGCCCGACCCGGCTGCCGAACCGGCCCCCGGTGTCACGGCGGCGATCCTGTTCGACCTCGGACCGATCGTCACCGACACGAACGGCTTCACGCTTTACCGCTACGACAAGGACACCGTCAACCCGCCCAAGTCGAACTGCGTCGAAACCTGCTCGCAGACCTGGATTCCCGCCAAGGCCGACGGCGACCTCGTGGTGACCGGGATCGACCGCGCACTGATCGGCACCGTGACCAGGGGCGACGGCGTCGAGCAGGTCACCCTCGCGGGCTGGCCGCTCTACCGCAACGCGAAGGACGCGATGCCCGGCAACACCGGCGGGCAGGGCGCCGACGACGCGTGGTTCCCGATCAAACCGGACGGCACGAAAGTGCTGCTCACCGCGGACACCTGGCAGGCCGATGACCTCGGCATCTGATCTCCCCCGATTCTCCCGTCCGCTGATCGTGCTGCTGGCGACGGCCGCGGTGACCCTCCTCGGCCCCGCCGGTGAAGCGCACGCCCAAGAGCTCAGCGCGGCGGACAAGAACCTGATCGTCAACGTCAAACTGGCCGGGCTGTGGGAGATGCCCGCCGGGATGTGGGCGCAGGAACGCGGGAAGAGCAAGCGGGTCCGCGAAGTCGGCCGGACGCTGATGATCGACCACGGCAGGCTCGACACCGCGACACACGCCATCGCCGACAAGTTCGGCATCACCCTGCCGCGCGAACCGTCGGACCAGCAGTCGGCGTGGCTCGGCGAGATGAAGGCCGCCCGCGACGACACCGAGTTCGACCGGATCTTCACCAACCGGCTCCGGTACGCGCACGGCGTGCTGTTCCCCCTCATCTCCCAGGTCAGGGC
Source organism: Amycolatopsis speibonae (assembly GCF_042647925.1). NCBI lineage: Bacteria > Bacillati > Actinomycetota > Actinomycetes > Pseudonocardiales > Pseudonocardiaceae > Amycolatopsis > Amycolatopsis speibonae. The sequence goes on from NZ_JBHRWK010000003.1 coordinate 66,340, forward strand.
CGGTACCCGCAACGACGTCGTGCGCGACTACGCCACCACGGCCAACCAGGCCGTGCTGCGGCATATGACCCTGCTGGAAAGCACCGGTCTCGTCGACCAGTCGCTGATGCCGGAGGCCCCGGTGCCCCAGGCGAACACGGCCAACGCCGCGATGGACGTCGGTTTCGGCGACCTCGCCCTCGGCCTGCTGCTCGCGGTGGTGCTCGGCGGTGGACTGTTCTTCGCCGTCCGGACCCTGCGCAGCAAGAACACCCGGACCCGCAAACGCGCGGCCGCCGACGAACCGGAACCGGTTCCCAGTGCCCCAGGAGCGACCCATGTATGACCAGTGGTCCGAGGTGGTGCTCGTCCTGACCCAGAAGACGGACACGGACCCCGGTATCAAGGGCATGGCGCAGACCTCCGCCCGGATCGCGTACGGCTTCATGTGCCTGACCCTGTGCTGGGGCGTGTTCACCGCGACCGGCTGGATCACATCGCTGACCGGGCGGAAGGCGCTGCGCAACTCGCATATGGTGCTCGGCATCCTTGCGCTGTCGTTCGGCGTCGTGCACGCGATGTCGTTCCTGTTCCTGCCCGACGGTTTCACCCTGGCGCAGATCTCGATCCCGCTCCTGCCGGGCACGCTGGCGCGCCACGAACTCGGCGTCATCGGGCTCGAGGTCATGATCGCCGTCTCGCTGACCGGCGGGATCAGCCGGTTCAGTTCCTACCGGCGCTTTCTGTGGATCCACCGGCTCGCCTATCCGGCGGTCGCGATCACGGCACTGCACTCGTTCTTCGGTGCCATGGCCAACGGGCACCTCGGCCTCCTGTGGTTCGGCGGGATCACCCTGCTGGTCCCGGCGGTCCTGCTGACCGCCCTGCGGTTCACGCCAACCCGGTACCTGGAACGGCTGGGCCTGGTCGAGGAACTGGTCTGACCGGGGAGCGAAACGACTTGGAGAAACGAAAAATGATCTTCGGAAGCGTCCGGCGCGGCACGCGTGTCAGCGTCGACAACGAGCGGTGCGAGATCTTCGGGTTCTGCGAGATGGAAGCACCGGCCACGTTCAAGATCGGCCCGGACGGCAAGCTCCGCATCCGCCGGATGATCGACCGGGATGGCTTGGACCAGGCCATTTCCGCGGCCAGGCTCTGCCCGAAACAAGCCATCAGAGTCAAGGGAGAAGGAGCGTACGACGATGAGTGACGGAGATCGGATCGTCATCGTCGGTGCGGGCGTCGCCGGGCTCCGTTCCGCGGAACGCCTGCGGGAACTCGGCTTCGACGGCGAGATCGTGCTGGTCGGCGACGAACCGCGCAAGCCGTATCACCGGCCGATGGTGTCGAAAGAACTCGTCACCGGCGGGGTGAAACCGGTGGCCGCGAGCCTGGAGCCGTACCTAGACCTCGACGTCCACTGGCGGCTCGGCACCCGCGCGACCTGGCTCGACACCAAGGAACGCACGGTGCACCTGCCGGGCGGGGAATCCCTTTGGTACGACGGCCTGATCGTCGCGACCGGGGTCTACCCCCGTCATCTCCCCGGCTCGCCGCGCCACGACCCGCGGGTCCGTGTGCTGCGCACCGTGGAGGATTCACTGGCCGTCCGGCGGGCTTTGGGGAACAGCAACAAATCCGTCGTGGTGATCGGCAGCGGCCTCATCGGGAACGAGTTCGCCGCGTCGATGCGGTACATGGGCCGCGACGTCACGCTCATCGGCCACGCGAAAGCGCCTCTGCACCGCTTCGGGGAGCGGATCGCGTCGGCGCTCACCAAGGAACACCAGCATCACCGCGCCAAGCTGGCGATGAACACCGAGGTGCGGAACTGGATCAGCACCAAGGAGACGGTCGGGCTGCACCTGACCAACAACCAGTTCCTGGTGGCCAGCTGCGTGGTGCTCTCGATCGGCAGCGTGCCCGCCGTGGACTGGCTGCGCGGCTCGGAGCTGACCATCGACGACGGTGTCCTGTGCGATCCCGCGCTGTTCGCCGTCGGGGCGGAGGACGTCGTGGTCGCCGGCGACGTGGCGAAATGGCCGAATCTGCGGATCGACGAGACCCCGCGCCGGGTCGAGCACTGGATGAACGGCGTCGAATCCGGGCGTGCGGCGGCGGAAAGCCTGATGCTGGGCCGGGGCAACGCGCGGCCGTACACCCCGCTCCCCCGCGCTTGGTCGTCCCTGTACGACGCGCGGCTTCAGACCGTCGGGATGCCGTCGCTGGGCAAGGACACGATCGAACTTTCCGACGGGGTCACCGGTTTCGTCCGCGACGGCAGGCTCGTCGGCGCGGCGGGCTGGGATCGGCCGAAGGCGATGATCCACTGGGCCGCCGAACTCGACCGGCGGCTGCCGGTGCCCGAGCCGGTGTTCCCCGTCCCCGCCGCGGAGCCTTCGTTCGCCGCGAGTGCCACGGGCGGCGGCGCCGAGCCGACGCCGATCGGAGAGGACATCCTCGCCCCGTTCGAACGGGACTTCCTGTCCGACACCCCGACCGCGGCCGTACCCGCACAGGAGGAGATGCCCTGGGCTCGCGTTCCCGCCGGGTGACCCGGGTTCGCGACCGGACCGGGGCCGCGCGCGGCGGCCGCGGTCCCCTCAGGTGGCGGTGGGCAGCCGGGCCTCCGCACCCACCGCCACCCCTTGGGGCGCCGGGAGGATCCGGGACCGACGGTGATTCGGGCTCCGTCGGGAACCGTCCTTCACGGCTCTCCGCATCCGGTCGGGGCCCTTCCAGGCAGGACTCACCTGGGAGGGCCCCGATCTATGACTTCGTGACTCGCGTGACCAGGGACGTGACTCGCGTGACTGGATACTGCACTCAGGTGTGCGGCGCTGATCACGCGAGTTCCGTCCCTGATCACGCGAGTGCGGCGTCGCATCACGCGAGTGCGGGTGGACTTCACCGCATCGCACGCGCGGACGGCTCCTTCGCGGCGAGCGGCCCACGGCGGAAACACGTTGCGAAAGTGGCTTTCACGACACCGCCCGCCGAGGTAGTGGCCAGAGGGCAGGGGTGCTCACCCGGCACAGACGCTCGCCAAGTCCGTGAAGGTCTCCTTGCCTACCCTGAAGGTAGTGAAGGAGGCCTTCACGGACTTGGCCGTCCTCGCCACTCACGAGGCCGGCGCCTTCACCACCACGGTGTCGTCCGGCCCGACGACGCGGCCGTCCGAGGCGTGGACCTCGAGCCCCCGCAGCGGACGCCCGCCGTCGCGGTCCACCAGTTCCGACCGCGGCTCGCCCTCGGCGAAGAAATGCGCCTCGCCCCACTGCCGCAGCGCGACGATCACCGGGAACAGGTCGCGCCCCTTGGCCGTCAGGACGTACTCGCTGTACGTGCTCCCGTCCGAAGCCGGGACCACGTCGAGCACCCCGTGCCCGACGAGCGCCCGCAGCCGTGCGGACAGGATGTTCTTCGCGACGCCGAGGCCGCGCTGGAACTCACCGAAGCGGCGGACGCCGTCGAAGGCGTCGCGCACGATCAGGAGCGACCACCAGTCGCCGATCGTGTCGACCGAGCGCGCCACCGGGCACGGGGCTTCGTCGAACGTCGTCCGCTTCACCATGGTTGCATCTTACTACCGGAATGCCCTACCGTCGCCAGTGGTAGCAAGTTGAAACCATCTGGAGGGATTGTGCGTCGCGGAGTCGTCCTGTTGTTCGCCGTGGCCGCCGGGACGGCCGTCGCCACGATCTACTTCGCCCAGCCCTTGCTCGTCACCATGGGCGCCGACCTCGGGATCGCCGCGTCGACCGTCGGCGGCATCGTCACGCTGACGCAGCTCGGCTACGGACTCGGCCTGTTCCTCCTGGTCCCGCTCGGCGACCTGCTCGACAGGCGACGGCTCGTCGCCGGGCTGCTGGCGCTCCTGGCGATCGCCGAACTGGTCGCCGCGACCGCCGCGAACGGCGTGGTGCTGCTCGCCGGGATGCTGGCGATCGGCGTGCTCGCGGTGGTCACCCAGCTCCTGGTCGCGTTCGCCGCGTCGCTGGCCGCCCCCGCCGAACGCGGGCGTGTCGTCGGTCTCGTGACGACCGGCGTCGTCCTCGGGATCCTGCTCGCGCGCACGGTGTCCGGCACGCTGGCCGACCTCGCCGGCTGGCGCGCGGTGTACGTCGCGTCCGCGGGCGTGACCGTGCTGATCGCGATCGTGCTGTACCGCGTGCTGCCCTCCTCGACCGGAAACGGCATGGACTACCGGCGGCTGTTGCGTTCCACGCTGTCGCTTTTCGTCGAGGAACCCGTCTTCCGGACGCGCGGAACGCTCGCGCTGCTGATCTTCGCCGCGTTCGGCACGCTGTGGAGTTCCGTCGCCCTGCCGCTCACCGAGGACGGCCTGTCGCACACCGCCATCGGCGCGTTCGGGCTGGCCGGGGCGGCGGGCGCGCTGGCGGCGGCACCGGCCGGACGGCTCGCGGACCGCGGCCGGGCACAGTGGACGACCGGACTGGCGCTGGGCCTGCTCCTGCTGTCGTGGCTGCCGCTGGGTTTCACGCGCGCGTCACTCTGGGCCTTGGTGGCGGGCGCCATCCTGCTCGACCTCGCCGTCCAGGCCGTGCACGTCACGAGCCAGACGCTGATCTACCCGCTCCGGCCGGACGCCGGCAGCAGGCTGATCGGCGGGTACATGATCTTCTACTCCGTCGGCAGCGGCGTGGGCGCCATCGGCTCGACAGCCGTCTACGCCGTCGCGGGCTGGACCGGTGTCTGCCTGCTCGGCGCGGCTTTCAGCGCGTCGGCGCTCATCGTCTGGAGCAGGCAGAGCGTCAAAGCCGCTCGATGATCGTGACGTTCGCCGTTCCGCCGCCTTCGCACATCGTCTGCAGCCCGTAGCGGCCGCCGCGCCGTTCGAGTTCGTGCAGCAGGGTCGCGAACAGTTTCGTCCCGGTCGCCCCGATGGGATGGCCGAGCGCGATCCCGCCGCCGTTGACGTTGACGCGGTCCGGATCGGCGCCCGTCTCCTCGATCCACGCCAGGACGACGCTCGCGAACGCCTCGTTGACCTCGAACAGGTCGATGTCCTCGATACTCAGCCCGGTTTTCCGCAGCGCGTGCGCGGTCGCCGGGATCGGCCCGGTGAGCATCCACACCGGGTCGGCCGCCCGCACCGAAAGATGGTGGATCCTGGCGCGCGGGGTGATGCCGTGTTCCTCGACGAACTTCTCCGACGCGATGAGTGTCGCGCTGGCGCCGTCCGAGATCTGGCTGGCCACCGCCGCGGTGATGCGCGAACCGTCGCTGAGCGGCTTCAGCCCGGCCATCCGCTCCAAGCTGGTGTCGCGCCTGGGCCCCTCGTCCAGGCCGACGCCGCCGAACGGCGAGGTTTCGGCGGCGAACCGGCCTTCGTCGATGGCCGCGATCGCGCGCTGATGGCTGCGGAAGGCGTACTCCTCCATCGCTTCGCGGGTCAGATCCCAGTGCTCGGCGATCATGTCGGCGCTGCGGAACTGCGAAACCTCGACGCTGCCGTAGCGCTCCTGCCAGCCCTTCGAGCCGGAGAACGGGTCTTCGAACCCGTACTCGCGCCCGGCCAGCATCGCCGCGCCGATCGGGACGGCGCTCATGTTCTGCACGCCGCCGGCGAGCACGAGGTCCATCGTCCCGGACAGCACCGCCTGCGCGGCGAAGTGCACGGCCTGCTGGCTCGAACCGCACTGCCTGTCGATCGTCACGCCCGGCACGTGGTGCCCGAAGCCCGCCGCGAGCCACGCCGTCCGCGCGATGTTCCCGGACTGCGGCCCGAGTGTGTCGCAGCAGCCGAGGATGACGTCGTCGACCAGGTCGGCGTCGACACCCGATCGTTCGACGACGGCCTGGATGACGTGGGCGCCGAGGTCGGCGGAGTGGACGCCGCTGAGCGCTCCCCCGCGTTTGCCGACGGGGGTCCGGACCGCGTCCAGTACGTAAGCTTCAGCCACGGCGCTTCCTTGTCTTCGTCGCGATGCCGTCCAGGAGGATCCCGAGGTACTGCTGAGCGACGTCGTCCGCGCTCAGCGATCCGTCGGGGTTGTACCAACGCACCGCCACCCAGACGGTGTCGCGGATGAACCGGTAGGTGAGTTCGACGTCGAGGTCCTCGCGGAACACGCCGGCCGCGATGCCGTCGGTGAGGATCGCGTTCCACAGTTTGCGGAATTCGGTGTTGCGGTCGGTGAGGTAGTCGAAGCGCGGCAACTGCATCAGGTGCTTCGCTTCGGACTGGTAGATCGCCACCTCGGCGGGCCGCCGGTGAATGGATTCGAACGATGCCACGACGACGGCTTCGAGCGTTTCCCGCGGGCCTCTGCCTTCCGCGACGATCTCGGCGTAGGCGCCGAAGAGCTCGTCGAGGAACACGGTGAGGATCTCGTCGGCCATCGACTCCTTCGAGTCGAAATGGTGGTAGAGGCTGCCCGAAAGGATTCCCGCCGCGTCCGCGATGTCCCGCACGGTGGTGGAGACGTAACCGCGCTCGGCGAACAGCTTCGCCGCGAGGGCGAGCAGTTCGGCGCGGCGGGACCCTGGGCTGGACTTCATCGGTACCTCACGCATGCTGGGAACTCACGGACACGACCTCGCCGGTGAGGTACGACGAGTACTCACTGGCGAGGAACACCATCACATTCGCCACTTCCCAGGGTTCCGCCGCCCTCCCCGACACCTCGCGCGCGGTGAGTTCGGTGAGCAGTTCCTCGCTGGTCACCTTGGCCAGGAACGGATGCATCGCCAGGCTCGGCGCGACGGCGTTGACCCGGATGCCGTGTTCGGCGACGTCGACGGCCGCGCAGCGGGTGAGCGCCATGACGCCCGCCTTCGCGGCGGCGTAGTGCGCTTGCCCGGCCTGCGCGCGCCAGCCGATCACGGACGCGTTGTTGACGATCACCCCGCCGCCGCCCTGCTCGATGAACCGGTTCACCGCGGCCCTCGTCGCGCGGAACGTGCCGTTGAGCGTCACGTCGATGACCCGCACCCATTCTTCGTCCGCCATGTCCACTATGGACTTCGTGCCGCCGAGGCCGGCGTTGTTGACGAGCACGTCGATCCGGCCGTAGTGCGCGGCGGCTCCGTCGATGAGCGCCCGCACCTGGTCCTCCTGCGTGACGTCACAGGGAATCGCGTGGACGTCGCCGAGTTCGGCCGCCTTCTCGCCGAGGCGCCGCTCGTGCCAGTCGCTGATCACGACGCGGGCGCCCTCTTCGAGCGCGCGTTTCGCCACCGCGGAACCGATCCCGGTGCCGGCCGCCGCCGTCACCACGACCACCTTGTTCCGCAGGAGATTCGCCCCCTCGGGGTACTTCGGCACCGGAATCACGGTCGCACCTCTCTTGGCAGGCCGAGCACCCGCTCGGCGATGACGTTGCGCTGGATCTCGTTGGAGCCACCGTAGATCGTGTCGGCCCGGGTGAAGAGGAAGAGCCGTTGCCAGGCGTCGAGCCCGTCTTCCGCGAGCATGCCCCGCGCGCCGCGGACGAGCATCGCCAGCTCTCCCAGGTCCCGGTGCCAGTTCGCCCAGACCAGTTTGGACACTTCGGCCACGCCGGGCGACGAGTCGCCGAGGGTGCGGATCGCCTGTGCCCGCATGACCTCCAGGCCGACCCAGGCGCGGTCGATCCGCTCGGCGATCACCGGGTCGTCCGGCGCGATCCTGGTGAGTTCTTCCAATTCCCGGCGGAAGCCGACCTGTTGCCCGAGCGTCGCGACGCCGCGTTCGAAGGCGAGGGTGCCCATCGCCACCCGCCAGCCGTCGCCGGGTTCGCCGACGACCAGGCCCTTCGCCGTGCGGGCGCCGTCGAAGAAGACTTCGTTGAACTCCGACGTCCCGGTGAGCTGCTGGATCGGCCGGACCTCGACGCCGGGCTGCCGCATCGGGACGAGCAAATAGGACAGTCCTTTGTGGCGTTTCGAACCGGGTTCGGTCCTGGCGAGGACGAAACACCAGTCGGCCACGTGCGCGAGCGACGTCCACACCTTCTGGCCGTTCAACACCCACTCGTCGCCTTCGAGGGTCGCGGTGGTCGACACCGCGGCGAGATCGGAGCCGGCGCCGGGTTCGGAATAGCCCTGACACCACAGTTCCTCGACGGCCACGATCGGCGGCAGGAACCGTTTCTGTTGCTCCGGCGTACCGAACGCGATCAAGGTCGGGCCCAGGAGTTCCTGGGCCAGATGACTCACCCGCGCCGGGGCGCCCGCTCTCGCGTACTCCTCGTGGAACACGACCTGTTGTTCCAGCGTCGCACCCTGCCCGCCGTGCTCGACCGGCCAGCCGACGCAGGTCCAGCCCGCCGCGGCGAGACGCCGTTCCCACTCCACCCGTTCTTCGAAGGCTTCGTGTTCGCGCCCCGGACCGCCCAAACCACGCAGTTCCGGCGGCAGGTTGTCCGCCAGCCAGGTGCGCACACGGTCGCGGAAACCGTCCTGAGCCACACGTGCCTCCTCTAGCCAAACCAGAGCCTGCTGCGTAGGCTACCCTACCAAGCACTTGCTAGGGAGGCTCGATGTCGAAAGGGACCATCCCGGCGGCGCTCGACGAGGCCGCGGAGCGCTTCGCCGGACGGGAAGCACTCGTCGACGGCGAAGTCCGGCTCACCTATGCCGAACTCGCGCGGCGGGTGCGGCAAGCGGCGCGGTTCTTCGAAGGCCATGAACGGATCGCGATCTGTTCCCCCAACACCTGGCACTGGGTCGTCGCCGGACTCGGCGCGCTGCACGCCGGCGCGACCCTGATCCCGGTCAACACCCGGTTCACCGCCGGCGAAACCATCGACGTCCTCGAACGTGCGCGGGTTTCGGCGCTGGTGATCACCGGAACGTTCCTCGGCACGGACCGGCTGGCCGACCTCGGCTCCTCGGTGCCCGGCACGGTGCTGCGGATCCCCGTCGAGGGCACTGAAGAGCCAGTCGAAGGCGTCACCGAATGGGACGCGCTCGACGGTCTCGACAGTGATTTCGTCAGCCAGGTGGAGCCCGGCGACGTCAGCGACATCCTGTTCACCTCCGGGACCACGGGCCGCAGCAAGGGTGCGATGAGCAGCCACCGCCAGGCGCTGAGCGTCGCCGAGGCTTGGGCCGACTGCGGTGAGCTGACCGAGGAAGACCGCTACCTCGTGATCAACCCGTTCTTCCACAGCTTCGGGTACAAGGCGGGCATCGTCGCCGCCGTGCTGCGCGGGGCCACGATCCTGCCGCAGCGCACGTTCGACGTCCGGGAAACCTTGCGGCTCATCGAAACCGAGCGTGTCACGGTGCTGCCCGGTGCCCCGACGATCCATCAGGTGCTGCTGGACGCGCCCGAACGCGCGAACCACGATCTGTCCAGCCTGCGGCTCGCCGTGACCGGGGCCGCCACGGTGCCGGTCACCCTCGTCGAACGCATGCAGACGGAACTGAGTTTCGAGACCGTGCTCACCGCGTACGGGCTCACCGAAGCCGTCGTGGCGACGATGTCGCGCCCTGGCGACGACGCGAAACTGGTGGCGAACTACACCGGCCGCGCGACGGCGGGCTTCGAGGTGCGGCTCGGCGAACACGACGAGGTCCTGCTGCGCGGGCCCAACGTGATGCTCGGCTATCTCGACGATCCGGAGGCCACCGCGGCGGCCGTGGACGCGGACGGCTGGCTGCACACCGGCGATGTCGGCGTGCTGAACGAACTCGGCTACCTGAAGATCGTCGACCGGATCAAGGACATGTACGTCTGCGGCGGGTTCAACGTCTACCCGGCCGAGATCGAGCAGGTGCTCAGCAGGCTGGACGGCGTCGCGGAGTCCGCTGTCGTCGGTGTGCCGGACCACCGGCTCGGCGAAGTCGGCAAGGCCTTCGTCCGGCTGCGTCCCGGAGCGGAACTGTCCACAGAGGACGTACTGGCTCGGTGTAAGGCCGAGTTGGCCAACTACAAGATTCCTCGATTTGTCGACTTCGTCGCGGAGCTTCCGCGAAACCTGTCGGGCAAGGTACTGAAACGCGTGTTGCGGGAGGAGAACGGATGACCGTCGAGTACGAGCGACGCGGGCCGGTGGCCGTCGTCACGATGAACCGGCCGGAGTACCGGAACGCGCAGAACTCGGCGATGACCTACGCGCTCGACGCCGCGTTCACCCGCGCCGTCGACGATCCCGAAGTCAAGGTGATCGTGCTGGCCGGGGCGGGCAAGCACTTCTCCGCCGGGCACGACATCGGCACGCCGGAACGCGACGTGGACGTCTCCTTCGAGCGCAAGGCCGTCCTGTGGTGGGACCACGTCGGCGCCGAGGGCGGTGACCAGCGGTTCGCGCGCGAGTCGGAGGTCTACCTCGGCATGTGCCGCCGGTGGCGCGAGATCCCGAAGCCGACCATCGCGAGTGTGCAGGGCGCGTGCATCGCGGGCGCGCTGATGCTGGCGTGGGTGTGCGACATGATCGTCGCCTCCGACGACGCGTTCTTCGCCGATCCCGTGGTGCGCATGGGGATTCCCGGCGTCGAGTACTTCGCGCATCCTTGGGTTCTAGGGCCGCGCGCGGCCAAGGAGGTGCTGTTCACCGGTGAGCGCTTCACGGCGCAGCAGGCCAAGGAATGGGGCATGCTGAACCGCGTCGTCCCCCGCGCCGACCTCGAAACCGAGACGATGGCGCTGGCGGAGAAGATCGCGGTGATGCCGCGGATGGGGCTCGCGCTCGCCAAGAAGGCCGTCAACCAGGCCGAAGACCTGATGGGCCTGCGGTCCGGAATGGACTCCGTGTTCGGGCTGCACCACTTCGCGCACGCGCACAACGCCGAGATGTCCGGCGGTGACTCGCTGGGCGGGCAGGACGCGCGCTCGATGCGGGACGCGAACAGGACCTCGTGATGGATCTCGATCTCGACGAGCGCACGCTCGCCTTCCGCGACGAGGCCCGTGCCTGGCTCGCCGCGAACGTTCCCGCCGAGCCGCTGAAGTCGTTCGACACCGCCGAAGGATTCGCTCAGCACCGCGAGTGGGAATCCCGGTTGGCCGACGCCCGCTGGTCGGTCGTCTCGTGGCCGCGCGAGTTCGGCGGCCGGGACGCGAGCCTCCTGGACTGGGTGCTGTTCGAGGAGGAATACTACGCGGCGGGTGCGCCGCTGCGGGTCAACCAGAACGGCATCTTCATGCTCGCGCCCACGCTGTTCTCCCATGGCACGGAAGAACAACAACGCCGCATCCTGCCGAGGATGGCGCGCTCGGAAGAGGTCTGGGCCCAGGCCTGGTCGGAACCCGAAGCGGGCAGCGACATCGCCGCTCTCCGGAGCACCGCGACCCGCTGCGACGGTGGCTGGCGGGTCAGCGGGCAGAAGACGTGGAGTTCACGGGCGACGTTCGCCGACCGGGCCTTCGGTCTGTTCCGCAGCGATCCGGATTCGGCGCGGCACAAGGGACTCACCTATCTGATGGTGGATCTGCGGGCCGAGGGTGTCACCGTCCGGCCGATCCCCCAGCTGGACGGCGAACCGGGCTTCGCGGAGATCTTCTTCGACGACGTCTTCGTCCCCGACGAGGACGTGATCGGCACGCCGGGCGAAGGCTGGCGGGTCGCGATGACGACGGCGAACAACGAACGCGGCCTGTCCTTGCGCAGTCCCGGCCGGTTCCTCGCCGCGGCCGACAGGCTGGTCTCGCTCTGGCAGGACAGCGGGCGCCCCGCGCACACCGCCGACAGGGTCGCCGACGCGTGGATCGGCGCGCGGGCCTATCAGCTGTACACCCTCGGCACGGTCACCCGCCTCGCGGACGGCGCCGAACTCGGGCCGGAATCGAGTGTCAACAAGCTGTTCTGGTCCCATCTCGACGTCGCCCTGCACGAAACCGCGCTCGACGTACTCGGCCCGGACGCCGAGCTGCGGGGCCGCTGGAGCGACGGCTGGCTGTTTTCCCTGGCGGGCCCGATCTACGGCGGGACCGACCAGATCCAGCGGTCCATCGTGGCCGAACGGCTGCTCGGCCTGCCGAAGGGGGCTCGATGAGGTTCGCGCTTTCCGGTGAGCAGGAGCAGTTCTCCTCGAGCCTGCACGATCTGCTGTCCGGTGTGGACACCGACTCGGCCAACCGGTCCTGGGCGGGCGGCGATCACGGCCCCGGTCTCAAGATCTGGCGGCGGCTGGCGGAGCTCGGGGTGACCGCGCTGGCCGTGCCCGCGAAGTACGACGGGCTCGGCGCCACCCCGGTCGATCTGGCCGTCGGCTTCGAGCGGCTCGGGTACCACTGCGTTCCCGGCCCGTGGACCGACACCGTGGCCGTGCTGCCGTCCTTGCTGGACGACGAACTGCTGACCTCTGTCGCGTCCGGTGAGACGCTGGCGTCGGTCGCGTTCGCGCCGCAGGTGCCGTACGCCTTGGATGCCGACGTCGCCGACGCGCGTCTCACCGTCGAGAACGGCAGGCTCCGCGCGTTCGCTCCCGGCGCCCTTTTGTCCTCTGTGGACAGTTCTCGTCGGCTGTTCCCGCCGGTGTCGGGAGACGATCTCGGCAGGGCGCTCGACGCGGACCGCGCGTTCGAACTGGGCTGCCTCGCCACCTCCGCGCACCTCCTCGGCGCGGGACGGTGGCTGCTCGACACCTCCGTCGCGTATGCCGCGCAACGCAAGCAGTACGGGCGGGAGATCGGCGGGTATCAGGCGGTCAAACACCTGCTGGCCGACGTCGCGACCGGGCTCGCGCTGGCCGAACCGCTACTGCTCGGCGCGGCCGTCACCCTGGACCCACGCGATGTCTCGGCCGCCAAGGTGGCGTGCGGCGACGCGGCGCATCTCGCCGCCCGGACCGGGCTGCAGGTGCACGGCGCGATCGGCTACACCGCGGAACACGCGCTCGGCCTGCGGCTGACCAGGGTCCGCGCGCTGGTCGGCGCCTGGGGCACGCCGCGGTTCCATCGGGAGCGGGTGCTGGCATGACGTTCACCGCCGAGCAAGACGCGCTGCGGGACAGCGTCCGGAAACTCCTGGACCGGGAAGCGGATCCTTGGCCGGAGCTGTGCGAGCAGATCGGTGTGGCGGCACTGGCCGTCCCCGAGCGGTTCGGCGGGCTCGGCGCCGGGACGGCGGACCTGCAAGTGGTCGCGGAGGAACTGGGCCGGGTTCTCGCCGACGTCCCGTTCCTCGGTTCGGCCGTGCTCGCCGTGCACGCGATTCTGGCCACCGGCGACGACGAGGCTTGCGAACGTCTGCTCCCCCGCCTCGCCGGAGGCGTGGTCGGCGCGGTGGCTTGGACCGACGCCGACGGCCGTTGGGACGCGCCCGCCTGCCGTGTCGCCGACTCCGCCGACTCCGTTGTGGAGGGCGAGGCGCACTACGTCCTCCACGGTGACGAGGCCGAGATCCTCCTGGTGGTGGCGGACGGCTCGCTGTACGAGGTCGCCGGGGCCCACCGTGTCCGGACCCCGGCGATGGACGAAACGCGACGGCTGGCCCGCGTGACCTTCGACCGTGCCCCGGCCCGGCTGCTCGGCCCTGTCGACCTCGGCGCGCTGCGCGACGTCGCGTGTGCTGTCCTGGCCGCCGAGCAGGCCGGGGCCGCCGCGCGCGCCTTCGAGCTGACAGTGGAGTACAGCAAGCAGCGGCACCAGTTCGGCAGGCCGATCGGCGGATTCCAGGCGCTCAAGCATCGGATGGCGGACCTCCACGTCCTGGTGGAAACCGCCCGCTCCGCGGCCTACGCGGCACCGGAGTCGAGCCGGCTGGCCGCGGTGGCGAAGGTGCACTGCTCGGAGGCGCTGGCGACGGTGGCGGGCGAGATGATCCAGCTGCACGGCGGGATCGCGATCACCTGGGAGCATCCTGCGCACCGCTACTTCAAGCGGGCTTATGGGGCGGCGCAGCTTTTCGGGTCGCCTGGCGAACACCTGGGGCGAGTGCGACCGCAGGTGTCGTGAGCCGGTGGACTGTGCGATCTGTGCCAAGCACCGCGGTGATGACCCGCTGGTGAGGCTGGTCATCTGGGTGGATGGACGGTCCTTCGTGGAGCGGGGCACCGGTGATCGACGTCGGCGCGCTCTGTCGCCGCCTGGCGGGCTACTTCTGATCCAGGAACCGGGTAAGGGCGCGGATCCGGTCGCCGTCCATCGTGAGGACCATCAGCCCGGCGGGGCTTTCGCCGTGACGGCACTGAAACGCGGGCTGGTTGTTCGCCCGCGTCGGCGTCATGGAGTACCCCTCCGGAACCGGAACGGCCATGGTGACGCGGAGGAAACCAGCGATCGCTTCGAGGCCGTGGTACTCGTGCGGCGCCGGGGGCATGGCGAGCCAGGCGTCGTCGGTGAGCAGGCCGATGACGCCGTCGAGGTCGCCCGCCGTGAAAGCGTCAGCGAACCGCTTGGTCAGCTCGCGTTCCTGAGGCGAGGGCCGATGCCGGGCGCTGTCGCGATGCTTGTCGAGCGAGGCGCGGGCACGCTGGAGGATCCCTTTGACCGCGGTTTCGGTGGTGCCGAGCATGCCCGCGACCTCCCCGGCGGGGAAGCACAGGACGTCCCGCAGGACGAGCGCCGCGGCTTGTCTCGGCGGGAGTAGCTGGAGTCCGGTGACGAAGGCGAGCTCGATCGCCTCCCTTGCGGTGTAGCGCGCTTCGGGGCTGGGGTTGCTGTCGGCGACGCGCTCGAGGAGCTCGTCCGGGTACGGCTGCAACCAGGTCACCTCGCCGCGACGGCTGGGCTCCGGCGGGTCGAACGGCGGCACCGGCTCGGGTGGTCGGCGGCGGCCCGCGTCCCGCAGCGCGTTGAGGCAGCGGTTGGTGGCGATGCGGTACAGCCAGGTGCGCAGCGATGAGCGTCCTTCGAAACCGTCGAGGCCGCGCCACGCGGCCAGGAGCGTCTCCTGGACGGCGTCCTCGGCCTCGGTGAGGGAGCCCAGGATGCGGTAACAGTGCAGGTGCAGCTCGTGCCGATAGGTGTCGGTGAGCTCGCGAAAGCCCCGCTCGTCCGTTGTCCCGATGCCCACGGGTCGATCCTGTCACGACCTTTTTCGCGGCGCACCGTTCCGTTTCCGGCCGGGCTGGTGTCTGACGGGGTGAAGGTCGACGAAAGGAACCATCATGACCAGTCCGGCTTTGGAGGTCGCGCTCGCCTACCACCAGGCGTGGACCGGCAAGGACTTCGAGAAGGCGATGACCTACGTCGCCGACGACATCGTCTGCCACACGCCCGCCGGGCCGCTCTCCGGCGCGGAGGCGTTTCGCGGGTTCATGGGCCCGTTCACCGAGATCCTGACCGGCTCGACCCTGCTTTCGGCGTTCGGCGACGAAACGACGGCGCTGCTGATGTACGACACGGCGACCTATCCGGTGGCGAACGCTCCCGGGGCGGAGATGCTGACCGTGCAGGAGGGGAAGGTCGTGGAACTGCGGATCATCTTCGATCGGACTCCTTTCGATGCGGCTCGGGAGGCTGCTGCCAAGGCATAGGCCGCTGGACGCGTACTCGACCGGCACCGGAAACAGGTCCCCCGCGGGTTGAGCAGCTCGGCCGAGATCACGCAGGATTCGGCAGAGCGTCATTCGCGATCGACAAGCACCGCCTACGCCACCGCCCCGCCCTTCTGACCGGCACGAGGGCCTGAACACCCTCGTGCCGGTCAGAAGGGCGGGGCCTCGTCCTCCGGCTCGGGTCGTGGGTCGTGGAGCGGTTCCGGTGTCGCGTCGTAGGTCCGTCCGGACGGGGTCGTGATGGTCATGCCGCCGTTGCCGGTGGGCGCCGCGGACCAGCCTGGTTCCTCCTTGAGCAGATTGTGGATCCTGCAGGAACCGTGACAGTTGTGGTGGTCGGTCGTGCCGTTCCGCGCCCAGGAGACGATGTGGTCGATCTCGGAGAACTCCGCCGGACGGTGGCAGCCGGGATGGGTGCATTCCCGGTCCCGCGCCTTGATCAACCGGGCCAGCGAGGCCGGTGACCGGTACTGCTCGGCACCGGCTTCCAGGAGCTGGCCGGTGGCGGGGTCGGTGATCAGCCGTGACCAGGTCGAGCCGGGATCGGAGGCGATCTCCCGCACGAGCCAGTCCGGAATGGGCCCGTAACCGGCCAGGGTCGCGGGATCGTCGCGAGCGCCGGCCAGGGTCAGGAAGTCGACGTAGACGTGGATGTGCGCGCGAGGCTTTCCGTGACCGTCCTCGGCCAGCAACCGTTCGGCGAACACGTCCGCGCGATGCTGATCCAGGGTCCGCGACTTGTCCCGCGCCCGGCGCGCTTGCGCGGCGCGGCTCATCGACGCGTAAATCGAACTCGCCACCTCGGACGGCAGAAGACCGGAGAGGGTCGACATGGTCTCGTCTTCGTGCTCCAGCGAGATATGCCGTCGCGCGCGTTTCTTCTCCGCACGCTCCTTGTAGCCCGCGCGGTCGAACTTCTGCACCGCGCCGTTCACCGATTTGCGAATCGCCCCGGCGTCACGCTGGGCGAGCCGTTTGGCCATGAACGCGTCCACCTGCGCGGCGACCTCGTCCGAGACCTCGCGGGTCAGCTGACTGACCTTCGACGCCTTGTACAGATCGATGTCACCTTTTTCCAGTGCCGCCAACGTGTTCGGCAAGCGCGCCACGAGCGCACAGGAGGTTTCGATCAGCAGGAAGGCTTGATTGCGAGAGACCGAGAAGCACAAGGCGACCTCCTCGGTCACCGATCTTCGCGAACCACCCACGGCGGCGAACTCGGCTATGAACCGCACCTGACGACCTTGCGCCTGACGAAGCGAGACTTCTTCGTCACAGGCGGCATCAAGAAGGCGAGCGGCTTTCGGATTGAAAGCAAGAGGTGTGGTCATGCCCATGATAATACTCGAACATGCGTTCGATTGCCAGGAATTAGGCTGGTGGGTTCAACTGGTGAGTGCACCGCCTCTGGTCTAGCGATACTTTGCCGAACGCTTCGATCAGCTTGAGCCATCCCAGCGCCTGCCGCGGCCGGTCGTTGAGTTCGCCTTGTGAATACCCGGACAGGTCGGTTCCTTCGGGAAGGTACTGGCGCAGCAAACCATTGGTGTTCTCGTTGCTGCCGCGTTGCCAAGGTGAACGCGGGTCACAAAAATACACCGGCATCCCGGTGGCCATGGTGAACTTCCTGCGGCCGCCCATCTCCACCCTGATCCCAGGTGACGCTGTTTTTGAGAACGTCGGGCAAGGTGTTCATCTTGGCGGCCAGCCGTGGGGGCCACATTCTCGGCCGTGCGATCGTGAGGAATACGCATCAGCATGACGAATCGAGTGCGCCACTCGACCAAGGTCGCGATCTGTGACTGATTGTTCGCGCCGACGATCGAATCGCCTTCCCAGAAGCCCGGCACGGCACGGTCCTCGGCCACCTCCGCCCGCAACGTCCCTTTCGCCTGCACGAACAACGCCTGATAAATCGCATCATGTGACACCCAGCGAGAATGATCCAACGGATGGTCGAGCCGCAACCTGCACGCGATCTGCATCGGTGCCCACTTCTTCCGCAACCCCTCATGCACCACGCGAGTCAGAAACGGCGATTTCCGCACCTTGCGTTCCTTCAACCTCGCGGGACACCACCGAATGATCCCGCCCAATCCAGGCCCCGATCTCCCGAAACGACTCCCCCTGCCTCAACCCGAACGCGATCAACTCGCGCTCCACCGACCGCAACGGAACACCCCTTCGCTACCCAGAACGATCATCATCTCAGGCGACTCACCGGCCATCCGAGCCCGAGTCGCGTGCCTCCTGCAGTTCAACCAAGGTCATTCCCTGGCCATCGGCCCAGATGTCGTTCGCCGACAGATCGCACAGAAGCCAGAACTGGCGCTGAGTCCAGCCCTTGCCGCGGACGCTCAGTCCTCGCCCCCACCCAGAGCCTTGGTCCACACCCGTTCGAACTCGACGTCGTCGATCCGCGACGCCGAGAACTCTCGCTGCGCGTTGATCTCGTCAAGGGGCGGGACGGGAACCTGCCCCAAGCCCGTGCCGCCCACTTCGTGCTGCTCGTCAGCCCAGCCGAGACGGCCGCCCCGGAAGCGCTCCACCTTCCGGCACTCGTAGCCATCGACGCCGACTTCACTGAAGATCTCCACGGGTTCCTCGGCGAACTCATGCGACCACACGCACCTCAGGTACCACATCCGCGCATCACTACTCACCGCCCTCAGGGTAGGGCCAGCCCCAGCACCGACCCACCGGCGCGCCGCATTCATCTGACCCTGCCCCTGGTCCAGACTCACCATCGTGACCGCAAACCTCCGCACAGGCAGTGATTTCGCCCGCCTGTCCCGCCGCATCAGCGAAGCGGGCCTCCTCGACCGCCGTCCCGGCTACTACGTCTTCCGCATCGGCCTGGTCGCCACCCTCTTCGTCGCCGGCTGGATCGCCTTCTTCGCGATCGGAGACTCCTGGTGGCAGCTGGGGATCGCCGTCTTCCAGGCGGTGATGTTCGGCCAGATCGCCTTGCTGTCGCACGATCTCGCGCACCGCCAGGTGTTCCGGACCCGCCGTCCGAGCGAGATCGCCGGCCGGATCGCGGGCAATCTCGGTGTCGGCATGAGCTACGGCTGGTGGATGGACAAGCACACCCGCCACCACGCGAACCCGAACCACGAGGACCTCGACCCCGACGTCGACCCGGACATCCTCGTGTGGTCGAAGGAGCAGGCGAGGGCCAGCAAGGGGCTTCCGCGGTTCATCGGCCGCTACCAGGCGTTCCTGTTCTTCCCGCTGCTCACCCTCGAAGGCCTGAACCTGCACGTTTCCGGTATCCGCGCAGTGGCGAAGCCGGGCATCCGGGGGCGCTGGATCGAAGCGGCCTTGCTGCTGGCGCATTTCGCGCTTTACTTCAGCGCGCTGCTCCTCGTCCTCTCCCCCGGCAAAGCGCTCGTGTTCTTCGTTATCCACAAAGCACTGTGGGGCGTCTACATGGGATCGATCTTCGCGCCCAACCACAAGGGTATGCCGATCCTGTCCGGTGACACCGAACTCGACTTCCTTCGCAAGCAGGTGCTCACGTCCCGTAACGTCCGCGGCGGCAGGATCATCGACGTCGCGCTCGGCGGGCTCAACTACCAGATCGAGCACCATCTGTTCCCGAGCATGCCGTCGCCGCGTCTTCGCCGCGCCCGGCCCATCGTCCAAGGATACTGTGAGGAAATCGGCGTCCCGTATCACGAGACGGGGCTCATCGAGTCGTACCGGCTCGCGTTGCGCAGTCTGCACGAAGCGGGCGAGCCGATCCGACTTTCGGAGGGTTCACCGGCTGAGACGGCCACCGGACGTCGTTGACACTCCAGATACGGCTTCTTACTTTCAGTGCATGACGCCCCCGAAGATCTTCCCCGGCGCCACCCCGCATCCAGAACCGTTCCCGCTGGCACTGCGCGCGGCGATCACGGCCAGCGGGCTGCCGCTGGCCCGGATCCGCCACCGTCTCGAAGTGCGCGGCGTCTCCATCAGTGTGCCGACGCTGAGCCCTTGGCAGTTCGGCAGACGCAGACCGGAACGCCCGGAATCCCTCCGGGCGCTCGCCGAGCTCGGTCCTGGCGCCACGTCGGGACCGAGCCACCACCGGGGGAACCTACCCGACGTAGAGCGTGCGGTTCGGGCTACCGCTACCGGGGTTGGTGACCAGCCCCGGAGTCGACGCGCTGATCAACGCCTGGGCGACCTGCGCCGCGGTGGCGCGAACGAGGTGCCGTCACCGGTGTAGGTCGCGGTGTCGTTGTCCTTCCGGGCCGAGGTGATCGAGACGCCCGGCGCGAACAGGTCGACCACGGAACCGTAGTTGGAGAAGGAAGCGCGGCGGTCGGTGCGGTCCGCCGCGGCGGACGTCAGCGCTTCGGTGACCCGGGCCGGCGAGGTGTTGGCGGCGTTGACGTTCGAATTCCCCGCCGCGATCGTCCAGGTGACGCCCGCCTTGATCGAGTTCCGCACCACGGTGTCCAGCGCGGCCGACGCGCCACCGCCGAGGCCGGCGTTGGCCACGGCGGGCTTCTTGGCGTTCTGGGTGATCCGGTTGACACCGGAGATCACGCCCGCGGTCGTGCCGCTGCCGTCGGAACCGAGGACTCGCACGGGGTACAGCGAAGCACCCTTGGCGACACCGTACTTCGCGCCCGCGATCGTGGCCGCGACATGGGTGCCGTGACCATAGCCGTCGTCCGCGTTCGTGTCATTGTCGACGAAGTCGTAGCCCTGTTTCACCCGGCCGCCGAAATCACATTCGAAGCGGTGGTCGCGTAGTTGTACTTGTCGTCCAGCGGAAGTTTTGCGCTGATCGATGCGGTCGAGCCCCCACGACGGCGGATTCGCCTGCGTCGCTTCGGCACCCAGCACCTTGTTGCTGTCCCCATTCCTTGGTGAGCTTCCGCCGAAAACGCTAAGCGGAAGCCACCGGAAAGGACAGCTTTACATTTTTTCGTTTATACGTTTATAGCCAATCATCAGGACGCGGCCAAGGCATCAAAGCGGCGAGCGCGTCCGTCACCGGTTCGGTCACCGTGTACCGCCCGCGATGGAACAGCAGCGGGCGCTCGTCGGAAGGTTCCCCGAGCGCGGTCACCCTGCCGACGACGACGTAGTGGTCACCCGCCTCGTGCACGGCTTCGAGCGTGCAGTCGATCCACGTCAAAGCCCCTGTCAGCAAAGGAGATCCGGACGGCGCGGGCGTCCAGTCGACCGACGCGAACTTGTCCGCGCCCCGGGCGCCGAACACCGCGCTGACGTCCTGTTGGGCCTCGGAGAGCACGTTGACGGCGAACCGCCCGGACTCGGCGAGCACCGCCCACGTCCGGGAAGCCTTGGCGGGGCAGAAAAGTACCAACGGCGGGTCCAGGGAGAGCGCCGCGAACGACTGGCACGCGAAGCCCACCGGCGCCGTGCCGTCGTGCCCGGTCACCACGGCGACGCCGGTGCAGAAGTGCCCGAGCACCGAGCGGAACCTCGCGGCGTCGATCCCTGATCCGACATCCGTCATCGGGGTCACGACTGACCCGGAGGGCGTGCGCCGACTGTAAAGTCGTGTCCCCACAACGAAACCGCCGTACTCTCTCGGGCGATCCAGCTCTCGTCGTCCACTTGCCGCCCCTCGCAGCCGTATTCGACGTCGAAGCCGCCGGGGGTCTTCATGTAGAACGAGAGCATCAGATCGTTGACGTGCCGTCCGAGGGTGGCCGACATCGGCACCTTCCGGCGGATGGCCCGGTCGAGGCAGAGGCCGACGTCGTCGGTGTTCTCCACTTCGACCATGAGGTGCACGATGCCGCTCGGAGTCGGCATCGGGAGGAACGCGAGGCTGTGGTGACGCGGGTTGCAGCCGAAGAACCGCAGCCACGCCGGGGCTCCGTCGGCGGGCCTGCCGACCATCTGCGGGGGCAGTTTCATCGAGTCCCGCAACCGGAATCCGAGCACGTCACGATAGAACCGCAGGGACGCTTCATCGTCGTGTGTGGACAGTACGACGTGCCCGAGCCCTTGCTCCCCGGTCACGAACTTGTGGCCGTACGGGCTCACCACGCGCCGGTGCTGCAACGCGACGCCGTGGAAAACTTCGAGCGTGTTGCCTGACGGGTCCTCAAAGGACACCAAGCCGTCGACCCGGCGATCGGCCAGCTGATCCGGGGTGCCTTCCTTGTACGGCACGGAATGCGCGTCGAGCGAATCCCGGATATCGTCGAGTTCGCCGGCGGTGGCGACCTCCCAGCCGGCCACGGCGAGCCTGTCGTGTTCACCGGGGAAGACCACAAGCCGCGCCGGGAAGTCGTCCATGCGCAGGTAGAGCGCTTCCGGATTCGTGCCGGAACCCTCGACCATGCCGAGGACCTTCAGCCCGTATTCGCGCCACGCGGCCATGTCGGTGGCTTCGATGCGCAGGTAGGCGAGCGAACGGATACCCATCAGGAGGCTCCCAAGAAGTCGAGTGCCAGCCGGTTGAACTCGTCGAACTTCTCCAGCTGCGCCCAGTGCCCGCAGCCGCCGAACACGTGCAGCTGGGCACGCGGGATCGTCTTGAGCGCGAGCAAGGCGCCGTCGAGCGGGTTGACCCTGTCCTCCCTGCCCCAGATGAGCAGCACCCGCTGGCGCAGGCGATGCGCCTCACGCCACAGCATGCCCTCTTCGTAGGAATCGGGCTGGGCGAACGACTTGCCCATCGCCTTCATCGCCGCCAGGGACTCGGGCGCGCTCGCCGCGGCGAACCGCTCGTCGATCAGTTCTTCGGTGATCAGCGACTGGTCGTGCACCATGATCCGCAGGAAGGCTTCGAGCTTCTCCCGGCTCGGCCCCGGCGGGGCGCTGAACCGGCCCAGGTTCTTGATGCCCTCGGTCGGATCGGGCGCGAACAGATTCACGCTCAGCCCGCCCGGACCCATCAGCACCAGCCGTCCGGCGCGTTTCGGGTGGTTGAGCGCGAGCCGCACGGAAGCCCCGCCGCCGAGCGAGTTGCCGACGAAATGGGCCCGCTCGATGCCGAGTTCGTCCATCAGCCCGACGACGGCGTCCGCGCTGTGCCGGAAGTACTGTGGATGTTCGGTCGGTTTGTCCGAGCGGCCGAACCCGGGCTGGTCGATGGCCAGCGTGCGGTAGTTCTTGCCGAACACCGGCAGGTTGCGGCCGAAGTTGCTCCACGCCGACGCGCCGGGACCGCCACCGTGCAGGAGGATCACCGTCTCCGGATGCTCCACGCCCGCCTCGTGGTAGTGCAGCTTGAGTCCGCCTTGGACAGTGAGATACTTGCCTTCGGTCATCAGACCATCGCATTCTCGACGGGCAGCCCGAAGGCGCCGGTTCCGAACATGACGTACGCGCGCTCGGCGTCGTTCGCCGCGTGCACCCGGCCGGCGTGGGCGTCACGCCAGAAGCGCTGGATCGGCGTCCCGGCCTTCAGAGCGCGGCCGCCGGAGTTCTCGAAGAGCCTGTCGATCGCGAAGATCGCGCGCTCCGTGCCGCGGACCTGGTCGCGGCGGACCCGCAGCCGCGTGGGGAACGGCAGCTTCTCGCCCTTGCACGCCAGCTGGTACAGCTCGTCGATGTTGTGCGTCAGCTGAAGCCAGGCCGCGTCGATCTCGCTCGCCGCCTCGGCGATCCGCACCTTGGCGAACGGGTCCTCTTTGGACTGTTCGCCCGCGTACGCCGCGCGGACCCGCTTGCCCTGGTACTCGACGTGCGCGTCGTAGGCACCTTGGGCCATCCCGATGATGGGCGCGGTGATCGTGCTCGGATGCACCGAACCGTACGGCATCTTGTACAGCGGCCCGGGGTTGATCTCCTGCCCGGGCGTCTTGCACTTCGACGTCGCGATGAAGCTCAGCGCGCGGTGCTTCGGGACGAAGACGTCGTTCACGATGATGTCGTTGGACCCGGTGCCGCGCAGGCCCACGGTGTCCCAGACGTCTTCGATCGTGTAGTCGGAGATCGGCACCAGATAGGTGCAGAAGTCGACCGGCTTGCCGTCCTTGAACACCGGTCCGCCCAGCAGCACCCAGGTCGCGTGGTCGCAGCCGGAGGAGAAACTCCAGCGCCCGCTGAGCCGGTAGCCGCCGTCGACGACGTCCGCCTTGCCCATCGGCGCGTACGACGAGGAGATGCGGACGTCGACGTCGTCGCCCCAGACGTCCTGCTGTGCCTGCGCCTCGAACAGGCCGAGGTGCCACGGGTGGACGCCGAGGATGGAGGCGACCCAGCCCGTGGACCCGCACGCGCTCGCGACGAGTTTGACAGCGGTGTAGAAGCTGACCGGGTCGGCTTCGAGGCCACCGAACGTCTTCGGCTGCAGGAGCTTGAAGAAACCGGTCTCCTGCAGGGATTTGACGGATTCCTCGGGAACGCGCCTGGCGTCCTCCGCCTCCTGCGCTCGCTCCCGCAGGACCGGCAGCAGCTCCCGAATCCCCGCGATCACGTCCTGCGCGGCGTGCTCGCTCATATGCGTTCCCTCTCTCGCCATACTCCGTGAACCAGATCCAAGACTAGAACACGTTCTCGTTTTTGTCGACCGATCCCCGGTCGAGGGCACTGTGCAGCCCCGCACGGCGGCCGGAAAACACGCAGTCGGCCAGCGAAAGACCGCTCACGTAGGACCTAGAACAGATTCCCACCGCGGTCCGGCCCGCCGCGTACAGACCGCGGATCGGAGTACCGGAAGACGCACGTACGGCGCCGGTCTCCTCGTCCACGACCAAGCCGCCCAGCGTCAGCATCGGGCACGGATAGCCGAGGTTCGGCTTGATCGAGACGTCGATCAGCGAGTACGGCGCCTGATCCAGCGGGCGCGCGAACTCCGCGGGTTTACCCATCGGATCGGCACCGGAGCGCGAGGCTTCGACGCTGGCGATCAGCCCGCCAGGGTCCACACCGGCCTTGCGCGCGACGTCTTCGAGCGAACCCGCGACAACGCGTTGACGCAGCAGGAAGCGCACCTGGAGCCCTTGGAACCATTGACTTTGCCCGCGCGCGTCCCGTTTGACCTCCCGGACGATGGCGTCGTCGACCAGCAGCCAGCCACGCCCTTCGTGCTCGGTGATCATGCGTTCGCCGACGGCAGCGCCGTACCGGGATTCGTCGATGATCCGGCCGCCCGTCTTGCTCACGAGCAGGCCGCCGAGGAACGCCGACGGCGGGGTGATGAACCGCCAGGCGGAGATCCGCCCGAGTTCCGCGGTGGCCCCGCCCGCCTCGACGCCCATCCGGATCCCGGATCCGTCGTCGGCGGAGGTCCCGAGCGCCAAGCCGCCGCGGTACGCGGGCGCGTGTTCGCGCACCATCTCCCGGTTCGCGATGAACCCGCCCGCCGCGAGAACGACCCCTCGCGAGGCGGAGATCCGCAGCTCACGGCCGTAGCGGCGTTCGATCCGCTCCACCCGGCGATGCAACGACTTCCGCAGCGACGGCACGTAGATCCCCGGCTTGGCGGCGTACGCGGCCAGCTTCCGGTGCAAGGCCCGAACCCGGGCGGGAGCGTCCCGCAGAGTGGACACGACGACACCGGTCACGACCCCGTCGGCGTCCACGATCAGATTTCGAGCGGCCGTCTGTGGCAGCACCTGGATCCCGCGGCTCCGGACGGCGTCGGCCAGGCGTTTCATCAGTAGCTTTCCGGAGGTCCCCGGGCCCTTGACCCGATGTCCGCGCGGCGCGGGCTTGGCCGCGTCGCGGAAGCCGCCCGCCGCCTCACTACCCGAGTAGTACAGATAGTGCTTGTCGCTCGGGTACGACGTCTTATAGGGACAGAGACTGCCCTCGAAGGGGACACCGTTGCCTTCCAGCCAGGAGACCATCTCGGTACTGCCCGCGCAGAACCGCCGAAGTGTCTCTTCGGAGACGACGTCACCGACTTCGAGCCGCAGGTAGTCGTACATCGCGTCGACGCTGTCGTCGACGCCCGCTTCCCGCTGCTGCGCCGTCCCGCCACCGGCGTAGACGACACCTCCGCTGACGGCGCTCGCGCCACCGCCGGAAAACCGGTCCAGGATGAGCACCTTGGCTCCGGCGTCGGCGGCTTCGATCGCCGCACAGGCGCCGGCCGCCCCGAAGCCCACGATCACCACATCCGCGACGAGGGAGTCCATGACCCCACCCTAGAACTAGAACACGTTCTCGTCTATGGTGACTGGAGCAGCGAAGATGCCGCTACATGCTTCCTACAACGTGTTTCAGGTGAGGGGCGTATGGAGTACGACGTGATCGTGGCGGGCAGTGGTGCCGCCGGGATGACCGCCGCACTGTCCGCGGCCCATCGGGGACTCGACGTCCTGGTCGTGGAGAAGGCCGCCCACTTCGGCGGCTCGACCGCCCGGTCCGGCGGCGGCGTCTGGATCCCCGGCAACCACGCCTTGCGGGCAGCCGGGATCGAAGAACCCCCGGAGCGGGCGCACGAATACCTCGAGTCGATCGTCGGTGACGTCGTCCCGGCGGAACTCCGGTCGGCCTTCCTCGACCGCGGCCCCGAGGTCCTGTCGTTCGTCTGCGACAAGACGCCGCTGCGCTTCCGCTGGGTCCGCGGCTACTCGGACTACCACCCGGAGGCCCCCGGCGGGCGGCCCGGTGGACGGTCGGTCGAACCGGCCGCGTTCGACGGCAACCTGCTCGGGCCGGAACTGGCGAAGCTGGAGCCGCCGTACAGCGCTCCCCCGCTGGGCGTCCCGATCACCCAGGCGGACTACCGGTGGCTGAGCCTGCTCGCCCGCCATCCGCGCGGCATCCTCCGCGTCCTCGGCCTCGGCGGGCGCTGGCTGGTCGGCCGGATCCGCCGTCAACGGCTTCTCTCCATGGGGCAAGCGCTTGCGGCCGGGCTCCGCGAGGGTCTGCGGAGGGCGAATGTCCCCGTCTGGCTGAACACGCCGCTCATGGATCTGAAGGTCGAAGGCGATCGCGTGATCGGCGTCGTCGTCCGCCACGAGGGCGAGGAAAAACTGATCCGCGCCCGGCTCGGCGTCGTCCTCGGCGCGGGCGGGTTCGAGCGCAACGAGGAGATGCGGGTCAAGTACCAGCGAGCGCCCATCGGCACGGACTGGACCGTCGGCGCCGAAGCCAACACCGGCGACGCCATCGACGCCGGGCTCAAACTCGGCGCGGCCGTCGACCTGATGGACGACGCCTGGTGGGGCCCGTCCATCCCGCTGACCGGCGGCCCGTGGTTCGCGCTCGCCGAGCGCTCGCGGCCGGGCTGCCTGATGGTCAACGCGCGGGGGGAGCGCTTCGTCAACGAGTCGGCGCCCTACGTCGAGGCCGTGCACGCGATGTACGGCGAAGGTGACGGACCCGGCGAGAACATCCCGACCTGGCTGGTGTTCGACCAGCGCAACCGCGACCGGTACATGTTCACCGGCCTCGGCCCGCGCCAGCCGCTGCCCGGACGCTGGTTCAAAGCGGGCATCGCGGTCAAAGCGAGCACGATCGCGAAGCTCGCCGAGCGGATCGAGGTCCCGGCCGACGCGCTGGAGGCCACCGTGCGGCGGTTCAACGGCTTCGCGAAGAGCGGCGTGGACGAGGACTTCCACCGCGGGCGCAGCGCGTACGACCACTACTACGGCGACCCGCGGAACAAGCCCAATCCGAGCCTGGGACCACTGGACGTCGCGCCGTACTACGCGGTGAAGATCGTGCCCGGTGACCTGGGCACCAAGGGCGGCTTGAGGACCGACCCGCACGCGCGTGTCCTGCGCGAGGACGGGTCGGTGATCGACGGACTTTACGCGGCGGGCAACACGAGCGCGGCGGTGATGGGCCGCACCTACGCCGGCCCCGGCGCGACGATCGGCCCGGCGATGGTGTTCGGCTACCTTGCGGCCGAGCACCTCGCGAAGCAAGATCACACCAAAGCGGGAGGCAGCCGATGACGACGGAATCCGTACGGCAGATCGACGCGGGCGCGCTCCCTTCGCGGTTCGCGCGCGGGTGGCACTGTCTCGGCCTGGCCGAGTCGTTCCGGGACGGGAAGCCGCACGCCATCACGGCGTTCGGGACGAAACTGGTGGTCTTCGCCGATTCGTCCGGCAAGCTGAACGTGCTCGACGGGTACTGCCGTCACATGGGCGGCGACCTCACCCAGGGCGAGGTCAAGGGCGACGAGATCGCCTGCCCGTTCCACGACTGGCGCTGGAACGGCAACGGCAAATGCGTCTCGATCCCCTACGCCAAAAGGGTTCCGCTCCGCGCGCGGACGAAGACGTGGCAGGTGCTGGAGGAGAACAAGCAGCTGTTCGTCTGGCACGACCCGGAAGGCAACCCGCCGCCCGAGGACGTCGTCATCCCGCGGATCGAGGGCGTGTTCACCGGCGAGTGGAGCAACTGGACCTGGGATTCGGTGCTGATCGAGGGCTCCAACTGCCGCGAGATCATCGACAACATGGTCGACATGGCGCACTTCTTCTACATCCACTACGCCTTCCCGACCTACTTCAAAAACGTGTTCGAGGGGCATATCGCCACCCAGTACCTGAACACGAAGGGCCGCCCGGACAAGGGAATGGCGTCCAACTACGGCGGCGAGGAGAACCTGCTGCGGTCGGAGGCGTCGTACTTCGGACCGTCGTACATGATCAACACGCTGCTCAACACGTACCAGGGTTTCGAGATCGAGAACGTGCTGATCAACTGCCACTACCCGGTCACCGAGAACTCGTTCATGCTGCAGTGGGGCGTGAGCGTGAAGAAGTTCGAGGGTGTCTCGGACGAGCACGCGGACAAGATCGCCGGCAAGTTCGCCAAGGGCATCGGCGTCGGCTTCCTGCAGGACGTGGAGATCTGGCGCAACAAGACCCGGATCGACAACCCCTTGCTGTGCGAGGAGGACGGCCCGGTCTACCAGCTGCGCCGCTGGTACGACCAGTTCTATGTGGACGCCGCCGACGTCACCGAGGACATGACGCGGCGGTTCGAGTTCGAAGTGGACACCAGCCGCGCCAACGAGGTCTGGGCGGCGGAGGTGGCCGAGAACCTGGCGAGGCAGCAGGCGGAAGAGGCCGGGGTGTGAAGCCCGAGACCGTCGAGTTCCTCACCGCCGGGCTGCGGCCGCTGAGCTGCCGTTCGTGCGGGACGTGCGTGCTGGTCAAGAAGAACAGCATGCAGCACACCAGCATCCAGTGGACGAGCGACGCGTCCCGGAGCTGCCCGGTGTTCGCGGAGCAGAAGGCTTCCGGGGCGCAGACGGCGCTGCTCGACACCTGCGGCAATCTCAGCGAGAGCATCGAGATCGCCTTGAAGGACGGACTGCTGGAGGTGCCCGAATGAGCGGGCCCGTCACCGTGACCGTGGCCGAGGTGATCGCCGAGACGGCCGACGCGCGCTCGATCGTGTTCGAGATCCCGGCCGAGCACACTTCCGTTTTCGCTTACACGCCAGGACAGTTCCTCACCGTCCGGGTGCCGAGCGAGCGGACCGGATCCGTGGCGCGCTGCTATTCGCTCTCCAGCGCGCCGCACGAGAACCGGATGCAGGTCACCGTCAAACGCACCGCCGACGGCTACGGATCGAACTGGCTCTGCGACCACCTCCAAGCAGGCCAAGAGATCCAGGTCCTGCCGCCGGCCGGGGTGTTCAGCCCCGCGTCCCTCGACGAGGACTTCCTCCTGCTAGCGGGCGGCAGCGGCATCACTCCGGTGATGTCGATCCTCAAGTCCGCGCTGGAGCACGGAACCGGCAAGGTGGTGCTGCTCTACGCCAACCGCGATGAGGGCTCGGTGATCTTCGCGAAGGAACTCGCGGATCTCGCCGCGAAGCACCAGGATCGGCTGGTCGTGATGCACTGGCTGGAGAGCCTGCAGGGGCTGCCGTCCGAGGCTCACCTGCGGGCTCTGGTGGCGCCTTACGCCACGCACGAGGCGTTCATCTGCGGTCCCGGCCCGTTCATGGACGCCGCGCGCACGGTGCTCAAGGAGCTCGGACTACCGCGCAAGCGGATCCACCTGGAGCGTTTCCTCTCCCTCGGCGGGAATCCGTTCGAGGTGGCCGAGCCCGTCGCCGTCGAAGAGGCCGAAACCCCGGCGGCGGTCGAGGTCACCCTCGACGGCGAGACCAGGAACCTCGCGTGGCCGCGCCGGACGAAACTGCTGGACCTGTTGCTGGAAAAGGGTTTCGACGCGCCGTACTCGTGCCGCGAGGGCCAGTGCAGCGCGTGCGCTTGCCGGATCACCTCCGGTGAGGTGAAGATGCTGCACAACGAGGTCCTCGACGGCGACGACATCGCCGAAGGCATCGTGCTGGCGTGTCAGTCCTTGCCGCTGACCGACGAGGTCACCGTCACTTACGAGTAGGAGTTCCCCCGTGCCCATCGATCCTTCGGTCGCGATCGGCGCCGACCTCGGCGAGGTGAGCTTCGCCTGGACCGCGTCGGACGTGCAGCTCTACCATCTGGCGCTGGGCGCCGGCGCGGATCCGATGAGCCCGCGGGAGCTGCGCTACACCTACGAGGACGGCCTCCAGGTGCTGCCGACGTTCGCCACCGTGGCGGCGAACCTGCGCGTGTTCGAACCGCCCGCGGTCTCCTTCCCCGGCGTCGAGGTGGACCTCGGGAAGGTGTTGCACGGCAAGCAGGAAGTGATCGCGCACCGGCCCATCCCGGCCTCGGGCAAGGCCGTGGCCCGGACGCGGATCGTCGACGTCTTCGACAAGGGCAAGGCGGCCGTGATCGTGAACGAGACGGTCGCCACCGACTCCGACGGGACTCCACTGTGGACGCTCCGGTCGAGCATCTTCGCTCGTGGCGAGGGCGGTTTCGGCGGCGAACGCGGCCCGTCCGATCGCGTCGAACTCCCGTCGCGGGAGCCGGACGCGGTCATCGACACGCCGACTCTGCCGCAGCAGGCACTGCTCTACCGGCTCTGCGGTGACCGCAACCCCCTGCACGCCGACCCCGCGTTCGCCGCGGCAGCCGGGTTCGACAAGCCGATCCTGCACGGCCTGTGCACCTACGGCGTCATCGCGAAGGCCGTCACCGACGCGTTCCTCGACGGCGACACCTCCCGCGTCGCGTCGTTCTCGGCCAAGTTCGCCGGTGTCGTCTTCCCCGGCGAACCGCTGCGGACCCGCGTCTGGCGTGAGCCCGCGGGACTGCTCGTCACGACGACGGCACCGGAACGGGACGAGGCGCCTGTTCTTTCCGACACTTTCTTGACCACGACAGACTGAATATCCATACCCGCAGGTAGCGGCTCTGGCTAGACTCGGCCGGGTGCGCCCCTTGATCTCGGACCCGTATGCCGAACTCGGCCGGGACTACGCGCGATCAAGACGTCCGGACCCCAGGATCGCCGCCGCCGTGACAGCCGCCCTCGGCGGCGCGCGCTCGGTGGTCAACGTCGGTGCCGGGGCCGGTTCCTACGAGCCGGAAGACCGCGACGTGGTCGCCGTCGAGCCGTCTTCGCGGATGATCGCGCAGCGTCCCACCGCCGCTGCCCCCGCCGTCCAGGCGTGCGCGGAAGGACTGCCTTTCCCCGATGGCGCCTTCGACGCCGCCCTGGCGGTGCTCACCGTGCACCACTGGACGGACGTGACCGCCGGGCTGGCCGAACTGCGGCGCGTGTCCCGCCGCCAGGTGATCGTGACCTGGGACCAGGCGGTGTTCGCGCGGTTCTGGCTGGTGCGGGACTACCTGCCGGAGATCGCCGAGCACGAGAGCCGGTTGGCCTGTCTCGACAGGGTCGTCGAGGAGTTGCGCGCGGCGGGCGAGACCCCCGCGGTCGCTCCGCTGCCGGTGCCCTCGGACTGCGTCGACGGGTTCCTCGGCGCGTATTGGCGCAGGCCGGAGGCGTACCTGTCCGAGCGCGTGCGCGCGGGGATGTCCGGAGTGGCGCTGCTGGACCAGAACGTCGTCGCCGACGCTGTCGGCAGGCTGCGCGCCGATCTCGCCGACGGGCACTGGCACCGGCATCACGTCGGACTGCTGGGCCGGACGGAACTCGACCTCGGGTACCGGCTCGTCACGACGTGACCGAGTACACAGTGGACACTGTCCGGGGCGTGGACGGCGGTCGACCTCCGCTGCGAGGCGTGGTTTCATGGCTTTCGTGACAGCGAGGACGGGGGCGGCATGACGGCGGAGTACTTCGTGGTCCGTGGCCAGGTGGAGAAGGGCGATCAGCGGGGCCGGGAACTGGGCTTCCCGACCGCCAACATCGCGCTGCGCGACCAAGACGGCCAGGTCGGCGACGGAGTGTGGGCGGGCTGGGCCGAACGCGCCGACGGCACCCGGATCGCGGCCGCGGTCTCGGTCGGCAGGCGGCCGACGTACTACGGCGCGGACGGCTACCGCCTCGTCGAGGCGCATCTGCTGGACTTCGGCGGCGACCTCTACGGCGAGGTGCTGACCGTGTGGCTGGGGCACCACCTGCGGGAGCAGAAGGCGTACCCGTCGTCGGAGGCGCTGATCGCCGCGCTCGACAAGGACATCGCCAACGCGGGCAAGTGGGCCGCGGACAATCCGGCCGAGGACCTGCCGGACGCCGGCAGCGCCGAGGCAGGCGTCGTCCGCCGCGTTCCTCGCAATTAGTCACCTACTTGCGAGGAACGACAGGCGCAAGCAGGTGACTAATTGCGTGGTCAGAGGGCCGCGCCGACCAGCATGTAGCCCATCCCGGCGCCCATGATGACCCGGCACACGCGCCGCGACACCTGACCGGATTCGCCGGCGGTACCCGATTCCCTGGTACCCCGAGCCGCCAGGACACCGGCGCGCACGGCGTCCACCGCGAAATACGCGGCCACGACACCGAAGACCAGCGAAAGCCACAACGCCGAAGTGCCGCCGGGGCCGGACATCACCAGCCACGGACCATGCGAAACCGCACTGTGCGGCATGAACGTCACCATGAACAGCATCGCGACGGCGGAGACGGCGTGGTGCCCGCAAGCGGTGTGCCCGGACCGCCGCCCCTTCCACCACGAGACGGCGAACCAGCCCGCGGTCAGCGCCAGCACCGCCTGCCAGCCCGCGGCGGGGATCGGGCCTCCCACCGGCGACAGCATCGCGACCATGGCGACGACGAGCAGCAGTTCGGCCAGATCGCCGTTGCGGACCGCCGTGCCGTGGCGCCCGTAGTCCAGCCGGACGAGCCTCAGCACGCAGGGCAGGACGAGCGCGGCGAACACCGCGGTCAGGGTCCACGCGACGACGAGTGGTCCAGACATGTCACCCTCCTGGCCGGTTTGCCTCTCACCGTCGCAGGTGGCGCACTAGTACACCATCGGGCATTGAGGTGATCTCAGTCCGCGGTCAGGACCAGTCCGCTCGTAGGTACGCCGGTACCGGCGGTCACGAGCACCCGGGCGGCCCCGTCGACCTGGTTGGCGGCGTCGCCCCGTAGCTGCCGGACCCCTTCGGCGATCCCGTTCATCCCGTGGATGTAGGCCTCCCCCAGCTGACCGCCGTGCGGGTTGAGCGGGAGTTTCCCGTCGAGTTCCAGGGTGCCGCCACCGATGAAGTCCTTGGCCTCGCCCTTGCCGCAGAAGCCGAGTTCTTCCAGCTGCATCAGGACATAAGGGGTGAAGTGGTCGTACAGCACGGCGAGATCCATGTCACCGGGCCCGAGCCCGGACTGCGCCCACAGCTGCCGTCCCACGACGCCCATCTCGGGCAGCGCCGGGAGGTCGTCGCGGTAGTAGCTGGTCATCACGTACTGGTCCGGACCACTCCCCTGCGCGGCCGCCGCGATCACGGCGGGCCGGTGCGGCAGGTCGCGCGCCCGTTCCGCGCTGGTGATCACCAGGGCGACCCCGCCGTCGCTCTCCTGGCAGCAGTCCAGCAGGTGCAACGGTTCGGCGACCCAGCGGGACGCTTGATGGTCTTCGAGGGTGATCGGCTTGCCGTAGAACCACGCCTTCGGGTTCGTCGCCGCGCGGGCGCGGTCGATGACGGCCACCCGGCCGAAGTCCTCGCTGGTCGCGCCGTACTCGTGCATGTAGCGCCGGGCCAACATGGCGACGGTCGCGGCCGGGGTCGCGATCCCCATCGGGTAGTGGAACGCGTTGTCGACGCCGGACGAGTTCACCTGCCCCGCCGCGGCCGAGGACACCTGCCCGAACCGCATCCCGGACCGTTCGTTGAACGCCCGGTACGCGACGACGACGTCCGCGACGCCGGTCGCGACGGCCATCGCGGCCTGTTGCACGGTCGCCGCGGCCGCGCCGCCACCGTAGTGGATCCGGCTGAAGAACTTGAGTTCGGGGATGCCCAGCTCCCGCGCCACGGCGATCTCACTGTTGCCGTCCATGGTGAACGACACCAGACCGTCCACATCGGACGGCGAGAGTCCGGCGTCCTTCAGCGCGCTCGAAACCGCTTCCGCCGCCAGCCGCAGCTCGCTGCGCCCGGAATCCTTCGAGAACTCGGTCGCGCCGATCCCGGCGATCGCCGCCCGTCCGGACAGGGTCATCACTCGCCTCCCAACGTGAGCGCCACGGTGCCCACCACGTGTTCGCCGAGACTGTCCACACCGGACACCGCGATCACTACGTCGGCACCGTCCCGTTCCGTGACCCGGCCGGTGAAGGTCAGGGTGTCGTAGGCGTAGCAGGGCACGCCGAGCCGGATCTTGATCGACCGCACGAACGCCTCCGGTCCCGCCCAGTCGGTGACGAACTTCTGCACCAGGCCGGTGTCGGTGAGGATGTTGAGGAAGATGTCCTTCGACCCGCGCCGCACGGCGGCGTCGCGGTCGTGGTGGACGTCCTGGAAATCGCGGGTCGCCAGCGCGGTGCTCACCACGAAGGTCGGGGTGGCCTCGATCGTCAGCGGCGGCAGTTCGGTGCCGACCGGACAGTCCTTCATCGCGCCACCCTCCAAGCGGGCAACGTCAGTTCCTCGTCGACCTTCACGAAAGCGGCTTCCACCCGGAGTCCGATGTGGACGGCTTCGGGATCGGCGTCGAGCAGTTCGCCCATCACCCGGACACCCTCCTCCAGTTCGACGAGCGCGACCACGAACGGCACGTCCTTGCCGGGGACCTTCGGATGGTGGTGCACCACGTAGCTGTAGACCGTTCCGCGGCCGGACGCGACGACATGGTCCGGTTTGGCGTCGAGGTCGCCATCCGGCGGCATGGGGCCGGGCGGATGCCGCAGGGTTTCGCCCCAGCGCTGGATCCGCAGCTCCCCTTCGCGCAGCCCGGCCCAGAAGAACTCGGTGTCCTTGCTGATCACCGGCCGCAGGACCGGGGCGGCCTGCTTGACGGGCTCGGCACCCGGCGGGCGGAACTTCAGCACCCGGAACACCATGTCCGCGACGGCCTCGTCGCCGACGTACCAGGTGGTCTTCGTGGTCACGAACCAGCCTTCGCCCAGCGCCGTGCGTTTCGGCCCGACGACGCTCTCCAGCTTCGCCGTCGCCTCGACCCGTTCACCGTGGCGGAGGTAGCGGAAGTAGTTCTGGTCGGAGTTGGTCGCGACGACCGAGGTGAACCCGGCCTCGTCGAGCACCTCCATCATCGCACCGAGCGGGTCGTCCGAAGCCCTGGTCCAGTGCAGCCCGCCCATGGTCCACACCTGCGCCATCGCGGGCGGCGCGACAAGTCCCTTGTGGACACTCTTGGCGGCGAACTCTTCGTCGACGTACACCGGGTTGCGGTCGCCGATGGCTTCGACCCAGTTGTTCACCATCGCCTGGTTGACCGCGTCACGGGCGGCCCTCGGCGCGGATTCCCCTTGCGCGGCGATGCGTTCGGCCGCTTCTTGGATACTCATCGCGGCACCCTCGGCAAGCCGAGCCCGGCGGTGGCGATCAGCTCGCGCTGGATCTCGTTGACGCCGCCGCCGAAGGTCAGCACCAGATTGCGTTTGGCCACCACGTCCAGCCACCGTGCCAGGCCCGCGGTTTCGGCGTCGGCCTGATCGCCGTGTCGCGCCACGATCTCCTCCAGTCTCCTGGCCAGCCGCTGGATGCGTTCGGAACCGAAGATCTTGGTGGCCGACGCGTCGGCCACCGCCACCGGTCCGGTCGCCGACGACGCCGCGACCTGCCAGTTCAGCAGTTCGTTGACCCGGGCGGTCGCCAGGGCTTCCGCGAGGACGCCGCGGACGTCGGATAGCTGGAGCAACGGCGTGCCGTCCGGGGTCTTCCGGGACGCCGCCCAGTCGCGGACGCGGTCGTGGAGCCCGCCGATGCGCCCGGCGGGGCCGAGCATGACGCGTTCGTGGTTCAGCTGGGTGGTGATCAGCCGCCAGCCCTCGTTCTCCTTGCCCACCAGCATGTTCGCGGGCACCCGGACGTCCGAGTAGTAGGTGGCGTTCACGTGGTGCGCGCCGTCGCAGGTGATGATCGGCGTCCAGGAGTAGCCAGGATCCCGGGTGTCCATGATGAGGATCGAGATCCCTTTGTGCTTCGGCGCGTCCGGCGCGGTCCGCACGGCCAGCCAGAGGTAGTCGGCGTCGTGCCCGCCGGTGGTGAAGGTCTTCTGGCCGTTGACGACGTACTCGTCACCCTCGCGCACGGCGGTGGTCCGCAGCGACGCGAGGTCCGTTCCCGCGTCGGGTTCGGTGTAGCCGATGGCGAAATGGACCTCGCCCGCGAGGATCTTGGGCAGGAACAAGGACTTCTGTTCCTCGGTGCCGAAAGCCTGCAACGTCGGCCCGACGGTCTGCAGCGTCACCGACGGCAGCTGGACGTCGGCACGGGCGGCCTCGTCGACGAAGAGGTGCTGCTCGATCTCGCCGAAACCCCGGCCGCCGTACTGTTCCGGCCAGCCGACGCCGAGCCAGCCGTCGCGGCCCATCCGCCGCACGATCTCGCGGTACACCGGTCCGTGCCGCTCGCGCAGCATCGCGCGCCGCTCGTCGGCGCTCACCAGACCGGCGAAGTACTTGCGCAGTTCCATACGCAGCTGCTGCTGCGCCGCGGTCAGTTCGATCAGCATTCTCACCCCGCCACCAGTTCGCCCAAGGCGGCCAGCCGATGCGTGGCGCCGCCGAGCGTTCGTCCCAGATCCTTGACCGCCGACGAGAATCGGTGCAGTGGATACGTTTCGTCCACGCCGATCCCGCCGTGCAGGTGATGGCAGACGGCCAGCGCCTCGGGCGCCTCCTCCGCCAGCCAGTACGCCGCGATGTCGAGTTCCGCTTCGGCGTCGAGCCCCGCCGCGAGCCGCCAGACCGCCGAACGCGTGGCCAGCTGGACGGTCCTCGACGCGACGTAGACGTCCGCGATCTGTTGCGCCACCGCCTGGAACGCCGCCAGCGGGCGCCCGAACTGCTCGCGTTCGCCGACGTGCTTGGTGGTCAGCGCGAGCGCTCCGGCCAGCAGCCCGTCACCGAACGCCACGGTGCCCGCGAGCGCGAACCGGTACAGCGTCGCGATCGATTCGCCGGGGCCGTGCCCGTTGAGGAGATCGGCGTCGGTGACGGTCACGGAGTCCAGCGTCATCGTGTAGTCCGGTGTGCCGGAAGAAGTTCTCGTCGGCGTCAGCGTCACGCCGTCGGCCTGCGGATCGATCAGGAAGACCCCGGTGCCGCCGGGCAGCGAGACGGGCGTGAGGATCCGGGTGGCCTCCGCCGCGAACGGCACGCCGACCTTGACCCCGCTCAGCCGCCAGTCCCCGGCCGATTCCGCGACGGTCGCGGGCCGGGTGGTGAACGGCGCGGAAGGTTCGTGCAGCGCGGCGGTGAGCACGGATTCACCCGCGGCGACAGGCGGGAGCATCGCCGCACGCTGGTCCGGGCCTCCGAGCGCCGTGACCGGCAGGACACCGAAGGCCAGCGACGCCAGCGCGGGCGTCGGCGAGGCGACGCGGCCGAGTTCGGTCAGCACCAAGGCGACTTCGGCGACGCCGAGGCCGTCACCGCCGAGTTCGGCGGGCAGCGCCAGCGCGAGCAGACCGGCGTCGGCGAGCGCGCGCCACGTGTCCGCGGGCTCGCGCTCCTTGCCGAGCACGCGCGCGGTCAGCGCGGTGACCTCGGTCTGCGTCTCGTCGAACTGGAAGTCCACACTGGCTCCTCACCGGGGCGAACGGGCATAATACTGAAACCTGTTCTAGTCTTAACCGGAAGGAGCCCGGACGGCAACCCCCATGGGAGACGGAGGCAGCGCGAAAGCTCAGGGCGTGGCTTCGAGCAGTTCCTCGAGAGCGCCGGGGAAGTGGTCGGCGAGCGGCCACAGGTCTCCGGTGAGTTCCCGGGCGCCGAGCAGGCCGACGTCGACCCGGCCCGCGTTGGACAGCACGGTGACGTTGAGCCCGGCGCCGTGGAACACCGGACCGAGCGGATAGAGCCCGGTGATCCGGCAGCCCAGCAGGTACAGCGGCAGCGGCGGACCGGGCACATTGGACACCACCAGGTTGTGCACCACCGGATGCCGTTCGGCCAGGCGCAGCGCGGAATACGCGCGCACCGCGAGGCCGAACATGGTCGCCGCCGAGAATTGGGCCCAGTCTCCGAGCATGTCGGCGTGGATGTCGTGGTGGTGGTCCTTGGAGAGCCGGTTCGACTCCGCGAGCATGAACACCCGCGCGGCGGGGTCTTCCAGATGGGTGGGCAGCGACGCGAAGAACGCCGAGACCTTGTTGCTGCCGTGGTCGCGTTCGGTACGTCCGTGCACCGACACCGGCACGGTCGCCACCAGCGGATCTTCCGGCAGTTCGCCGCGCTCCCGCAAGAACCGGCGCAGCGCGCCGGAAACGACCGCGAGGACGACGTCGTTGACGGTCACCCCGAAGGCGTTCTTGATCCGTTTGACCTCGTCGAGATCGAGTGAGGTGTACGCGACGCTGCGGTGTGCCGTGATCGTCCCGTTGAACGACGTGCGCGGCGCGGTGAACGGGACCGGCATTCCCTTGCCCTGCAGGGCTTTACCGAGCCATTTCGGCACCAGTTCGAGCAGGTCCGGGAGGAGTTTCGCCACCTCCACCGGACGTTTCGCGAACGACGTCAGACCGGCGCCGAGCAACGCGCGCCTGCCGGGGACGCCCCCGTTGTGGCGATCGTCACGCGCGATCTCCGGCGGCGGCGCGTCAGGTTCGAGGCCGGCGAGATAGGTGATCAGGCTGGCGCCGCTGACCCCGTCGACACTGGCGTGGTGCATCTTCAGCAGGACCGCGATCCCGCCGTCCGCCAGGCCTTCGATGACGTACAACTGCCAGAGCGGCTGCGCGCGGTCCAGCCGTTGTCCCGCGATGTGGGCGCACAGCTCGGCCAGTTCGCGCCGGTCACCGGGCGCGGGTACGCCGATCCGGTGAACGTGGGCTTCGAGGTCGAAGTCCTCGTCCTCGACCCAGACCGGATGCGTCAGATTCCAGAGTGGATTGTGCAGCTTGCGCCGGAATGCCGGGATCAGCTGGACCCGTTCGGCCAGTTTCTCCTTGAAGCGCTCGAAGTCGTAGCCACCGGGCATGGTCGAACCGTCCAGCGTGAGCAGCCCGCATACGTGCAGGACCTGGGTCGGTGTCTCCAGGTAGAGGAAACTCGCGTCCAGACCGCTCAATCTCTGCATAAGAATCACCTTAAGTGAACTTTGCAACCGGTTCTAGGCGGTCACCCGACGGTAGGATCGGTGCCCATGCAGCCGAGTTTCGTCGTCCGCCAGGCACTCCAGCTCGCGCTCACCGCGAACGCGCTGAAGCCGCCGAGAGGTGCCCGGACGGCGGTCCCGGCGTTCTTCGCGGGCTGGCTGACCGGGGAGCTCGCCCCGCATCTGCTCGCGCTCACCGCGGCCGACGCGGCGGCCCACGTCGCTCGGCACCGGGGCGGATCGAGCAAGGCCGGGCTCGCGCTCGCGGCGGCGTCGGCGGCCGGGCTGGGCGCGCTGATCACGCAGTCCCAGCGAGCCCGCGGCGAGATCGAGACAGCGCTGGCCGAAGGCATCGGCGAGGCCTACGCCGGCGAGCTCGGGCACCCGCCGAGCCCGACCGACCTCGCCACCCCCTGGGGCCAGCTGGCCATGCCGTTCCGCATGCGCGACCCGGAGGTCCGGCGGACCCGGAACATCGCCTACGCGCCCGGCGGGAAACGGTTCCTGCTCGATGTCTACGCCCCGCGCGAGCCGGTCACCGGCGCGCCGATCCTGCTGCAGGTGCACGGCGGCGCGTGGGTCATCGGCAACAAGGACCAGCAGGGCCTGCCGCTGATGCTGCACATGGCCAAGCGCGGCTGGATCTGCTTCGCGATCAACTACCCGCTCTCCCCCGCCGCCCGCTGGCCGGCGCATATCGTCGCGGCGAAACGCGCGCTGGCGTGGATCCGGGACAACGCCGAGTCCTACGGCGGCGACCCGTCGTTCGTCGCCGTCACCGGGGGTTCGGCGGGCGGGCACCTCGCGGCGCTCCTGGCCTTGACCGCGAACGACCCGGCGCTGCAGCCCGGCTTCACCGAAGCGGACACGAGCATCCAGGCGTGCGCCCCGCACTACGGCGTGTACGACTTCGCCGCGACCAGCGGGCGGCGGTCCAGCCAGACCCGGCTGAAGACGCTCATCGCCCGGCACGTCTTCGAGGCGGACAGGGATCCGGTGAACTTCCTCGACGACTACATCGCGGCGTCACCACTGGACCGGATCACCGAGGACGCGCCGCCGTTCTTCGTCATCCACGGCGTCCACGACTCGCTGGTGCCGGTGGGCGAGGCCCGCGAATTCGTGCGGCGCCTGCGGGAGAAGTCCCGGCGGGAAGTCGCGTACGCGGAGATCTCCGGCGCGCAGCACGCCTTCGACGTCTTCCCCTCGATCCGCAGCGCGCACGTGGTCCGCGGGGTGGAGCGGTTCCTGGAATGGAGCCACCGCACCCACCCACCGGCGCGATTCGTCCTCTAGTTGCGGTAGTTGCACGAGCAAGGACCGCAACCAGAGGACGAAACGCGGCGGGTCTAGGGTGGGTAGATCACGTCCGTCGGCCGCGCGGACGGCGGGCCGTCGACCCGCCAGCCCTCGCCGTCGCGCACGAAGCGGTACCAGCGTTCGTCACGGCCGTAGCGCAGTTGGAGGCCGCCCTGGGTGATCCGGTTCCGCCAGATCTTCGGCGCACCCGGCAGGCCCGATTCGGCGAGGTCCGCCTTGGCCTGCGCGAGCGGCGCCTGCCCTGGCGGCCAGACCTCCCGGACCACCGCCATCCCGCCACGGCCCGCCTCACGCCACGCCTGCGCCCAGACGGCCAGATCCCGCACCCCGACCCCGGCGGCCTCGGCGAGCTCGGCGGCCGCGCCCGGATCGACCGCCGCCGCCCGGCGCGCCAGGTCCTCCTCGAACGACAGCTCCGCTTCGCGTTCGGGCCCCATGACCAGCAGCTCCCAGGCCCGCGCGGCGGCGTCGGCGGCCAGTTCCGCGAACGTGTCGCTGCTCCAGCCCGTGCGATGCGGCGGATCGAGGTCCAGGACCGCGGGCGGCCCGACCGTGCCCGGGACGGCCAGTCGCGGCGGCAGCGCGGCGATCCGCCGGGTGTAGGCGCGTTTCGGGTCCACCCCGGGCGCGGCGGGGGCACGCACCCGCTTGCCCGGCTCGCTCGCGGGCGCCCGGCGGGCCCGCAGTTCCGCGAGGACGGCTTCCCTCGGCCTGCCCCGCAACAGGAACAGCACGAAGGGATCGGTGTCGACCTCGTCGGCGACCAGGTAGTACACCGCGGCGACGTGCTTGCACGGGTTCGCGCTGTCGGGACACGAACACTTCGGGCGCAGGTCACCGGGGCCGGGCAGCAGATCCGCGCCGGCGGCCCGCGCGTCCTCGGCCAGCTCGCCGGGCAGTTCGCCGTCGAGCAGGGCGGCGACGTGCCCGAGCCGGGAACCGGCCATGCCGAGCAGGCTCTCCCACTGCGCCTCGGTGAACGCCCGCATGTGGATGGTCACCCGGTACGGCACCGCCCGGCTGCCCTGCACCCAGGCCGTCACCTCGCCCGCGCCGACCACGAGCTTGCTGACCGTGCCCTTGCGCGCGTACGTGCGCCCGCGCGGCAGCCGGTTCGGGTCGAGGCTGGCGCGCTCCTCCAGGGCCTCGACCCACGCCGCGCCCCACCACGTGTTGCCGAAGGTGCGCCGTTTCCGCCCGGTCACGCCGGGCATCAGGTCTCCCCGAGCCGGACGAGGTCGGCGAGTTCGTCGTCGGACAGTTCGGTGATCCAGTTCTCGCCCGCGCCGATGACCGCGTCGGCCAGCCCGCGTTTGGTCTCCAGCACCGTGGCGATGCGCTCCTCGAGCGTGCCTTCGGCGATCAGCCGGTGCACCTGGACCGGCCTGTCCTGCCCGATCCGGTACGCGCGGTCGGTGGCCTGGTCCTCGACCGCCGGGTTCCACCAGCGGTCGTAGTGGATCACGTGGGTGGCCTTGGTCAGGTTGAGCCCGACGCCGCCCGCCTTCAGCGAAAGCAGGAACACCGGAACCTCACCCGCCTGGAACCGGGCGACCATCTCCTCGCGCGCCTTGGGCGTGCTCGACCCGGACAGCAGCATCGTCGGCAGCCCGCGTTCGGCCAGGCGTTTCTCCAGCAGGCGGCACAGCTGGACGTACTGGCTGAACACGAGCACGCTGTCGCCCTCGTCGAGGATGACGTCGAGCAGTTCCTCGAAGGCGGCGAGCTTGCCGGAACGGCCGTGCAGCGCGCCGGGTTCCTTGAGGTACTGCGCCGGATGGTTGCAGATCTGTTTGAGCTCGGTGAGCAGCTTGAGCACCTGCCCGCTCCGGGCCATCCCGTCCAGCTCGCGGATCATCGCGAGATTCTCCCGGACCACGGCCTCGTACAGCGTCGTCTGCTCGGCGGTGAGCGGGACGAACCGGTCGGTCTCGGTCTTGCGCGGCAGTTCGGGGGCGATGTCCGGGTCGGTCTTCTTGCGGCGCAACAGGAACGGCCGCACGGTCGCGGCCAGCCGTTCGGTCGCGGCGGTGTCCCGGT
Source organism: Amycolatopsis speibonae (assembly GCF_042647925.1). NCBI lineage: Bacteria > Bacillati > Actinomycetota > Actinomycetes > Pseudonocardiales > Pseudonocardiaceae > Amycolatopsis > Amycolatopsis speibonae. The sequence continues at coordinate 108,506 of NZ_JBHRWK010000003.1, forward strand.
CGCGTTCGATCGGGCGGGCGACCTTGCGGCGGAACCCGTCGAGCGAGCCGAGCAGGCCCGGCGTCGTCCAGTCGATGATGGACCACAGTTCGGTGAGCCGGTTCTCCATCGGTGTCCCGGTCAGCGCGACCTTCGCCGCGGCCGGGATCTTCCGCAGTTCCTTGGCGGTGACCGAGAGCGGGTTCTTGACGTGTTGCGCCTCGTCGGCGGCGATCATCCCCCAGTCCACTTCGGACAGTGTCGCGCGATCCCGGCGGAGAACGCCGTACGTGGCGAGCACGACCTCGTCCGGCGCGACCTCGTCGAGATGCCGCCCGCCGCCGTGGAACCGGCGCACCGGGATGTCCGGCGCGAACCGGGCGAATTCGCGTTCCCAGTTGCCCAGCAACGACGTCGGGCACAGGACGAGCGTGGGCCCCTCCCCGCGCGGACGCCGGTGCAGATGCAGGGAGATGAGCTGGATCGTCTTGCCCAGCCCCATGTCGTCGGCGAGGCACGCGCCGAGACCGAGCCCGGTCATCGTCGCCAGCCAGGCGAGACCCGCCTTCTGATACGGCCGCAGGGTGGCCTTCAGTTCGGCGGGCTGCTCGATCGGCTCCGCGGCGCTGTCACGGATGCGCTGGAGCAGGTCCGTCAGCGCCGACGGGGCGGTGAACTCGACCTTCTCGCCGTCCAGCTCCAGTTCGCCGGTGAGCGCCGCGGCCAGCGCCTCGGCCCCGGACAGCTTCTTCGTGCGATGAGCACGCACCTTCGCGATCAGGCGCGCGTCGACCTTGACCCATTTGCCCCGCAGCCGCACCAGCGGCCTTTTCGCCTCCGCGAGCGCGGTGACCTCGTCGTCGGTCAGTTCCTCTTCCCCGAGGCTCAGCCGCCAGCGGAACTGCAACAGGCTCTTGAGCGTGAACGCGGGCCCGGTGACACTGCCCGGGGCCTGCGTCGCGCTCGCCTTCGCCTTGAGCTCGCCCGAGAAGAGGTCCTTCGGCCACTGCACCTCGATGCCGGCGCCGCCGAGCGCCGCGTCCCCGTGGGTCAGCAGGTCGACGACCTCTTCGTACTCCAGCGCCAGCTCGGTCGGCGCGGCCGACTGGAGGATGCGGCCGAGCGGCGCCCACGCCCTGGCGCCACGGCGCAGGCCGAGCAGCAACTGCGTCTCGACCTGCTCGCCCATCCGTTCCAGGACGGCTTCGGGCGCGTCCCACAAGGTCGCCGCCTCGACGATCAAGCTCGGATCGACGGCGCTTCGCACGGCGAGAACGGCCGCGAAAGCGGGCTCTTCGTCGGGGTGCTCGGGCTCGTACACCTCCATGCGCAGGACGAGATGCGCGCCCTGTGCCTGCCGGGCGCTCAGCTCCGCCAGCCACGCGGCACCGTCCGGCCCGACCAGCGTCGGCTCGGCCGAGGCGAACGCCGGACCGCCCGCCGCGACGCTCGCGGCGGGCGTGCGGACCAGCACGTCCGCCGTCGCGTCCCAGAACGCGCGGATCAACGACTCCGGCGAGTGCAGCCGGATCCGTTTCAGCCCGGACAGCGGCAGCGCGTGCGCCTCGGGCGGCAACGCGGCGGCGAGCCCGCGCAGCATCTCCTCGTCGGCGACGTCGAGCGGGCCGACCCGCCACGAGTCCACCCCTCCGGGTGAAGCCGCAGGAAGCAGCCTGCCACGGGCGATGAGGTTCACCCCGGCCTCGGCGACGGCCGACCACGCGGCGATGGCCGGGCTCAGCTCGCCGTCCGCCGTCAGCAGCCGCGGAATCGCGCGTGACAACGGGACGAGCGCCGCGTCGACCTTCGTGCGCCGGAAGACCTTTCCCGCCGGCAGCACGAGTTCGATCGCGGTGTCACCCGCTGTGCCGTCTCCCCAGAGCGCCAGCACACCGTCCCGCGGGGGATCCGAGGGGACGAAGGTGGCTTGGGTTCCTGTGCCGAACTCCACGCCCCGCACGCTAGAGCACGGGACCGACAGGCTGCGGGCAGCGGTGCTATGAAAGGTCCTTTCCTTGCAAATTTTGCAAGGAAAGGACCTTTCATAGCACGCCATAGAGCCGTGACCGGGACTTTCACGACCCGGCTCTCAGGACCGTGGAAGTCCCAGCAGCCGCTCGGCCGTCAAGGACAACAGCACCTGGGTCGTGCCGCCCGCGATACTGAGGCACCGGGTCAGCAGGAACTCGTGCTGCGCGGGGTCACCGGCCACGAGGGCGTCCTCGCCGAGCGCCTCCAGCGCGAACTCCGCCACCGCCTGCCGGTGCCGGACGCCCAGCAGTTTGCGCACGCTCGACTCGGCGCCCGGGTCCTGACCGTCGAGCCGCCGCAGCGTCGCCCGCAGGTCCAGGACCGAACACGCGCTCCCGTCGGCGATCAGCGCGCCGAGCCGCTCCCGATCCGCGTCATCGCCGAGGGTGGCCAGCAGGTTTTCGACGCCCTCCCCCACCGCGGACCCGCTGCCGAGGGCGACGCGCTCGTTCGCCAGCGTCGTCCGCGCGAGCCGCCAGCCGCCGTCGACCTCGCCGACGACCATGTCGTCCGGGACGAAGACGTCGTCGAGGAACACCTCGTTGAAGACGGCGTCGCCGGTGATCTCGCGCAGTGGCCGCGTGCTGATCCCCTCGGCGGTCATGTCGACGAGGAAGTAGGTGATCCCCTTGTGTTTCGGCGCGTCCGGATCGGTGCGCGCGAGGCAGATCGCCCAATCGGCTTCGCGCGCGAGCGAGGTCCACACCTTCTGGCCGTTCAGCAGCCAGCCGCCGTCGGTCCGCCGGGCCGTCGTGCGGAGCGACGCGAGATCGGAGCCCGCCTCGGGCTCGCTGAACAGCTGGCACCAGGTGATTTCGCCGCGCAGGGTGGGCGCGGCGAACCGTTCGCGCTGGGCCGGGGAACCGTGTTCCAGCAGCGTCGGCACGGCCCAGGCGCCGATGACCAGATCGGGGCGGCGGACGCCCGCTCCGGCGAGGGCGGCGTCGATCCGCAGTTGTTCGGCGGCCGTCGCGCCCCGGCCGTACGGCGCGGGCCAGTGCGGGGCCAGCAGTCCCGAATCGGCCAGCGCGACACGCCGTCCCGGCTCCGGCAGGGCGGCGATTTCCCCGACCAGGTCACGGAGTCCGGCGTCTTCCCCGACCTCGACGCTCAACGTGCGGCGGTCTCCGCGCAGCGCGAGTTCGGCGGCCCGGCGGCGCCAGCGGGCGGACCCGCCGAGCCACTGCCGCAGGGCCACGGCGCGGCGCAGGTAGAAGTGCGCGTCATGCTCCCAGGTGAAGCCGATCCCGCCGAGGATCTGGATGCAGTCCTTCGCGTTGGCCACGGCCGCGTCGAGGGCGAAGGCCGCGGCGGTCGCGGCCGCGAGGGCGTGCTGCGCGGGGTCTTCGGCCGCCCTCGCCGCGTCCCACGCGAGCGCGTCGGTGGCTTCGGCGCGGCAGAGCATTTCCGCGCACAGATGCTTGATCGCCTGGAAAGACCCGATGGGACGGCCGAACTGCTCGCGCACCTTCGCGTACTCGACGGCGGTCCGAAGACACCACCGGGCGATCCCCGCGGCTTCGGCGGCACCGAGCGTGGCGGCGTAGGCATCCACTGGCAGAGCATCGAAAACCGCCTCGGGGCGCACATTCGCGCACCGGACACGGCCGACCGGCCGAGACACGTCGAACGGGTCGCACTCCTCGATGTCCGCTCCGGACGTCCCGGGTGGAATGAGCGCGGAGACGTCGCCGTCCGAAACCAACGTCCACGCCGATGGGTGAACGTCGAGAGCCGGGCCCGACTCGCCGTCGACGACCGAACCGGAGACGCGGAAACCCGGGCCGAGTACCACCGCCAGCCGTTCGGTCCCGTCCGCGAGACCGGGCAGGACCTCCTTGGCGGCCTGGGGAACCGTCGCGAGCAGCGCGCCGCCCAACGCCGTCCCGAGGACTGGACCAGGCACGAGCGCTTCGGCCGCTTCGGCGAGCCCGGCGGCCAGATCGGCGAGCGTGCCGCCTGCACCGCCGACGTCTTCGGGAATCGCCACGCCGAACAGGCCGAGTTCCGCCAGCCCTGGTGGCGGTTCGGCGATCCGGCCGCTCCGGACGGCGTCGACGGGGCGGGCGGAAGCCGCCCAGGCCCGGATCGACGCGGCCAGCGCCGCCTGTTCCTCGGTGAGCGCGATCGACACGGGTGGGACCTCCTCGCGGTGACCTACCCGCGAGTGTAGAACGTGTTACAGTTTCTTGCCCAGTGGGTCACGTCTTGAACAGTTCGTCCGCTTAGGTACGCTACGCGGGGAAAGTGGAACAAGTTCCGAAGATCGTTCGATGAAGGGGGACGTGGCGATGCCAGGGAAGGCCAAGGCGCCCACGAGCGCGAAGGCGCGAAGCGGCAACGGTCTCTCCGCTCTGGGCGGCGAGGAACTCGGCTCCGCGGCACAACGCGACCGGCGGCGCCGCATCATCGACGCGACCCTGACGCTCGCCGCGAAGGGCGGGTACGACGCGGTCCAGATGCGGGCGGTCGCCGAGAAGGCGGACGTCGCGCTCGGCACGCTGTACCGCTACTTCCCCTCGAAGATCCACCTGCTGGTTTCCGGGCTGGCCAGGGAATTCGAACGCGCGCAGGAGAAACTCGACCGCGCGACCATCCCCGGCGACACCCCGAGCGAGCGGCTCATGGTCGTCCTCGGCCGCAACACCCGGCTGATGCAGCGAGACCCGCACCTCACCGAGGCCATGGTCCGCGCCTTCATGTTCGCCGACACCACCGCGGCCGCCGAGGTCGAGCAGGTCGGGCGGCTGATGGAGAACATGTTCGCCAAGGCCATGGGCATCGAGGACCCGACCGAGGCCGATCGCGACATCTTCCACGTGATCGCCGACGTCTGGATGGCGAACCTGGTCGCCTGGGTGACCCGCCGCGCCTCCGCCGCCGACGTCGCGAACCGGCTGGAGCTCTCGGTGCACCTGCTGCTGGACAAGAACGTCTGACAACCCTCGTGAGTGGCAAGGAAGGCTAGAGTCAAGGGCGTCTTAGGTACCTACCGGATTCTGGCTACGGTTGATCGCAGGTTCGGTCCGTGAAGGCCTCCTTCCCTACCCTGAAGGTAGGGAAGGAGGCCTTCACGGACTTCAGGCGAGTGGCAAGGACGGCCAGGACCAGCCTTACCACTCACGAGCGCGCGTTACGCGGTCAGCTTCGGCAGCACGTCCCGGCCGAAGGTCTCGATGAACTCGTCCTGGTTCCGGCCCACGTTGTGGACGTAGATCCGGTTGAAGCCGGCGTCGACGTACTTCTGCAGTGCCGCGCGGTGCACGTCCGGGTCGGACGAGACGACCATGCGACCCTCGAAGTCCTCACGCCGCACCAGTTTCGCCATCTGCGCGAAGTCGAACGGCGAGCGGATGTCGGCCTTGGGGAACTTCATGCCGCCGTTGGGCCACTGGTCCATCGCGTTGGCCCACGCCGTCTCGTCGTCCTCGGCCCACGACAGGTGCACCTGCAGCAGCTTCGGCATCGAGTCCGGGTCCTTGCCCGCCTTGCGCGCGCCGGTGCCGAAGTTGTCGAGGATCCCCGCCAGCTTCTCGATCGACGCGCCCGGCGTGATCAGCCCGTCCGCGAGTTCGCCGGTCTTGCGCGAGGTGTACGGGCCCGCCGACGCGATGTAGATCGGCGGCGGCTCGTCCGGCAGCGTCCACAGCCGGGTGGTGTGGAGCTTGAAGAACTCGCCGCTGTGCTTGACGTCCTTGCCGGTGAACAGCTTCCGGATGACTTCGAGCGCCTCGAACATCCGCCGCACACGCTCGGGCGCTTCGGGCCAGTAGCCGCCGACGATGTGCTCGTTGAGCGCCTCACCGGAGCCGATGCCGAGCCAGGTCCGGCCGGGGTAGGTCGCCTCCAGCGTCGCCGCGGCCTGCGCGACCATCGACGGATGCAGCCGGAACGACGGGCAGGTCACGCCCGGCCCGAGGTCGCCGGTGGTGTTCTCCGCCAGCGAGGCGAGCACGCTCCAGACGAAGGAAGCTTCACCCTGTTGAGGGACCCACGGCTGGAAGTGGTCGGCGGCCATCTGGCCGGAGAATCCGTGCTGCTCGCCGAGCGCGGCCAGCCGGATCGACTCGCGCGGTGAGAACTGCTCGAGCGCCGCGGCCAAGCCGATTTGAACCTCAGTCACGCCTGCTGCCCCTTTCGAAAGCTCTCGGCGACCTTCGCGTACTGGTCGAGTCGCTCCAGTGTGGCCGCTTCGGGCTCGGTCGGCAGGAACAAGGTGGCCTCGTCGACGCCGCCCTCCACCAGGTTGCTCAGCGCGTCCTGTTCCGGGGAGGCACCGAACGCCGAGAACTTGACGTCACTCCGGCCCTGATCGGCCAGCCACTGGCGCGCCCGGCGGAGTTCCTCGGCCGGGGTGTGGGCGTGCGGCAGCCAGCCGTCACCGAAGGCGGCGATCCGCCGGAGCGCCTTTTCCCCCGCGCCACCGATGTAGATCGGCGGATGCGGCTTCTGCACCGGCTTCGGCCACGCGAAGATCGGGTCGAAGTCGATGTGCTTGCCGTGGAACTCGGCCTCGTCCTTGGTCCAGATCTCCTTCAGCGCGGCGAGCTGTTCGTCGACGAGCGCGCCCCGCGTCTTCGGGTCGGTGCCGTGATTGCGCATTTCCTCCCGGTTCCACCCGACGCCGACGCCGAACATGAACCGGCCCCGTGAGACGAGGTCGAGCGAGGCGACCTCTTTCGCCGTGTGGATGACGTCGCGCTGCTGCAGCAGCACGACCCCGGTGCCCAGTTTCAGGTTCGACGTGGCGCCGGCCGCCGCCGTCAGCGCGACGAACGGATCCAGCGTCCGGTAGTACACGCGCGGCAGCTCGCCGCCGCCCGGATACTGCGACTCCCGGCTGACCGGGATGTGCGAATGCTCCGCGATCTGGAGCGAGCTGAACCCGCGCTCCTCGGCGGCGGCGGCGAGGACGTCCGGCCTGATGCCTTCGTCGGTGATGAAGGTGGCGATTCCGATCTGCATGTTCAGCAACTACCCGAACACGCCGCGCTATATTCCCGCGCCGCTAGACATTGCGCCGGTACTGCCCGCCCACCTCGAAGAACGCCTCGGTGATCTGGCCGAGCGAGCACACCCGCGCCGCGTCCATCAGCACGCCGAACAGGTTTCCGCCCCGGGTCGCCGCCTCGCGCAGCGTCTTGAGCGCGACCTGCGCGTCGGCGTGGTGCCGGTGCTGGAAGTCCTCCAGCCGGTTCAACTGCGACACCTTCTCGTCCTCGGTCGCCCGCGCCAGTTCGACCTCGACGTCGTTCTCGCCGCCGTGCGGGTTGCGGAAGGTGTTGACGCCGATGATCGGCAACGTGCCGTCGTGCTTCTGGCGTTCGTAGAGGATCGACTCGTCCTGGATCTTGCCGCGCTGGTAGCCGGTCTCCATCGCGCCCAGGACGCCGCCACGTTCGGAGATCCGGTCGAACTCCAGCAGGACGGCCTCTTCGACCAGGTCGGTCAGCTCGTCGATGATGAACGAACCCTGCAGCGGGTTCTCGTTCTTCGACAGGCCCCATTCCTTGTTGATGATCATCTGGATGGCCATCGCCCGGCGCACCGAGCTTTCCGACGGCGTCGTGATCGCCTCGTCGAAGGCGTTGGTGTGCAAGGAGTTCGCGTTGTCGTAGAGCGCGCACAGCGCCTGCAGCGTGGTGCGGATGTCGTTGAAGCTCATCTCCTGCGCGTGCAGCGAACGGCCGGAGGTCTGCACGTGGTACTTGAGCTTCTGCGAGCGCTCGTTGGCGCCGTAGCGCTCCCGCATCGCGACCGCCCAGATCCGGCGCGCGACCCGGCCCAGCACCGTGTACTCGGCGTCCATGCCGTTGGAGAAGAAGAACGACAGGTTCGGCGCGAAGTCGTCGATGCTCATCCCGCGCGCGAGGTAGCTCTCGACGTAGGTGAAACCGTTCGACAGGGTGAACGCCAGCTGCGAGATCGGGTTCGCCCCGGCCTCGGCGATGTGATAGCCGGAGATCGACACCGAGTAGAAGTTCCGCACGCCGTGGTCGATGAACCATTCCTGGATGTCGGCCATCATCCGCAGGCTGAACTCGGTGGAGAAGATGCAGGTGTTCTGCCCCTGGTCCTCCTTGAGGATGTCCGCCTGCACGGTGCCGCGGACGTTGCGCAGCGCCCACTCGCGCAGTTCGGCGGCCTCGGCTTCGGACGGCTCGCGGCCGTGCTCGGCCTTGAACGCCTCGACGCGCTGGTCGATCGCGGTGTTGAGGAAGAACGCGAGGATCGTCGGCGCCGGGCCGTTGATCGTCATCGACACCGAAGTGCTCGGCGACGTCAGGTCGAAGCCGTCGTAGAGCACCTTCATGTCCTCCAGCGTCGCGATGGAGACGCCGGAGGTGCCGACCTTGCCGTAGATGTCGGGGCGGGTGTGCGGGTCGTGCCCGTAGAGGGTCACGGAGTCGAACGCGGTCGAGAGGCGCTTCGCGTCCGAGTCGGCCGACAGGAGCTTGAACCGCTTGTTGGTGCGGAAGGGGTCGCCCTCGCCGGCGAACATCCGCGCCGGGTCCTCGCCCTCGCGTTTGAACGGGAAGACGCCCGCGGTGTAGGGGAAGTATCCGGGCAGGTGTTCGCGGCGCAGGAACGACAGCAGCTCGCCGGATTCGGTGTAGCGCGGCAGCGCCACGCGCGGGATCCGGTTGCCGGACAACGTGTCACGCCAGAGCTGGGTGTGCAGTTCCTTGTCGCGGATCTTCACGACCAGTTCGTCGGCGCGGTAGGACTCCGCGAGCACGCCGAAGCGCGCCAGCAGATCCGTCGACTCACCGTCCACATCGGACTCGGCGGCGGCGAGCAGCCCGTCGAGCGCGTCGGTGCTCGCGTCGACGGCGGCCAGCGCCTCCTTGGCGACGGCGAGGTGCTCACGCTTGCGGAGCGCGGCGACCTGCTGCTCCGTCTTGGTGTGGTAGCCGCGGACGGTGTCGGAGATCTCCGCGAGGTAGCGCGTCCGGTTGGCGGGGATGATCGTGCTGGCGTCGGTCGAAACCTTGCCCTCGGCCTTCGGGAGCACACCGGGCAAGACGGTCAGGCCGCGCTCGGCCAGGGTGTCGCGCAGGTGCTGGTAGAGCGCGGTGACGCCGTCGTCGTTGAACTTCGCGGCACTGGTGCCGTAGACCGGCATGTCCTCGGGCGAGGAGCTGAACGCCTCACGGTTGCGGACGAGCTGGCGCGCGACGTCGCGACGGGCGTCCTCGGCGCCGCGGCGCTCGAACTTGTTGATCGCGACGGCGTCGGCGAAGTCGAGCATGTCGATCTTCTCCAGCTGCGACGCCGCGCCGAACTCCGGCGTCATGACGTACAGCGACTGGTCCACGTAGTCGACGATGCCGGCGTCACCCTGGCCGATACCCGGCGTCTCGACGATCACGAGGTCGAAGCCCGCCGCCTTGCAGGCGAGGATCGACTCGGAGAGGCCGGTGGGGATCTCGCCGCTGGTGGTCCGGGTGGCCAGCGAGCGGAAGTACACCGGGCTGCCGTCGAGGCAGTTCATCCGGATGCGGTCGCCGAGCAGTGCTCCCCCGCCCTTGCGGCGCGACGGGTCGACGGCGAGCACGGCGATGCGGAGCTTGTCCTCCTGGTCCAGCCGGAACCGGCGGATCAGCTCGTCGGTGAGCGACGACTTGCCCGAACCACCCGTTCCGGTGATGCCGAGGACCGGCACGGTCCGCGACTTGGCGGTCTCGGCGATCTTGTCGAGCCAGCCTTGCGGCAGCGCCTCGCGCTGAAGCTGCGTGATGACGCGGGACAACGCCGGGATGTCACCCGAAAGCAGTTTGTCCAGCGAACCCGGCGACTGCGCGGAAAGGTCCGTGTCGCAGGCCTTGATCATCAGGTTGATCATGCCCGGGAGGCCCATTTCGTAGCCGTCCTCGGGCGAGAAGATCCGCGCGACCCCCCGCGAGTGCAGCAGGTCGATCTCCTCGCGGACGATGACACCGCCGCCCCCGCCGAACACCTTGATATGCCCCGCGCCGCGCTCGTTGAGCAGCTCGACCAGGTAGCTGAAGTACTCGACGTGCCCGCCCTGGTAGGCGCTGATGGCCACGCCCTGGACGTCCTCGGCGATGGCCGCGGTGGCGACCTCGTCGACCGATCGGTTGTGCCCGAGGTGCACGACCTCCGCGCCCTGTGACTGCAGGATGCGCCGCATGATGTTGATGGACGCGTCGTGCCCGTCGAAAAGGCTCGACGCCGTCACGAACCGAACGGGGTTCACGGGCCGGTGCAGGTCGCTGCTCATCCCTCCAAAATACTAGGACTTCCTACTGTTTTAAACCCACCCACTTGCGTGATGGCGCTCTCACTCGTGCTTGACAGATCAACTCGCACCAGTATATTCAACCGGAAGGTTAAACAACCGATTGATTGAGCAGCGATGACCACTGATCAGCTCAGCGCCACGTTCGCCGCCTTGGCGGACCCCACCCGGCGGGCGATCCTCGCCCGCCTCTCCACCGGCGAGGCCGGCGTCAACGAGCTGGCCGAGCCCTTTTCGGTCAGCCTCCAGGCCGTCTCCAAACACCTGAAGGTCCTCGAACGCGCGGGCTTGATCAGCCGGAGCCGGACGGCGCAGTGGCGGCCCTGCCGGCTGGAGGCCGCCCCGCTCGGCGAGGTCTCCGACTGGGTCGAGCGCTATCGGCACTTCTGGGAAGGCGGCTTCGACCGGATGGAGCAGCACCTGGCCGAGCTGCGGAAAGGCGACAAAGATGACTGAGACCACCACGCTGCCGGACATCGTCTCGCGAGAAGACTGGCAGATCGCGCGGGAAGCGTTGCTGGCCAAGGAAAAGGAGCTCACCCGGGCCGCGGACGCGGTCGCCGCCGAACGGCGGCGGCTGCCGATGGTCCGCTTCGACGGCGGATACGAATTCGAAGGTACCCAGGGCCGGGTCACGCTGCTGGAGCTGTTCGAGGGACGACGTCAGCTGATCGTCTACCACTTCATGCTGGCCCCCGGGCAGAAGGCGGGCTGCCCCGGCTGCTCGATGGTCGTGGATCACATCGGCCATCTCGCCCATCTGCACGCCCGCGACACCACGCTGTCCGTGGTCGCGCCGGCGACGCTGCCCGAGATAGAGCGGTACAAGGAGCGGATGGGCTGGACCATCCCGTGGGTCTCGACCCTCGACGGCTTCAACCCGGACTGCGGCATCGACGGCGGGTTCGGCATCAGCGTCTTCCTGCGCGACGGCGAAGACGTGTACCGGACCTACTTCACCACGGCTCGCGGCGGGGACCAGCTGGTGGGAACGCTGCGGTACCTGGATCTGACGCCGCTCGGGCGACAGGAGGCCTGGGAGGAGTCCGGCCGCGGGACGGACGGCCCTGGCCACTGGTGGAAGCGGCACGACGAGTACTGAGCCGCAATTAGTCCTCTGAATGCGCTTGGTGGCCGGCCGTGAAGGCCTCCTTGCCTACCCTCAGAGGCTGTTGCGTTTTCGGATTGGGGTTCGTTGGTGTTGGTGGGGCGGGGCCGGAGGCCCTGCCCCATCACACTGTCTGGGGCTGGGTGGTGGTGAAGAGGCG